>NZ_FXUJ01000006.1:0-165396 GCF_900182865.1 Desulfonatronum zhilinae
TGTGTTAGGCACGCCGCCAGCGTTCATTCTGAGCCAGGATCAAACTCTCCACTTAATAAATCGCTCAAAATGAATCATGGCTATAAACCATAATTCGTCTCCCCCTCGCTATTTCATTGTCAAAGA
This sequence comes from Desulfonatronum zhilinae, assembly GCF_900182865.1. Classification (NCBI taxonomy): domain Bacteria; kingdom Pseudomonadati; phylum Thermodesulfobacteriota; class Desulfovibrionia; order Desulfovibrionales; family Desulfonatronaceae; genus Desulfonatronum; species Desulfonatronum zhilinae. The sequence goes on from NZ_FXUJ01000006.1 coordinate 127, forward strand.
ACTCATGCCCGACGACCACGAAACCGACCCAAACTCACCAGCCGGAAGTGCTCGCCGCGAAACGACAGTATCTAAAAGAACTCCCCCGCACTGTCAACAAAAACTTTCTGAATTTTTAAAAAATATTTTTTCGCCAATGAATTCAGATGGTAAAATAGGCTCTTAAAAAAGAAAACACCGGCTCCATGGAGCCGGTGTTCCGTATTATCCTCGGCAACCTCAAGGCAACGAGGCCTTCACCCTTGGGAACCTACTGTCGAAGCTCAAAGGAAGAAAATGCCTTTTCATATTCGATCCACTTGCATTCCAGGTTTTCCACCTTGCTGAAGGGCGGGCCCTGAAGAAGATGGACACGGAATTTCTCAAGGTTCTCTTCGGTACCCTGGGCCAGGACTTCAAGGCGATCATCATGCAAGCTGCGGACCCAGCCGGTGACGGCAAGATTATTAGCTTCGTTCACAATCCACTCTTTGAAATCACCGCCAGGAATCGCACTTGCGGACTTGCCGGCAAAAACACAATTGAGACTTCGAGTCATTGTCGTCCTCCTGAAAGCTTAACGGTTTACCATACGAGTGAACACTGGTGGCCAAGGAACTCATTTCTCGGTTCGAGCCCTTTGCCTTTCAGCACATGACATGCCCTTAGCCAACGTCCAAAGCAATGTAAATCCTTTCCTTACGCACCTGCTGAACATCCCGCGCCACTTGCCCTTACATTGACAATCACCAGGCAATCATCGGGTCCATTGCTTCCCAACAAGCCAAAACCAAGCAACACCCTAAAACAATTGAAGATACACACAAGAAACACATCGCGAGATCAACCGAAACCGGACTGCTGGTCACGCAACTGGAAAAAGGCTACGTTTTCAATTCGCGCGTCCCTCACTTTACCTGTCTGGGCGCGGCAAAACAGACACAAAGGAGAATGAACAGATGAAAGCCTTGGCCGTAAATGGAAGCCCCAGAAAAGGTGGAAACACGGAAATCCTCTTGCGCAACGTTCTGGCCCCACTTGAGCAAGCCGGCTGGGAGACGCGACTGCTTCAGGTCGGAGGAGGAAAGGTCGGCGGCTGCATCGCCTGTTACAAGTGTTTCGAGAACAAGGATATGCGCTGCGCGGTGACCAAGGATGGCTGCAACGACGTTCTGACCGAGGCGTGGACCGCGGATGCGTTGATTTTCGGATCTCCGACCTACTTCACCGACGTCAGCGCCGAAATGAAGGCTCTGCTGGATCGCCTCGGCCTGGTCAGCGTGGCCAACGGCGGCGCGTTGCGAGGCAAGATCGGGGCCGCCGTGGTCGCTGTCCGTCGAGGCGGCGGGACGCACGTCTTCGACACCATCAATCACATGTTTTTGATGTCGTCCATGATCGTTCCAGGCTCGTCCTACTGGAATCTGGGCTTCGGCCTGAACAAAGGAGACGTTCTTCAGGACGCGGAGGGCCTGCAAAACATGCGGCACCTCGGCCGGACCATCGATTGGCTGGGTCAGGCCATCAAGCCGCACCAAGCCGACTTCCCGTCGACGGTTGGCTCAGGCGAAGAGACGACGGAATAATTGTAGATGTGAGTATCGATTAAAGATAGAGTAATACCGTTTCCGGGGTCGGAGTCGGAATCGGGATCGGGATCGAAAACGCTGGGATGTGTTCTGATTTCTTTCTGTTCCGATACCGATACCGACCCCGATTGCCGGAGCATGAACGGACGCAAAATGTGCTGAGTAGATACCCGGCCTGAAAGGCTCTACGAAACCAAGCTTGGCAACAGCGTGAAAACAATCCGTCTGGAGGATGTGCATGGACTTGCGGGAAATTGGAAAGCTTCTCAAGGAGGAACGCTTGCGGCAGGGCGTGGAACTCCCGGCCGCGGCCAAGGTCACCAAAATCGGCGTCTCCGCTTTGGAGGCCATTGAGGAAGGTGATGAAACCCCTTTGCCGAATCCGGTCTACATCAAGGGGTTTATTCGGAATTATGCTCGCTTCCTGAAGCTTGATCCATCAGTGATCGGCAACGCCCTGGGTGAGGTACGGTTCACGAGCGGCAATGCCATGTGGTCCCCTTCACAGAGCCTGCCCGTCGCCAGAAGGTCGTCTTCGGGGTGGAAAATCGGGGTCGCCTCCCTCGTGCTGGTCGTACTGGCGGGAGGAGGAACGGCACTGTTCCAGCTCCGCTCGGACAACGGAGCCACCCCCCAGATCTCGGACTCGCCCCCCATCTCATCGGAACCTTTGCCCTCCCAGCCTCCTGAGTTCCCAGCCTCGCAGCCGCTTCAAGAGCAGGCCGAGAACGTGGCGGCTCCACATGAAGCCTTTCCCGAGGCACCAGCCTCGCCGGCAGTTGCACCGGACCAGACCGCAGTTCAAGAACAAGCTCAAGACTCTGAGGAAGCCCCAACGGTACGCCCGGACATGAGTCTGCAAATGGTCGAACTGGACAATATGCAACTGACTCGCAGACCAGGGAACCTTCGTGCGGACTTCGAGATCCGCAATCTTTCCAACGAACTCATTTCCGGGTCTATCTCCGTATCCTTCCTCAGCAAGGGCGACCACACCGCTCCGGCCCTGGGCAACGAGGAAATCCCCCGGTTCAGCATCCGCAACTTCCGTCCCGTTTCCACGCGTCTGCACTTACCTCCGGATTTAAACCTGGACGACGTGACCCGGGTTCAATTCGTGGTCACGGACTCCGATGGCACGGACGTTCTGGTCAAGACATATCCAATCGACCGGAATTAACCCCGCAATCGGCATCGCTCAAAAAAGACCCGCCCTGGCTGAAAACTCAGCCAGGGCGGGTCTTTTCGATCCCTTGAACGGTTTCCACCGTCCACTTCAGGATGAAGCGTTGGAGGTCGGCTATCAGTAGGCTTCCTCGTACTCCAGATCCGCATCCGTGATCTTATGAGCAAAGGTGATATGCAACCACGCCTGGTAGGCGATGACCAGAGGCACGAACACCAGGACCACGCCCAACATGATCTTCAGAGTCAGTTGGCTCGAAGCGGAATTTGCGATGGTCATGCTGTAGGCCGGATCCAGGCTGGAGGGCAAAAGCGCCGGGAACAGGCCGATCACTCCGAAGAGGGTCACGCTGATGATGCTCACCGCCGAAGCCCCCCAGGCCAGAAGCATGGACCGCTTGCCCAGAAAGACGCGGGCTTGGATCAGCCCGATCACGGCCAGGAGCAGCACGACGAACAAGAGCGGATTGTTCAGGTAGTTATCGAAAAGACTGGTGGCGAAGGCGGTCATCACAAGGAAAAGGACCACCACGGCCATCAGGGCAAGCCACAGCTTCTCGGCCATGGCCGCGGCCCGGTCCGCGATGGGCCCTTCGGACTTGACGCCCAGCCACAAACTCCCGTGCAGGGAAAACATCAGCACGAACAAGACCCCGCCCAGCAAACCATAGGGGTTGAGCAAATCCAGCAGCCCACCTTCATTGATCCCCTGGGCGTTGAGCGGAATGCCTTGAAAAATGTTCGCGAACGCCACGCCCAGCAGCAGGGCCGGCAAAAAGCTGCCCGAGACGTGGCAAAAATCCCAGACCTTGCGCCAGCGCTCGCTGTCCACCTTGCGCCGGAACTCGAAAGACACGCCGCGCAGGATCAGGGCGAACAACAAGAGCATCAACGCCGTGTACAGACCGCTGAACAAGGCGGCGTACGTGGCCGGAAAGGCCGCGAAGGTGACCCCGCCGGCGGTGATCAACCAGACTTGGTTGCCATCCCAAAAAGGACCGGCGGCATTGTACATGATCCGTCGATCCCGCTCATCCTTGGCCAGAAAGGGCATCAGCGTGCCCATCCCCAGGTCGTATCCGTCCAGGGCGAAATAGACCGCCCAGAGCACGCCCCACAATATGAACCATGTGGTTTCCAACATATCGTTATCTCCTTGATGGTCGATTGGGTTCGAATCATGCCGACCGGATCAGCCGACAAGATCAGGCCGACGCTCCCTCGGGCCGCGCGGAAAAACCGGAGCCGGATTCCGACGCCGCGGTTTTCTTGTCCTCGGAGGATTTGGGCCCCTTTCGCCCATGATACATCAAAAGGTAGATGTCCACCGCCACCAGCAGCCCGTAAATCAGACCGAAAAGCAGCAACGAGAACCACACCTGGCCAACACTGATCCCCGCGGAAAAGGCGTCCTCCGTGCGCATGATCCCGTTCACGATCCATGGCTGGCGGCCCACCTCGGCCACGAGCCAGCCCAGTTGGATGGCGATGTAAGGCAAGGGGATCACCCAGGGCAGGACGCGGAGCAACGCGGGAGACGATTCCGGATTCTTGCGCCGGATCCAGACCCATGCGGCCAGTGCCGGGAAGAGGAACCCCAGTCCGACCATGGTCCGGAAGGAAACGAAGGTCAGCAACACCGGCGGGCGGTCCTCCGCGGGGAAATCCTTCAACCCTGTCACCTCCGCGTCGAAGGAATGATAGGCAAGCATGGACAAGCCGCCGGGAACGGGCAGAACTTCAACCAAATTACGTTCATTGGCCGGATCCGGAATCACGAACAAATATTGGGGGGCGCGGTTCATGGTGTCCCAGTGGGATTCCATGGCCGCCAGCTTGGCCGGTTGATATCTGGCCACAGTGGAGCCGTGATGATGCCCCTGCACCACCAGAGCCAGGGCGAAGACCAGGGTAAAGGGAGCGGCGATTTGAAAGGAACGCTTGAAAAAATCCACGTTACTGCCCCGAGCCAGATGCCAGCCCGAAATGCCCAAAACAAAAAAACCGCTGAGTACATACGCCGAAAAAAGGACGTGCAAAAACTGTTGCCAAGCAAAGGGGTTGGTGACCAAGGCCGCGAAACTCTCCAGCTCGGCGCGATCCCCGCGCAGCACGAATCCCGTGGGATTCTGCATCCAGCCGTTGGCCATCAGAATCCAGAACGCCGACACATTGGCCGCCAGGGCCACCAGCCAGATGCTGGCGTTGTGCAGCTTGGGGGACAGCCGATTCCAACCGAAAATCCAGACCGCCAAAAACGTGGACTCCAGGAAGAAGGCCAGGGTCGCCTCAATGGCCAGCAGCGAGCCGAAGATGTCTCCCACATAAGCCGAATACCGAGCCCAGTTGGTCCCGAACTGAAACTCCAGAGCAATACCCGTGACCACGCCCAGGGCAAAGTTGATCAAGAAGAGTTTCCCCCAGAACTTGGCCATCCGCTTGTACACCTCGTCCCCGGTGCGCACCCACTTGAACTCCATATACGCCACCAGGAGCGACAGCCCCAGGGTCAGCGGCACGAAGATGAAGTGCACAAAGGTTGTGAAGGCGAACTGCAATCGCGACAACAACAATACGTCCATTACTGAGCCTCCTTATTGTTGAAAATTCCAGACCGTCATATCGTCTCCGCCGTCATGGTCGGCAAGAGCGGTCAGCAACGTCCTTCAATTCGGACAGCGGAACGCTCAAGGTCTCCCGCAACCCCGCCCTGGCCTTTTGCCAGACCTGATGCACCCCGCAAAAATCACTTCGCCCGCAACCGTCCGAACGAATAATGCACTCGTTCAAAAAAATCTCCCCTTCAACCGCCTCGACCACGTCCAACAGCGTCACTTCCTCCGGCGCCTTGAGCAGCCTGTAACCGCCTCGCGCACCCTGCACGATCTGAATCAAACCGGCCCGAGCCAATTCCTGGGCGATCTTGGCCAGAAACGGGCCGGGAATATCCATGGCCTCGGAAATATCTCGCCGGGCAACAACCCCCCCCGTGCCCGCCGTGGTCAGGTAGAGCATGCAGCGTACAGCGTACTCTCCAGCCTTGGTCAACATCATGATTTGTGCGTCTCCATCCTGCAAAATAAAGGATAAATGAGATTTTTTTTGTCCTATATAGGGCGCACGAAGCCTTGTCAACAAGGATCGCGTTGAGAACCATCAGCGCGATCCCTTCACCGCATCTCTCGTAAAAACTGTCCGGTCGCCGAATCCGGGTCGTCCCGGATCTGTTCGGGTGTACCGCTGGCCACGATACGGCCACCGGCATCGCCGCCGCCGGGGCCCAGGTCGATGACGTGGTCCGCGGCCCAGATCACGTCCAGATTGTGCTCAATGACCACCACGGATGCGCCCTTGTCCACCAGGCGTTGCAGCACGTGAATCAGCTTTCCGGTTTCGTGCATGTGCAGGCCGGTGGTGGGTTCGTCCAGGATGTACAGCGTTCCGGGGAGGCTGCGCTTGCCCAGTTCACGGGAGATCTTGATCCGCTGGGCTTCCCCGCCGGACAGAGTCGTGGCCGGCTGGCCCAGGCGTAAATACTCCAGCCCGACTTCCTGGAGCACCTCCAGGCGGCGCTCCAGAGCCGTGTAATTGGTGAAGAAGCGGCGGGCCTCGGCCACGGTCAGGTCCAGAACCTGGGCAATGTTCAGGCCCTTGTATTCGATGGCCAGGGTCTCGCGGTTGTAGCGCTGGCCGCCGCAGACCTCGCAGGTCACGAACACGTCCGGCAGGAAATGCATTTCCACCCGGATCTGCCCGTCCCCCTGGCAGGCCTCGCAGCGGCCTCCGGGTACGTTGAAGCTGAACCGCCCCGGAGCGTAGCCACGTTTGCGGGCTTCCACCGTGGTGGAAAAAATCTTGCGGATCTCGTCGAACACCTTGGTGTAAGTGGCCGGATTGGAGCGGGGCGTCCGGCCAATGGGAGTCTGATCAATGGCGATGACTTTTTCCACCCGCTCCAGGCCTTCGATCCCCCCGATCTTGCCCGGCGTGTCCACTTTGATCCCTCTGGCCAAGGCGATGTGCTTGTACAGAGAATCCACAACCAGGGAACTTTTGCCCGACCCGGAAACGCCGGTCACGCAGACCAGAGCGGCCAAGGGGATGGTGCAGTCCAGGTCGCGCAGATTGTTCGTGCGCACCTCGTGCAGCGCCAAAGCGTCTTTGCCTTTTCGACGTTTTTCAGGTCCGGCGATAACGAGATCCCCCCGCAAATACTTCCCGGTCAGGGAATCCTCGTGGCGCAGCAGCCCGTCCACCGTGCCGTGGAAGACCAACTCGCCCCCCAGGGCTCCGGATCCGGGCCCCAGTTCCAGGACATGATCCGCGGCCCGGATCGTGGCCTCGTCGTGCTCCACCACCAGCACCGTGTTGCCCCGCTCCTGCAAGTCCCGCAACGATGCCAGCAACCGGGCATTGTCCCGAGGATGCAGCCCGATGCTCGGCTCGTCCAGGACATAGGTCACGCCCACCAGGCCGGAGCCCAGTTGTCCGGCCAGCCGGATGCGCTGCGCCTCTCCCCCGGAGAGCGTGGACATGGTCCGAGCCAGGCTCAGGTAATCCAGCCCCACCCGGACCAAAAAATCCAGCCGGTGGACCAGTTCCTTGAGCAGCGGGCCGGCGATCAGTTCCTGCTGTCCGGTAAACCGCCGATCACGCAGCCATTCCAAGGCTCGAACCACGGGCAGGCCGCAAAACTCATGAATGTTCAGCCCCTCGACCCGGACGGCCAGGGCCTCGGGCTTCAAGCGAGCGCCCCCGCAAGCAGGGCAGGGCCGATTCTGTCGGAACCGGGACAGTTCGTCCCGCCAGACCGGTCCCAGCACCTGATGCCCCCGGTCCAGAAGCGGAACCACCCCTTCCCAGGATACGCTCGCATCACCCTGGAACAGGGCTTCCCAGGCTTGCGGCGAATACTCGGCCAGTGCCGTATCCAAGGTGAACCCATGCACCCGCCCCAGCTGTTGCAATCCGTCGGCATACCTGGCCAAGGCCGTCGCCTTGCGCCACGGAATGATCCCGCCTTGGCGCAGGCTCAAACCCTTGTTCGGGGCCAGCAGGTCCGGTTCAAAGTACTCCACGCTGCCGATGCCCGAACACGTCGGACAGGCTCCCTGGGGACTGTTGAAGGAAAACAGTTGCGGCGAAAGAGGCGGCAGACTGATATCGCACCGGGTGCACACCGAAGTGGTGCTGAAGACCATCTCCTCTCCGTCCACGATCTGAATGGAAATCCGGCCCTTGCCGTACTTCAGGGCCAGCTCCAAAGAATCCGCGAGGCGGTGGCGGATCTCCGGACCGGCCACCAGGCGGTCCACCACTAGTTCCAGGGTGTGGCGTTGATTCTTGGTGATCTCCGGAAGCGGCTCCAACGGCAGCACCGCCCCGTCCACCCGCACCCGCACGAACCCCTGGGCCTTCAGCTTGCGCATCAGATCCTGCTGCGTGCCTTTCTGGTTTTCCACCAGGGGGGCCAGAAGCAAAAACTTTGTCTTTGTCGGCAACCCCAGAACAGCCTGGATGATTTCATCCTGGCTGCGCGCCTCAATGGCTTGCCCGCACTTCGGACAGCTCATCCGGCCCAACCGGGCGTAGAACACCCGCAAGTAGTCATGGACCTCGGTCACCGTGCCCACGGTGGACCTGGGATTGCGGGTCAGGGTCTGCTGCTCCAGGGAGATGGCCGGCGACAGCCCCTCGATCTTGTCCACCTGGGGCTTGTCCAGTTGCGGCAGGAACTGCCGGGCGTAGGCCGATAGCGACTCCACGTAGCGGCGCTGCCCTTCGGCATAGATAATGTCGAAAGCCAGGGTGGACTTGCCCGAACCGGACGGCCCGCACACCACCACCAGCTTGTCCCGCGGAATGTCCAAAGACAGATTCTTCAGGTTATGCTGGCGGGCACCTTGGATATGAATAACGGATTCAGCCATAAGAGAATAAAAAAGGCCCGCGAGGGGCCTTGTTGGTAAAATTTATCGAGATCCACCGTCAAATGCCGTTTACAACGTCGCCATAAACTCATCTGAAGAAACTCCGGCCTGACGTAAAACCCCGGCAAGGGTTCCGGTCTTGATTTCCTTGTGCAACGGCACCACACAACCTCGGGCATCACGCCTTATGACCACATGGCTTCCAGACTGACGCATGACTTCAAACCCAAGGCGTCCAAGGGCCCGGACGACATCCGCGCCGGAAACGCGAGGCAATTTAGGCATTCACGGGTACGTTGAACGTCGTGACAAGTGGATGGCCATGAAGCGGAGAAGAAAACTCATCCAGATACAACGCCGTGGCTTCTTTCAGGTTCTCAATCGCCTCTTCCACGGTTTCTCCCTGAGTCGTCGTCCCTGTTTCCGGGTTGAGCGCAACATACCCACCCTCTTCGGCCGGTGTAAGCACCGCGGTCAGTTCCACTTCGTCCTCCTGGAGGAATCAAGTTTCAAGCCTTTGAAAAGATCACCCAAACGAGCGCTCGAACAACTCCGCCACGGCTTTCTTTCCGTTCTCTTCCAAAAACCGTGTCCCCGTCCCGGTAAAATGGATGTTTGCGATGGTCGGGGTGTCCTGGGAATGCCAGGCGGCTTGCTCCCAGCGGAACCAGCCGTTTTTGGCCTGGTCGAAGACAAAGAGCGGCTTGTTGCAGATTTTGGCGAACTCAGCGCCCCAGCCGGTACCGCCCTTGACCGTGCCGTCTTCCTGGATGCTGCCGATGACGTAGATTTCCATGCCGTTATTGACCTGATACCAGATGGTCTGCAGGACTTTGCGCATGATCGGCGCGTTGGAGTAGGTTCGGTTCAGCAGGCGGGAGACATAGGTCATGCTGACGTCCCCCCGGCGCAATTCCTCCTGGGTCAGGACCCGCATGCCCCGGGTCCGGGAGATCTGGTGGCCTTCAAAGGTGAAATTCACTTCCGCGACCCCAAACCGCTCAGCCATGGCCCCGAATTCCGCCTCCGCGCCCGTAGCGCCGCCACTGTACAGCGTGCAATCCCCTGCATTCAATTTCATAATATCTCCTTTTCATCCGGTAATTGAAGCATATTCATAAATCCGCACCAGCAGATCATCTCAAAACGCAAGATCCAGCAATACTCCGAAAAACAATAACGCCGCCACCACGCCGTTCAAGGTAAAAAACGACATATTCAGCCGGCTGAGGTCCCTGGAGGAGATGAGGCGATGTTCCCAGAACAGAACCGCGGCGACAATAGCCCAGGCCAACAGGTACACCCAGCCCAGGGATGCGGCAAGGCCGGCCAGCAGAAAAAACAGGGCCGCCTGGACGTGGCTGAACCCGGCCAGGGCAAAGGCCGTCTCCAGGCCGAAGGCGGCGGGAACGGAATGCAGGCCGTGGGATCGGTCGAACTCCACGTCCTGAGCCGCGTAAAAAATATCAAATCCGGCCACCCAGAACAGCACGCCGAAAAACAAAAGCACAGCCGGAAGCGCGAACTGGGGATCAACGGCGATCCATCCGGCCACGGGGGCCAGCCCCAGGACCGAGCCCAGAAAGAAATGGCACAACCAGGTGAAGCGCTTGGTCAGGCTGTAGGCCGCGGACCAGAGCAGGGCCGGGACGGCCAGGAGCAGGCACAGGGTGTTCAAGCCCGCACAGGCCAACACGAAAACCAGGGCCGTGCCCAGGGCGAAAAAGGACGTGAACCGGACGCTCAGCTCTCCGGTCACCAGTTGACGAGACTGGGTCCGGGGATTGAGGCGGTCGTAGCGCAGATCCAGAATGCGGTTCATGGCCATGGCAAAGGAACGGACCATGACCATGGCTAAAGTCAGCAACAGAAACACCCGCCACCCCGGCCAGCCGCCGGCCGCCAGGAACGCGCCGGAGTAGGCGAACGGCAGGGCGAAAACCGAGTGTTCGATCTTGACCATGGCCAAGACCATCCGCAATCGATGCCAGAAGATGTTCATAATGATACGTTGAATGACATTTACCTGACGACAACCCGCATAAACCGCTTCTTCCCGACCTTCAGCACGTACTCTCCCGGCTCCAGAACCTGCTCGGGATCATGGAGCTTCTCGCCGTCCACGGTGCAGGCTCCCTGGCGGCAGAGGCGCTTGGCCTCGGCTCGGGACGGGCACAGGTCCGCCGCGTCCAAAATGGCCAGGAGCCGGCTTTCAGGGCCGTGAGTCGCCTGGAAAACATCCATGTCCTCGGGGTTTTCCTTTCTGGCGAAGACCCGCTCAAAGGCGTCCTGGGCGGCCCGTGCCTGTTCCGCGCCATGAAACCGGGTCGTCAGCTCCAGGGCCAGCTCGACCTTGGCCTGCTTGGGATGCAGCCGACCCTGGTCCACGTCGTCGCGCAACGTGGCCACCTCGGCCAGAGAGCGGTCGGACAGCAGCTCGTAGTAGCGCCACATCAGCTGATCCGAGACGGACATCACCTTGCCGAACATGTCCCCGGCCGGCTCCTCGATACCGATGTAATTACCCAGCGACTTGCTCATTTTCTGCACGCCGTCCAAACCTTCCAGGATCGGCACGGTCAGAATCACCTGGGGCTCCTGGCCGTAGTCACGCTGCAACGTCCGCCCCATGAGCAGGTTGAACTTCTGATCCGTTCCGCCCAGTTCCACGTCCGCCCGCAGGGCCACGGAATCGTAGCCCTGGACCAGGGGATAGAGAAACTCGTGGATGGCGATGGGCTTGCCCGATGCGTAACGATTGGAAAAGTCCTCCCGCTCCAGCATCCGGGCCACGGTGTAGTGTGAGCAGAGCCGGACGAAATCCGCCGCGTTGAAGGCGTCCATCCAGTGCGAATTGAAGGCCACCGTGGTCCTGTCCGGATCGAGAATCTTGAACACCTGGCGTTTGTAAGTCTCGGCGTTGGCCAGGACAGCTTCCCGGGTCAGGGTCTTGCGGGTTTCGGACTTGCCCGAAGGGTCGCCGATCATGCCGGTGAAGTCCCCGATCAGGAAGATGACGTCATGGCCCTGATCCTGGAAATGCTTCAGCTTTTGAATCAGTACCGTGTGGCCCAAGTGGATGTCCGGGGCCGTGGGGTCGAATCCGGCCTTGACCCGCAGGGGCTTGCCCCGGCCGATCTTGGTCTTCAGTTCTTCCAGGTCGATGATCTCCACCGTGCCGCGTTGAATTTGCTCCAGCTCGGCCTTGGTCACCACCCTCTTGGAGCACTCTTCCTTGCAACTCATGTCATGGCCTTTCATTATTTGGCATACCCCACCGCCCGCCGCTCACGGATCACGGTAACCCGAATTTGTCCGGGGTAGGTCAGATTCTGCTCAATCTTCTTGGTCAGATCATTGCACAACAAAAACGTCTTGTCGTCGTCCACCAGATCCGACTCCACGACGACCCGCAGCTCGCGCCCGGCCTGAATGGCGAACGCTTTGGACACGCCTTCCATGCCCGTGGCCATGCCTTCCAGATCCTCCAAGCGCTTGACGTAATTTTCCAACAGCTCCTTGCGCGCCCCGGGCCGGGCTCCGGAAAGGCCGTCTGCCGCCTGTACCAATACGGCCATCACGCTCTTGGGCGGGACTTCCTCGTGGTGGGCGGCAATGGCGTGAACGATGTCCTTGCCTTCTCCGTACTTCTTGGCCAGATCCGCGCCGATGGTGGCATGAGGGCCTTCCACTTCATGGTCCACGGCCTTGCCGATATCGTGCAGCAGGCCGGCCCGCTTGGCCTTCTTTACGTCCAGGCCGAGTTCCGCGGCCATGATTCCGCAGACAAAGGCGACTTCCAAGGAATGTTGCAGAACGTTTTGGGAAAAACTGGTCCGATAGCGCAACTGCCCCAGCAAACGGATGATTTCCGGATGAATGCCGTGAACGCCCACGTCAAAGGTGGCTTGCTCGCCCCATTCCCGAAGCTTGACGTCTATTTCCTGCTCGACCTTGCGAACGATATCCTCAATGCGCGCCGGATGAATTCGTCCGTCGCTGATCAGCCGTTCCAGGGACTGCTTGGCCACCTCGCGGCGCAAGGGGCTGTAGGCCGAAAGAATCACGGTTTCCGGTGTATCGTCAATGATCAAGTCCACACCCGTGGCCGCCTCCAGGGCGCGGATATTGCGTCCTTCCCGCCCGATGATTCGGCCCTTCATGTCCTCGCTGGGCAACGCCACGGAAGAAACGGTTTGTTCGGTGACGAACTCCCCGGCATAGCGTTGAATGGCCGTGGCCAGAATTTCCTTGGCCTTGCGGTCGGCATTTTCCCTGGTTTCGCTTTCAAGCTGGCGCAATGTCTTGGCCGATTCGTGTCGGGCCTGGCTCTCGATCTCTTCCATCAGCCGCTTCTTGGCCTCCTCGACGGTCAATCCGGAAATTTCCTCCAACCGTTTTTGCTGCGACAAGGTCATCTCCGCCAGCCGTTCTTCCTGGACCGCGAAATCCCGTTCCCGCTGAATGAGATTTTTTTCCAGGAGAACAACCTCGCTCTCCTTCTGAGAGGCCTTTTCCAGCTTTTGCTCCAGCCGTTCTTCCTTTTCCTGCAACCGGGTTTCCTGTTTTTTCAGTTCGCTTTCCCGGTCCCGGTGTTCCTGTTCCTGCTCCTTCTTGCGCCGAAATATCTCGTCCTGGGCTTGCAGAAGGAGCTCCTTCTTTTGGACTTGCGCCTCTTTGCGGGCCTCCTCCAGAATCTTCCCGGCCAGTTCCTCGGCTTCCTTGACCTTGGTCCCGGAGATGTGCCGCAGGGCCAGATGGACCACGGCACCTCCGGCCAGCAGGCCGAAAAGCAGTATAAAAACACTCTCTATCGACATGGGATTCTCCCCTTTTCCAAATCATCTCGCCCATTCCAGCAATGGGCCGCACAAACGCTGTCGCACCCGCCATCAAAGGAACGAAATCGCCTGCATGCAGAGGTCGCCACGGGCGTGGCGTCATATGGGTCGGGGGATATAAAAAAGCCGAAACCGGGTGTTTCGGGGGAGGCTGGAAGGACGTGAACGGCGACGGACCGAGGACTGTGTTGAACGGAGAAATATCGAAAAAAACAACAGGCTTGTGTATCGATAAAACCCCGGAAAGCCGTGTCATGAGCTTCTTTGAACCTTGCTTTGCAAGGTGGGCGCCACTGTCCGGACTTTAGGCTCCCCAGATGACTGGGTCTGCGCACCGCCCGGTTGGAAGCGGCTCCCGTTGGGACTATATTGGCTCAAAAAAGTACTCGATGATCACGAACCTTCCAGGGGATTGAATTATTCCGACTGTGTATCAATATTATTCCCGGCAGTATCGTCTTGTTCCATCCGGTGAAGCAATTTTTCCAGCTTTGTCTCCAACTGCCCCATTTTTTTGCATGTCAGGAGATAATCATCCGCTAGACCCAGCGCTAAAAACGCCAGGAGTTTTTCCCTGCTCATATGTTTGCCCTGTGTTTTCAGCACGGCGAACCGCTCTTCGATCTCCTTTCTGGCGGCAACGACCTGGGCTTGATCCGCATCAGCCTTGAAGGCCAATTCAAACCCCAAGACTGATATGGTATGACTGGGCATGAGCAGATTAAATAGCCGCTTCTTGAATTTTCTTCAAGAGGTTGTCAATCCGACTCAAAACTTCCTGTTTCTGTTTTTTTTCCGCCTCCAGCTCTTCCCGGAGGCGAAGATTTTCATCTTCAACGGTTTGAATCCGTTGCAACAGTCGGTCAATTTTCTCTTCGAACTGAGTGAGTATGTCCATGCGTTTCACATATCCTGGAAAGACAGAAATGATCAAGAAATAATTTAACCCGGATGTTCTTTGATTTGAGCGCCGGCTATTCCGGCTTCCGTCTGGCGAAGCACTGCTGCTTCCCGCGGGCCACGGCCAAGGAGGCGTCAGGTACATCCTTGGTGATCACCGAGCCCGCTCCCACCAGGGCGTCAGCTCCGATCCTGACCGGGGCCACCAGCGCGGAGTTGCTGCCGATAAACGCCCTGGGGCCGATTTCGGTGCGGTGCTTGCGTTTCCCGTCGTAATTGCAGGTGATGGTCCCGGCACCGATGTTGACGTCTTCTCCGATCTCGGCATCTCCGAGATACGTCAAATGACTGGCTTTGGCATTCTTTCCCAGCCTGGCCTTTTTCATCTCCACGAAATTTCCGATTCGCGCACCCGCTTCCAGAACCGCGTCCGGTCGCAAACGGGCATACGGCCCTACGATGCAGCCCTCTCCCACGGAGGCTCCCTCAAGATGCGAAAACGAACGGACGACGCTTCCGGAGCCGATACGCGAATTCTTGAGCCAGGTATGGGATTCCAGGACCGCCCCTCGGCGGACATGCGCGGCTCCATACATCTCGCAAGGGCCGAAAATCTCCACCCCGGGCTCCACGACGACCCTCGGCCCGATGCTCACGGAATCAGGCAAATGGATCGTCACGCCGCCTTGCAGCAAGGCCTGAGCAATTCGCCGACGTAACGCATCCTCGGATGCGACCAATTCCAAGGGACTGTTCACGCCCATGCAGGCCAAGGGGTCTCCGGCGGCCAGAGTCCCCACCCGCAAACCACCGCGCACCGCAAGGTCCACGAGATCGGTCAGATAGTATTCGCCCTGTTTGTTGTCGGCTGAAATTTTGGAAAGCAGCGGTCCCATGGTTGCAACCCGCAACAAGTAAATCCCGGCGTTGATTTCGCCGGTGGGCTCTCCGTGGCGCTTCGGGTCAAAATCCTTGGCTTCGATGATGCCGCGAACCGACCCGGCGGCATCGCGCACAACCCGCCCGTAGGACAACGGGTCGTCCAGGGTTGTCGTCACGAAGGCCAGATCAACCCCGTCATGCATCATGGCCGCGCAGAACCGTTCAAGCATCACACCATCGATCAACGGCGTATCTCCGTTGATCACGAGACACCAGCGGACATTCCCGGCCAAAATTTCGGACCAAGCCGAGAGCACGGCATGTCCTGTGCCCAGTTGCTCTTTCTGCAGGATGAACCGCTCACCCGGAAACTGCTTCCGGACCAAGTCCGCGCCGTGACCGATGATC
Organism: Desulfonatronum zhilinae; assembly: GCF_900182865.1. Classification (NCBI taxonomy): domain Bacteria; kingdom Pseudomonadati; phylum Thermodesulfobacteriota; class Desulfovibrionia; order Desulfovibrionales; family Desulfonatronaceae; genus Desulfonatronum; species Desulfonatronum zhilinae. The sequence continues at coordinate 15,841 of NZ_FXUJ01000006.1, forward strand.
GTGTACGCACCCTCGCCCGCTAAAGGCCTGACGGCCTCCAAGACATACCACAGCATGGGTTCACCCAGCAGCGTGTGCAACACTTTGGGCTTGTCGGAATGCATCCGCGTCCCTTTGCCCGCCGCTAAAACCAAGGCTGAAAGTGATTGAACCGCTTGCATAATCATCCTCGTTGGCTCACAGAGCGTGGTCGCTGCAGGTCAAACCACGCGCCCTCTAAATGGCGCCGTCTCCCACGATTTCTCCAAAAGCAAAATAGCGGCTGAACCCAGCCGTTTTCCTCACCTCTTCTTACACGTGAGGTTGGCATCAGGCAACCGAGCAAACAGGTGTGGCGGATCAAGTGGATGCGCCCTACCGGGGCGCACCTCCCAAAAAAAGCGGCCCCCCGTATAAGAGGCCGCTTCGGCGTTCGGAAAGGATGACGAAACCGGCCCGGCAAAGCCTCCGGCTCACGCATCGTTCTTCCAGCGAGGCTCGGCTAGCTGCGGGCTGTCTTGCCTTCGTCGTCGGAATCCATGTCCTGGACTTCCGGCATTTCGATCACCGGACCGCTGACCGCGAGCGACGATCCTTCATTTTCGGCGTCCTGTTCCGGTTCATCCGAGGAAATACTCATCTCCTGGGGAACCTCCCGGTACCAGGCCAGCTCCATCTCGAATTTTTCCTTCCCTTTTTTCGCGGTAGCCTTGACCTCCACGTCCACCATCTTGTCCGGGCAAAGGGTCACGAACTGCTCGCCCTGTTGGACGCAGATTTTGCCCTCCTTCAAGGAATTCGCCAGATCCTCCAGATAGGTCACCACTTGGTTGACGTCCATCACGCCTTTCAACTTCACTTCTTTTTTCGACATGGTCGGCTCCTCTGATTGTTGGTTGTTGTTCCATTTCCCTGCAAGGGAGAAGTATAGCCGGTGGTTTCAACCACCGGATTGAGGCATATCATTGGCTTGAGTCCTGAAAAAAAGACATCGCATGCCGAAAATAAGTGTCGCTGCAGTCTTTCAAGTAATCAGATCAGGGACAACAAGCTCCGAATCACCCTGTCTCCGTCCAGGAGGGCTGCCGAGGACGCGCCGGGGTCGCTTCCGGCCAGCGGGATGCGTAAAACATCGACCCCCAGATCCCGCACGGCGGCCACGTCCACGGGCTGAGCGTAGCTCTCGTCGCGGGAGTCCAGGAGTACGAGGTTCAGCAGCCGCTCCACGGGCAGGTCGGCCACGCAGCTTCGGCGCAGGTAATGCAACAGGGCGGCGGTGTTGTCCGCCAGGGTCATCCCGAACTGTTCCGGGTCCATCCCGGCATTGGGCACGTAGACCTTGGGGCAGTCGTTCTCGGCGATGGCCTGTCCCACCCCCTCCGGGAGCAGGTTGGCGATCAGGCTGGAATAGAAGCTGCCCATGGGAAAGCAGATCAGATCGGCCTGACGGATCAGGTTGCGCACCTTCTCGCGGATGGCCACCCGAACCGGCTCGCCCCGCGTATCTCCGGAACGAATGCAAACCCGCTTGACCCTGGAGGTGATGGGCGGTGCTTCCTTGCCCGTGAGCAAATGCTGTCCGACGATGATCTCACCGTTTTCCAGTTCCGCGGCCAGGTGCAGATAACGGTTCATGGTCGGCCGGACCACGCCGCGAACCTCGGCCAACTTGGAAAACAGAAAGACCACCGAGTCGATGCGCCGTTGGCTGGTCAGGTAGCCGGCGGTCAGGATCAGGTTTCCGATGCTGGCCCCGCGCAGATCGAAATCCTCCGGCATCTTTTCCTGGAAAATACGCAGATAATTGCGGACGATCTTGCGCATCGGGTCCGGGATGCGCCGTACCAGAGCGTCCCGGCCCGCAACCAGCCGTTCCAGGCTGTGACGCAGTTCCTCCGGGGCGGCGCTTTTGGCCAGCCGGTGGGCGAACAGTTCCCGGACTTCCGGGTTGCCCTTCACGCTCTGGTCCGCCAGGGCCATCAACCTGCTGCGCAGATCCCCCACCGCGGGCATCCGGAAGGCTTCCCGCAACTTGGCCGAACTGCCCCCGGAATCCAGCGGCGTGACAAGATGAATGGAATTGTGCGTGTAGCGAACTAGCTCCCGGCTCAAGGGGTTCAATGCCGTGCCGCCGCTGAAAAACAACACCCGCGGACCCAGCTCCGGCGCCTTCAGGTACCGGGCCAGGCGCAGCTCATCAGGGATCAGCGCGGTACGGGAGATACGGATGTGTTGCACGGGGAACTCCCTCCTTCCTCATCCCTCTCCCTGCTGCCCCAGATAGTGGACGCAGGCATCGGCCACATGGTCGAAGTCCACTCCGCCCCGGGCCTCGAACACCGCGCATTTTTTGAAAATATCCAGATAGCTCCCGGGCTGGAAACGGTATGCGACGTCGGGCCGGGGGAGGAAGAAAAGGCCTGGGGATTTGATCACCGTGTCCAGCAGTTCCGGGCGTTGGGCAAGGTCCACCAGTTCCAGGGAGGTGCGGGGATATTTGGGTTTCCAGTTCAGGATCACCAGACCGACCATCCGGGCGGAATCAAGAAATTTGCCCTGGCCGAAGCATTCATCCAGGTAGACATCGTGCTTGTGCTCCAGGTTCCACAGCTCGTCCGGCTCCATCCGGGCGTACGCCTCCTTCTGGGAAGCGTCCAAAAGTCCGGACAGAGAGGGGTTGCCCAGAATCGTTCCCGGATTGACACGGGGAAGCTTGGCCACGCCGTGCATGGTCGGGCCGCCCTGAAGCGGATCCAATCCTGCGTCCTGGATCAACAGTCTATCATTGCTGACGAAGTCCAGGCCGCGGCGCATCATATGCAGGGCCAGAGTGGACTTGCCCATCCCGGAAAAACCGGCCAGGGCCAGACCGTTGCCGTTCAGGGAAACCCCGGCCGCATGGCAGAGCAGGCTGTTTCGATCCAGCATCCACTGGATGAAGCGGCTGTTGATGAAGTTGATCACCTGGTTGTCGTTGGCCAGGCAGGGGCCGACCGCCAGATGCGTTTCCCGGTCGAAATAAAAGAGCATCCCGGTGAGGCGCTTGCGCACGAACCGCCCCTCTCCATCTTCAAGGGGCAGATCCAGATACTCTTCCTTGATCTTGGTCTTGCCCGGATCAGGCTGCTTGACCATCCACGGCAAAGCCGGGTTCCAAACATCCGTCTCCAGGGCGGTCACGGCCATGTCCGGAGCATCGCCGCTTCCGAAGTCCTCGCCCCGGTCCAGAAAATCCCTGTAGTAGCGCGTAAGGTTCGTGACCAACGCGGGATTGTTCGCCCTCACGGCGATCCGGCAGTCTCCGAAGCGCAGCCGCAGCGACGCCCAGGCGTCTTTTCCGGCATCGACTTCGGCGATTCGTTCCAGGAGTTCGACGCGGAGGCTTTCAGCCGGAGCAGTGCTCATGATTGCACCCGATTCAGGACGTGCTCCGCAAAATGCACCGAGGCATCCAGGCCCCGGGCCTCAAGCAGGCCGCGAAAACCGCCGAAGGCCGAAACTTCGAAGATCATCGGTCCGTCCTTGGATTCCATCACGTCCACGCAGGTGAAGTCCAGCTTGAACAGGTTCTGGGCCGTCCAGGCCAGATCGATGACCTCCTTGCCCGGCTCATAGCCCGCGTACTTGCCTCCGCTGGACGTGGACGTGTTCCAGGCCCCGGAACTCTGCCGGGCATACGTCCCGAAATACTCTCCCCCCAGGAAGACGATGCCTAGATCCTTGCCCGGCGTTTCCAACATTTTCTGGATGTACATCACGGGATTGCCCTGTTGTTGAAAGCGAATGATCCGCTCCCGGCATGAGGGGTCGGCCTGGATCACCTCCATGCCCCGGGCCTTGGAGGTGTAGAGCGGTTTGAAAACGGCCCTCCCGTATGTTTCCACGGCCTCCACCGCGGCTTCCACGTCCTCGGTGATGGTGGTCGGCGGCATGGGCATGTTTCCGGCCCGCAGGATCACGGTGCAGCTCAGGCGATTGAGGGCCGAGAGGATCGCGGTCGGGTTGGAGAAGATGGGCGTCCCGTTCCGGGCCAGCAGTTCCAAAAGGCTCAAACGGTCCTGCATGTCCGGCGAATAGACCGGGCCGATCTTCTTCACGGTCAAGGCGTCGAAGGTCGACAGATCTTCACCGTTGAACCACATCCGTCCGCTGTCCAGGTCCATATGCACCCCGGCCATGTCCACGACGCGGCGAAAACCGGTCCTGGCCTCAAAAGCGTCGGCCAGCTTCTCCGTAGACCAACTCCCGGGATTGCCGATGACCGCTATCCGTTGCATGCGTCTTTCCTTTTGCTTCTGATTGAGTTTCGGGTTCGGAACCACCGGCCCAGGTCAATAATACCGATACCGCAGGATGTGATCCGGCACCTTGAATGTCTCCCAGGGCTTGCCGCGATGGGCCAAGACCAGTTCGGCGAGATAAATTCCCCTGACGAACATGCTCGCAGCGAATTCCTCGTTCAATTCGAACCGGGTCGAGGTGATGAAGGAACGGATCAAGCCCAGAGCGAGGCGGATTTCAAAGGTCGCATCCTGGTGCTCCCGAGCGAATTGTCGGGCAAAATGCAGAAAGTGCAGGCCGACCTGATTCAGCTTGCATCGAACGACCTTGTCGAAAATCGGAATCCGGAAGTTGGACACCAGAAATACGGACACGTCCTGCAGATAATCCCCGTCCTTGGAGCGATGGACGTCGATGTAGTGAATGCGCTGCTCTTTCTGAGTATAGATAATGTTGTTGCTGTTGTAGTCCCCGTGAATGAACACCGTAAACGGAGAGGTTGCCTTCCTTTCCACTTCGCGCAGTTGTTCCAGCAGTTCCATGGTCGAAGGAACCTTCAGGCCGCAGAACTGTACCTGGGGCGCGTTGAATTCCGGATGGGCCACGAAAACGTCCTCGACGCGGGAAAACAACTGTTCGATGAACGTGCAGGGAAGCTCTCTGGTTTGGAGCGTTTTCTGCCAGATCATGGTCGCGGTTTCCTGAACCAGAAAAAACGCGTCCTCGAACGTCTCCTTGTCGTCGTTGAAGACGATTTCCTGAAACGTGCATCCCGTCAAAAACTCCAACAGGATCGAAGCGTTGTCCCGGCTTTCCTGAAACCCGAACACCTTGGGCGTCAGGCCGGGCAGAATCGCTTCCCATATCTGGATGTTTTCCCTTTCCTGGGCGATCTTCTTGAACTTGCCTTCCTTGAAGATGACCCCGGTGGAATCGCCCTGGCCGTCGCTGGAAACCTTCCCGATCCGGCAGCCTGACCGGGTTCCCCAAATGGATTCGAACTCCACCTCCCGCATCGGCAGGTCGAACCCCAGGTTGTCCAGGGATTCGCGCAGAGCCTGAAACTGGTTGATCTTCAGCTTCTCGCCGACCACGGAAAAGATCACCGCCTCCCCGATGTTCAGCAAAGAGTCCCCCATCCGCTCCAGATACCGAAAGATGAACAAGGTGGTGATCAGGTTGTGGGTCGCGCGGCGGGCTTGAAGCTGGGAGATGATCGTGTCGAAATTGTGCTTGTAGAGCTTGTCCAGGATGAATTCGGACCGGCAGATGCGCAAGGCCAGGGAGAGGTCCCGGTGGAACAGGGCGCGGACCACGATGTCCAGAGCCCCGAGAATCTGACGAAAAAACGGCCGGTATTCGTACTGATCCAGGAAGCGAGGATCGGAAAGATACTGCACCTGGCGGACGATATTCACGGAAAAATCGCTGATCCGCTCCAGATTGCTGCTGATGATGTTCACGGCGCGGATAAAGTCGATCCCGGACTTGTCCAGATGGGCCTGGCTGTGCAGCCGTGAAAAACAGGTATTTTCTATGACGCTCTTGAAGTTGTCGATATAGTCGTCCCGGGAGGCGACCTTCTCGATGTTCGCGGCTTCCGGCGCGACCAGCACCTTCAGGGTCTCGTCCACCTGTTTGGCCACTTCCAAGACCATGAATTGGATTTTCTGCTCCAGTCCCTCGAAAGCGTGCATGAATGCCTAGCCTTTTTCCTTGGCTTCAATAACCAGCGGACCATCCACGAACATGCTGCTCTCCGAGGCCTGCTCCCAGCGAAAACGCAAAACCATCTTCACCTCGCCGTCCTTTTTCTTGGTCTCCACGTCGAACTTGATCAGACTCTGTGGTTCCAGAACCAAGCGCTTGTCCTTCCAGGAAAATTGCAGCTTGCCGTTCAGGAAGCCGTCGCTGAGCGCATTGAGATACTTGCCGATGGATTCCTTGTCCTGCAAGGATTCGTGCCGAAACTTTTCATCCGCCATGTTCGTTCTCGCTTTATTGTAGTTGCAATGCCCAAACTCCAACCTTGGGAAATCTGCCTCCTGCCCCCCGACTCCTGACTCCTGAATTCCGACTTCTGTCTCTCTTTCTCACCCATCCAGCCGCGCTTGATACTCCTCAATGCTCCGCGCCCGGCTGGCATTGCCCACGATCAGGCTTTTGCGGATGGACAGGTCGTCCCAGGCCGGCTGAACGCCGATGTCCCGATAGTACTTTTCAGCTTCGGCCTGGGCGGGGTCCTTGAGCTTTTCGGTCATGTGCGTGTCGTCGCCCATGAACACCAGCAAGGAGCGGTCGTCCACGCCCCGGCTCTTGTTCTGACGGTTGATCACGTTGACCAGGAACTCGGTGTACTCCTGGGACTGAGGATTCCAGACCTCGTAGCCGTCCACGTCGTAATCCGCCAACAGAATCGGCCAGAACTGCTCCGGGTGCGGAACCACCACGCCACCACCCAAGGCCCTGGCTTCCTCGATAAACTCAGAGGTCCGGTAAAAATAGGTCGGGCTGAAATTTTCCTTGACCATACGCTTGACGGTCTTCAGGAACACCTGGGCCCGGTGGACAAGGGATTCGGGATAAAGGTCCGCCTGGGCGGTGATGAACTCCCGGATCAGCTTGTTCTTGATCATGTCCCGGGGAAGGCTCTGCTCATGTTCGTCCAGGAGCATTCGCAGCTTCATGGCCTGTATCCGGGAAAATCGGACCACGTCCTCGTCCACTCCGGTTTCCTCGGCGGCCAACTGCAAATAGTCCTCGAACTTGGTGTTGGTGACCATGTCCAGAAAGGCGTACAACTGGCTGGAACGGTACCGGAAGGTGTGGTCCAGCATGGACTTGAACACGTCCGCGGATTCCAGCCTGCTGGTCCGGAAGTGCAGCAACAGCTGGACCTTGCGCTGGAAGCCGTGAGAATAGCAGTCCACCTCCACCCCGGAGTAGTCACCGTACTCCATGAGCACGTTGTGCTGGGTGGGAATGATCAATTCGCATGCCTTGCTGGGAAAGGTGCCCTCGATCCGTTTACGGATCAGATCCATGGGAACGAACTCCGGGTGCCAATGGATGGCCAACACCTCGTCCTGCCGGGGCAGCACCTCCAGCGGGGTAACGATCCGCCGCACCTGCTCCGGGGTCAGTTCCTGGGACGTGATCGCACGGAAGCACGCAACGTCCGCCTCGGTCAATCGCGGCGGATACTCCAAACTCTTCACCACCATTTTGGAGTCGTCCCGTTTGACGATTTCCATTTTCCTGCTTTTCGCGGCCAACATCGCGCCCTCCCTTTGCTCGTGCTTTCCGGTCAATCGTACTTCTTGTGACATTGGGTCTTGAGCGTGTTCAGCACGTGCGTCGCCTGGTACGCGGCCTCCAGATCCTTGCGCTGAACCGCGTCGGCGAATGCGGCCACGGCCTCGGTGTAGGCGGAATAGAATTCATCACCCTTGCCCGGATACCGGACCATGTCCGCGGAGTCGCGCAGGAATTCGTCGATATCCATCTGGGACGGCCAACTGTTTTCATGCAGGGAGTACATGATGTTCTTGAACGACTTCTTCATCCGTTTTTTCAAGGAACCATAGCTCCCGCCGGGTTTGCCGAGCTTTTGGGGCATGCCCGATACTTGCACCTCAAATGCCTCCCCGGTCCGGTCCTGGTCCTGAGTCTGGCCCTGGTCCTGCTCCAAATCACGGGGCTGGGCATCCAATCCGTCACCAGCAACACTTTCGACTTCTTCCAGGTCATCGGGGAGATCGAACGTGCGATCACCGGATGAAATCCGGATCTTCACATCCGCCATGCCCGCGGCGTTGCGAATAGTCAGCGATATCTTCTCCACTGAGTTCCAGGCGAGTTCCATGGTGTCCAGACTCAACCGTCCCCGCTCCATGGCATCGGCCATGCTGCGCAGAATTTCCGCTAACTGCTCCGGGGAGCAGGTCATCTTCATTTTGTCTTCACGTTCCATGGAACCTCCTGTTTATCCCTTTAAAACTCCGTACGCGCCAAGAACTCAAAAAGAAAAAGTCCGTCGCGCTCAGGACGCTGAACGCGACGGACCTTTTCGAATGGAGGTGCGAGGCAGATGGAGAGTGCCCTTGGAAGGGTTGGTTTGCATGACGATCATGTTACAATTTCCAGACGATTTGATGGCGTGTCCCATTTAATGACCTGAATGGCATGCTCCGTTTTGTCGTCGAATGCGGATTAAAATCCGTGACGAGTATTCCCCTGATGCCGTCCGTCGTCAATCCAAGGCTCGCCGGTCGAATATTTCTGTCGCGCGCGCTGCGGGAAGAGCAATTCCCAACGCCCCCACTGGCCCCACCATGTAGCCATCCGCAAAAATCAGAAAACAAAAACATACCCAACGAATACGACAATTTCGCGTCATCGGCTCAGCGAGGCCCCTACCGAACCCTTCTTGACGGGAGCGACCAATTACACGGCAATTCTCCACAAATCAAAACAAAAACTTCCTAAAAGCAAAGTTGCTCACCACAAGAGCAAACAAAATTACCGGTAATGACGCATTATTAACCCACAAATAGTAAAAAATACTCTGGTAAATACATATATAAATTTGACACGCAATGAAATAGACATAAATACAATACCGTTCGCTTCACATTTCAAGAATAGCCAAAATACTTCTTTCACTATCCTCAAAAAAAATCGCAATTTTTTTTTGCGTATGCTGGTTTTCCTTCCCCTTTCTTATCTCTTTTGCGAATCGCGGATTTTCAGTTTTTCAAAATAGCGAAATTCATGTTGACGAACCACCATGTTTGATGTAATTTACTGAGATAACGTAGCCAGACGGCTGTTCTTCATCATCCAACAACAGAGGACGCTTTCATGTCAGAAACCACCCGGGAACCGAAAATTCGCGTCGAGCACCTGACGAAGATTTTCGGCTCCAACTCCAAGGAAGCCTTGAAGCTGCTTCAGTCCGGGGTCGGGAAAGACAAGATTCTGGAAAAGACCGGGTGCGGGGTGGGCGTGGCGGATGCCAGCTTTACCGTGGCCCCCGGAGAGATCGTCGTGGTTATGGGGCTTTCCGGCAGCGGCAAGTCGACCCTGGTCCGGTGCATCAATCGCCTGATCGAGCCCACCGCCGGCAAGATCCTGATCGACGATCAGGACATCACCACCCTGTCCATGGACGAGTTGCGCCAGGTCCGGCTGACCAAGCTGGGCATGGTCTTTCAGAATTTCGCCCTGTTTCCCCATCGCACGGTTTGTCAAAACGCCGAGTACGGCCTGGAAATCCAGGGCATGGACCCGGCCAAACGGCGCGAGAAGGCCATGATCGCCCTGGAGCAGGTTGGCCTGAAAGGCTGGGAAGACTACTACCCGGTCAATCTTTCCGGCGGCATGCAGCAGCGCGTCGGACTGGCCCGGGCCCTGGCCCTGGATCCGGACATCCTGCTCATGGACGAAGCCTTCAGCGCCTTGGATCCCCTGATCCGCGGGGACATGCAGGACGAATTGATCAATCTGCAAAGCAAGATGCAGAAGACCATCCTGTTCATCAGCCACGACCTGGACGAAGCCCTGAAGCTCGGGGACCGGATCGTACTGATGAAAGACGGAGCCATCGTCCAAATCGGCACCGCGGAACAGATCCTGACCAACCCGGCCAACGAGTACGTTTCCCGCTTCGTGGAAAACGTGGACATCACCAAGGTACTCACCGCGGAGTCCGTGATGATCAAGCCCAAGGCCGTGGTCTTTCTCGCGGCCCATGGTCCCAAGTCCGCGCTCCGCTTCATGCAGAAGCAGGGGCTGTCCCAGATTTTCGTCCACGATGAAAAACACAAGGTCATCGGCTACGTCACGGCCGACGAGGCTTCCGAGGCCACCAAGCGCGGCGAGACCGAGCTGCACCACATCATGCAGACCGACTTCGTCAGCGTGCCTCCGGACACCCCGGCCGCGGACCTGATTCCGATCATGGCCAACCTGCCCCATCCGTTGCCGGTCGTCGGCACTGACGGCAGACTGATGGGAGTGATCATTCGCGGGTCATTGCTGGCGGCCTTGGCCGAACGTGGGAGGAACAACGATGCCTAAAATACCTATTGGAGCGACCATTGAGGCGATCATCGACTTTTTGGTCACCAACTTCTCCTTTCTGACCATCGCCTTCACCAGGGTCATGGAGATCGTGATCCGGGCCATTGAAAACGGCCTGCTGTTCCTGCCGCCTTGGCTGTTCATTCTGCTTGCCGCCGGATTGACTTTCTGGCTGACCAAGAAACGAGGCATCGGTATCTTTACGCTGCTGGGCCTGGCCCTGATCTGGAACATGGGGTTGTGGGTGCCCACGGTGAGCACCATCACCCTGGTGCTCATCGCCACCCTGACCGCCCTGAGCATCGGCATTCCCATCGGGATATTGGCGGCCCTGCACAGCGGCGTGAACCGGGTCGTGCAGCCGGTTCTGGACGTCATGCAGACCATGCCGGCCTTCGTCTACCTGATCCCGGCGATCCCCTTTTTCGGTCTGGGCAAGGTGGCCGCCATCTTTGCCACGGTGATCTTCTCCATGCCCCCGGCCATTCGTCTAACCTGCCTGGGCATCAAGCAGGTGCCGCGCGAATTGGTGGAATGCGCCGACGCCTTCGGTTCCAACAAGTGGCAAAAGCTGTTCAAGCTGCAACTGCCCCTGGCCACGCCGACCATCATGGCCGGCGTCAACCAGACCGTGATGCTCGGCCTGTCCATGGTGGTCATCGCGGCCATGATCGGCGCACGGGGCCTGGGCGGCGAGGTCTGGCGGGCCATCCAGCGTCTGCAGATGGGCAGCGGCTTCGAAGCCGGTCTGGGCATCGTGATCGTGGCCATCATCCTGGACCGCGTCCTGCAGCACTTCGGCACCAAGAAAAACTAACCCTCAACCTAATCTGAAACCAAGGAGGTTTTATCATGATGAGTAAAAAACTGTTTCGCATCCTGCTGGCCCTGTCGGTCATTCTGTTGGTGACCGCCGGTACGGCGTCCGCTCAGGACAAGTCCGTGCGTATCGCCTACGTGGAATGGGACTGCGCCGCGGCCAGCACCCACGTGGTCCAGGCGGCTCTGGAAGAAATGGGCTATGACGTGGAAATTCTACCCGTGGCCGCCGCGGCCATGTGGCAGGCCGTGGGCACCGGCAACGTGGACGGGATGGTCACCGCCTGGCTGCCCGTGACCCACGCCGACTACTACGAGCGAGTCAAGGACTCCGTGGTAGACATGGGCCCCATTGTCGGCGGCGCCAAGCTGGGTTGGGCCGTACCCTCCTACGTGACCATCGACTCCATCGCTGAAATGAACGACCATGCGGACAAGTTCAACGGTCGGATCATCGGCATCGATCCGGGCGCCGGCCTGATGCGCCTGTCCGAAGACGCGGTGCGTGAATACGGTCTTACCAAGTTTGAATTGATCGAAGGCAGCGACGCCACCATGACCGGGGCCCTGAGCAACGCCGTGGACCGCGATGAATGGGTGGTCGTCACAGCTTGGTCCCCGCACTGGATGTTCGGCGTCTGGGATCTGAAGTACCTGGACGACCCCAAGGGCATCCTGGGCGGCGAAGAAAGCATCCACACCATCGTCCGCCAGGGCCTTGAGGAAGACAAGCCGGAAGTCTACAACTTCCTGAAGAACTTCGCCTATGAAAGCCCCAACCAGTTGCAGATGATCATGGCCTGGAACCAGGAATCCGGCGCGGACCGCCTGGAAAACGCCAAGCGTTTTCTGCGCGAAAACCCGGAGCAGTTCGAGAGCTGGAAGAAATAGACTCCTTGCCTCTTATACGAACAAACAAAAAGGCCGCCCATTGGGCGGCCTTTTTGTTTGCGCGGCGCGTCTCCGTGCCGGCCCCTAAAGCCATCGCCAAAACTTCACCCGAAAAGAACGGTTCTCATCTCCCGCAATGCCGCCTGACCATTTCCTCCAAGTCCTCGATCCGGACCGGCTTGGCCAGATAGTCGTTCATCCCCACGTTCAGGAAGCTCTCCCTGTCCCCGGGCATGGCTTTGGCGGAAAGCGCGATAATCGGAATGTCCTTGATGCGTCGCAGGCTTTCCCAGGTTCGGATGGCTTTCGTGGTCTCAATGCCGTCCATTTGCGGCATTTGCACGTCCATCAGGACGCAATCGAAATTGTCCGTTGCCAGCAGGTCCAAGGCCTTTCGGCCATCCTCGGCCACAGCGACGTGATGTCCGACACGCTCCAGCAACAACCGCACGGTGATCTGATTGGCCGGATCGTCCTCGGCATAAAGGATGCTCAGCCCTCCTTTCTTTTCTCCGGGCCATGTTCCTGGACGATCCAGATCCCCGGTACCGCCTTCGGGCATCATGAGCGGCAAAAGCACATGGAACGTAGAGCCTTCTCCCGGAACGCTCTCCACGGAAAGGTTTCCCTCCATCAAATCCACCAGCCGCTTGACGATGGTCAATCCCAGCCCCGCGCCCTGATATTTGCGGGTGATGGAGGAGTCCTGCTGTACGAACGGCTTGAACAGATCATCGAGTCGGTCCTCCTGCATGCCGATCCCGGTGTCGGACACCGAAATCAGCACGCGCAGCCGATTTCCCCGATTCATCCCCACCGGCGCGACGTCCACGCGGACCAGTCCCTTTTCAGTAAACTTCACGGCATTGCCGATCAGGTTGAAAAGAATCTGGCGCACCCGGACCGCGTCGCCCAGCAGAGTGGCCGGAATGGCCGGATCATACCGTCCTTCCAGACGGATGTTCTTCTCTTCGGCCGGCAGTGAGAACAAATCCATGGCCGAATCCGCCACGTCCCGAAGATTGATCCGGTCCTTATGAACTTCCACCTGGCCCGAGTCGATGCTGCAAATGTCCAGAATGTCCGAAAGCAGCGCGGCCAGGCGCTCCGCCGAGGTCAAGGCCAACCCCATGAAGCGCTTTTGATCAGGGTCCAACGGCGTGGTTTGCATCAACTGCAACAGGCCCATGATTCCGTTGAGCGGCGTGCGGATCTCATGGCTCATGTTCGCAAGAAACGCGCTCTTGACCTCGTTGGCGGCCTCGGCCGCCTTTTTGGCCACCACCAGAGCCTCGTGAGCGGCTTTCTTGTCCCGACGGTTCTCCGCCTCCTTAAGTTCCCGCATGACCGCCGGCGCGAGCCTGGCCAGCTTGTCCTTCATGACGAAATCATGCACCCCGGCCTTCATGGTCTCCACGGCCATCTCCTCGCCGATGCTCCCGGAAACCAGGATGAACGGGATGTCCAGGCCGCTGCGCTTCAGAACGTCGAGGGCCTGGAACGAATCGAACTCGGGCATGACGTGGTCGGAAACGATCAGGTCCCAGGGCTCCGATCCCAAGGCGTCTTGCATGGCCTGCCTCGTTTCCACCCGCTTATGGACCAGCTCCAGCCCGGCCTTTTTCAAGGCCCGGACAACCAGCAACACGTCGTCTTCGGAGTCTTCAACGATCAGTACGCGCAACACGGACATTTTCATCCTCCCTTGGGAAGCGGGGGTGATTCATTCAACACCAGCCAGTACAGACCGAGCTGACGGACGGCGTCTATGAATTGCTGAAAATCCACCGGCTTACGGATATAGCTGTTAGCGCCAAGGCTGTAGGTCTCCAACCGGTCCCGCTCCTCGCTGGAAGAGGTCAGCATGACCACGGGCAGCAGCTTGGTCGACTCGTTGGCGCGAATCCGGCGCAGCACCTCGATGCCGTCCAGTCGCGGGAGCTTGATGTCCAGAAGGACCACCTGCGGCTGAACGCCCACGTCCCTCCCGGCATACGCCCCCTGCCCGAAAAGGTAGTCCAAGGCCTCCACCCCGTCTTCAGCCACCACCAACTCGTTCAAAATGTTATTTTTTTGTAGTGCTCTCCGAGTGAGTAGGACATCATCGGGATTGTCCTCCACCAGGAGAATGATTTTGCGAGACATCCATACCTCCGTTAAACAAGTTGATCCCCGACGGCCGAAACATCCGGAAGGGTGAAGAAGAAGGTCGCCCCCTTGTCCGGTTCGGCTTGGGCCCAGATTCTTCCGCCGTGTCGCCTGATGATCCGGGTCGTGGTCGCCAACCCGATTCCCGTCCCGGGAAACCGTTCCAAGGAGTGCAGGCGTTGAAACGCCGTAAACAATTTTCCGGCATAGGTCATGTCGAATCCAGCGCCGTTGTCCTTGAGAAAAAAGACCTCCTCGTTGCTCATCATGCGCCGTCCGAACTCGATCCTGGGGCGATGGGCGTATCGGGTGAATTTCCAGGCATTGTCCAGAAGGTTCTCCAGAACGATCAGAATCAAGGTCGGGTCGGCGGTGGCGATCAACCCCTGTTCCACGACGGTTTCCACGTCCCGCTCCGGCTCGGACTCCGACAAGCCGACCAGAACGTCCTCGGTCAATTGACTGAGGTTGACGTTCGTTACGCTGAGTTCAGCCCGTGACACTCGGGACAGCTTGAGCAGATCGTCAATAAGCAGCCCCATGCGCTGGCTGGCCTTGCGCACCCGATCCAGGTAGTCCCGCCCCTGGTCGTCCAATTGGCCGTGATAATCCTCCAGCAGAGCTTGACTGAATCCGTCGATGCCGCGCAACGGGGCGCGCAGGTCGTGGGACACGGAGTAGCTGAAGGCCTCCAGTTCCTGATTGACTTCCTCCAGCCGGGCGGTCCGCTCCTTGACCCTCAGCTCCAGTTGCTGGTTCAGCTCCCGCAGTTCCTCCTCGAATCTTTTCTTTTCCGTAATGTCACGAACAAAAACAACGGCCCCGTCACGTCCCTGAAACTGGATAGGGGCGGCGCTGACGTCCACGAAAATCTCACTTCCATCAAGCCTGAGATGGATTTGTTCAAGAGACGGTACGGATTTTTTTCCCTCGTTGAGCAGACGTATCCTTTCTCTGACCACGGAATGATAAGCCGGGTGAAAGCGTTCCAGGACCGGACGCCCGAGGAGGTCACGACGGTCATCTGCTCCGTAAAGTTTCAGGGCCTCGTCGTTCAGATAGGCGAACGATCCTCGTGTCTGAATAAAAATGGGCAGAGAGGCGTTGTCCACCAAGCGACGAAATTGACGCTCGTGGAGAATCAACTGCCGGCCCTTTTGCTCCAGAAGCAGAACCTGTTTTCTGAGCGCGAAATAGAGCAGAATGGCCGTGACCAGGACGAAAAACCACCCTTTGTAGGTCTGTAACCTGATCAAAGTGCCTGGGTCGTCGACCAACAAAGCCAGCAGATGATCGGAAAAGGCGATCCAAATCCCGGCCACCAAGGCATAGGCAATGGCGGTACGTGAAGGAATATACGATTTGAGCTGGCTGTTGATTTCCGGCATGGAGCGTCGCCGCGGTTGAGCAATGAGGTGAAGGAAGAGGGGGCCAAAAAGCGAAGGAATTGACTTGATTTCAAAGATAGAAAACGCACGGCTCGCGTAGGTCGGCGCATATTCGACGAACCTACTCTGCTTTCTTATTGCAAGCCAGCGTCAATCGCAAGCATGCCCGACACGATTCGCCGCCGGCATTTCTCGCCGCCCCTTCCTCCGGCATTGTACATCCGACCAAATCCCGCTAAACAAACCGGCACCTCTTCGTGTCCGAGCCTGGAAACGCCACAGCCTGAACCGGATGCTCAAGCCGCAAAACCGCCGGATCAAGGCGCGAGCAAGACCGATCCCAACCTTCCTACCTTACATGGATACCCGACAACGCACGGCATACGCCTACGGTCTGGCCACGGTCCTGCTCTGGTCCACCGTGGCCTCGGCCTTCAAGATTTCCCTGCGCCACGTGGACCACATCCAGTTATTGTGCGTCTCCACCCTGGTCTCCGCCCTGACCCTGCTGGCCGTCCTTGTCGCCCAAGGCAAACTGCGCTCCCTGCGCGGCCTTTCCGGCGCGGACCTGGGCCGCTCCGCTCTGCTGGGACTGCTCAACCCCTTCCTCTACTACCTGATCCTGTTCAAGGCCTACGACCTCCTCCCGGCCCAGGAGGCCCAGCCCCTGAACTACACCTGGGCCATCACCCTGGCCCTGCTCTCCATCCCTTTGCTGGGCCAGCGGATCACAGGCCGCGACTTTTTGGCCATGGGCGTGAGCTACCTGGGCGTGCTGACCATCTGCACCCGGGGCGACCTCCTCGGACTGTCCTTTGCCGACCCTCTGGGCGCGGGGCTGGCCCTGGGCAGCACCGTGATCTGGGCCCTGTACTGGATCTTCAACACCCGGGATGCCATGGACCCGGTATTGCGGCTGTTCCTGAACTTCGCCTTCGGGTTCGCGTACATCCTGCCCGTGACGTTCCTGTTCTCCGATCCCCTTGCCGTAAACCTCCCCGGCCTGCTCGGCGCGGCCTACGTGGGCGTCTTCGAAATGGGGATCACCTTCATCTTCTGGCTCAAGGCCCTGAAGCTTTCCCGGACCACGGCCCAGGTGGGCAATCTGATCTACTTCTCGCCGTTCCTCTCACTGATATTCATCCGCATATTTGTCGGTGAGGAAATCCTGCCCTCGACCATTGTCGGCTTGGGGTTGATCATTTTAGGGAACGTCGTGCAAAAGCGCTCGGAAGGATAAAATGAGCGAAAATATCAACGCTCGCGCCACCCAAATCTCCGCCCGCCTCCACTCCCGCTACCCGCTCCCCGTGACCATGCTGGACTGGAAGAATCCCTGGGAGTTGCTGGTGGCCACGGTCTTGGCGGCCCAGTGTACGGACGCCCGGGTGAACATGGTCACGCCGGAATTCTTTCGCCGTTGGCCGGGTCCGGGGGAATTGAGCGTCGCGCCGCTTGACGAAGTCGAAAAGGTGGTCCATTCAACGGGCTTTTTCCGGCAAAAAGCCAAGAATCTCATCTCCTCGGCCAAGCGCATCATTGAGGTGTACGGCGGAAAGGTGCCGGAGACCATGACCGATCTGCTCACCCTGCCCGGCGTGGCCCGCAAGACCGCGAACATCGTGCTGTCCAATGCCTTGGGCAAGCACGAAGGCATCGCCGTGGACACCCACGTCCGCCGCCTCTCGTTCCGCCTTGGCCTGACAACCTCCACCAATCCAACGATCATTGAACGGGACATGATGCAGCTTTTCCCTCGCGACCAATGGGGCGACATCAACCATCTCCTGGTCCTCCACGGCCGGGACACCTGTCCGGCCCGCAAGCCTCAATGCCCCGGCTGCATCCTCACGGACCTCTGCCCCAAACACGGACTATCCTGAATTCCGAATCCTGACTCCTGACTCCTAAATCCTGAACTATCCTCCACCATGACCACACCCGGCACCTTCCACATTCTGGCCACGGACGGCCAGGCCAGAACCGCGACCCTGGCCACGGCCCACGGGACCATCCGCACCCCGGTATTCATGCCCGTAGGCACGGTGGGCTGCGTCAAGGCTCTGAGCCCGGACGACCTCCTGGACCTCAAGGCCCAGATCATTCTGGGCAACACCTACCATCTCTATATCTTGCCCGGCGATGAACTGGTGGCCCGGCGCGGCGGGCTGCACACCTTTTCCGGGTGGAACGGCCCGATCCTCACGGACAGCGGGGGGTTTCAGGTCTTCAGCCTGCAGGGCCTGCGCAAAATCAGCGAGGACGGTGTGGAGTTCCGCTCCCACCGGGACGGCTCCAAGCACTTTTTTTCTCCGGAAAAGGTGGTGTCCATTCAACGCAACCTGGGCTCGGACATCATGATGGTCCTGGACGAATGCGTGCCCTACGGCGCGGACAAGGCCTACACGGCCAAATCCCTGGGTCTGACCACCCGCTGGGCCGCACGGTGCCGCCAGGCCTATCCCCAAGGTTCGGGCAACCAGCTCCAATTCGGGATCGTCCAGGGCGGCTTTTTCCCGGATCTGCGCACGGAAAGCGCCCGCCAGATTTGCGATCTGCCTTTTGACGGCTTCGCCATCGGGGGCTTAAGCGTAGGCGAATCCAAGCCGCTGATGCTGGAGATCATGCGCCACACCGCGCCCCTGCTGCCCCCGGACAAGCCCAGGTATCTGATGGGCGTGGGCACGCCCATGGACATCCTGGATGGGATTGAGGCGGGTATCGACATGTTCGACTGCGTTCTGCCCTCGCGCAACGCCCGCAACGGCACCCTGTACACCTCCCTGGGCAAGGTGAACATCAAGCGCGCCGAGTACAAGGAGGACGACGGCCCGCTGGACCCCAACTGCGGTTGCTACGCCTGCACCCGGTTCTCCAGGGCCTACCTGCGCCACCTGTACATGGCCCGGGAACTGCTGGCCTACCGCCTGAACACCATCCACAACCTGCACTACTTCCTGTCATTGACCCACGGCGCGGCCCAGGCCATACTTGACGGCAATTTCACGACCTTCAAAGCCCATGTGGAGGCCGTTCATGCCCATGCCTGAAGAACTGTCCCCGGAGCAGCACGACCAGCTCTTGAACCAGGCCCGCGTTCCGGAACATTCCATCCATTACATGAAGGCCGTGTCCGGAGGCCGTCCCTTTCTGCTGAACGACTACCTGTTTCTGCACGCCGAGGACTGGCTCCTGGCCGTGGGCTATTCGATTCATGGCGGCGATGATCCCCCCGAAGCTTTTGACCGGGCCTTGCAGGAGGCCCGCCGCTCCACTGGGGTCGTGAACTGTTGGGCGATCTGCCCGGAACTGCCTGAACGTCTTCGCCTGTATCGCACCAACCAGGACCAATACTACGTCCTGCCCGCTGAGAGCCCGATTCCATCCCGCCTTTCCCGCCTGGCGGACAAAGCCGCAGCCCGGCTGACCGTGGACCGGGGCACCACCTTCACCGCGGCCCATCGCCGTCTCTGGGCCGAATTCACCAGCCGGGTCGCCCTGCCGCCCACTGTGCGCGAACTGTACGCCCGCACCGAGAGCGTCCTGCCCCTGTGCCCGGACCTGTTCCTGCTCAATGCCTGGGACGATGCAGGCAATCTCGCCGCCTGCCTGCTCCTGGACACTGCGCCGCGCCCGTTCCTGAGCTACCTGCTGGGCGCGCATTCGCGCCAAAACCAGACGCCCTACGCCTCGGACCTGCTGTTTCGGGAAATGATCCGCATCGCCCGGGAAGCGGGCAAGGCTTACCTGCATCTGGGGCTGGGCGTGAATCCCGGCATCCGTCGGTTCAAGGAAAAATGGGGTGCATCGCCGACAACGGCCTACGAAATGGCCGAATGGACCGAAACCCCGGATTTTCGCGACGACCTGGGCGATTTGATGCGCACAATGGTCCACATGCCCCACGTCCAGATGACCAGGGAGCAGTACTGGAACAGCCTGCCTTCACAGCGCCCCTACCGGTTGATCTGGGAACTGGAGAAGAACGGCCGGACGTCCTGGATCGGCGGGACCGCGCATTTTTTCTGCTGCAGCTTCGAAAGTTCCATGCGCCGGTTGTTCGAAAAGGTGGACACCGTGATCTTCGAGGGACCGCTGGATCAGGCCAGCCTGGATCACGTGGCCCGGATCGGCCAGACTCCGGAGACGTCTTCACCCAGATTGATGGATGCCATGACCGAGGAGGAATTCCACAAGCTGGAACGCGTGGTCAACGGACCGCGCGGTTTCTGGGCCAGGTTCCTGGGCACGGAGGACCCCAACCCCATCGATGTTCGGCAATACCTGGCAGAGAACCGGCACTGGTATGCCTTTTTCTCCCTCTGGACGCACTTTTTACGCCGCCACGACTGGAACCACTCCGTGGACCTGGAGGCCTGGCATCTGGCCCAGGAGATGGGCAAGGAGGTCCGGGGCATGGAAACCATTGACGAGCAGATCGCCACCCTGGAAAGCGTGCCCGTGGAACGCATTGTACGATTCTTTCGTCAATGCGGTCTCTGGAAAGGGTTCATCCGCCGGAACATGCGTGCCTACCTCAAGGGCGATCTGGACGCCATGATGGGCACCAGCGCCGAGTTTCCCTCCCGCACGGACCTGGTCATCGACCGCCGCGACGCCCTGTTTCTGGAACGGATGTTGCCAAGAATCACCACCGGACGCTGCGCCGTGTTCGTGGGCTCGGCGCATATGTTCAATCTGCAAAAGATGCTGGCCGATGCCGGATTCGCGGTCCGCAAACTGCGGAAGATCTGATGCTCGGCCCGGATCGTCTGGATCATGTCGCCGCGAACGCCGTGATTCCGGAGCAGCTCGTCTGCTACGTCCAGGCCGTGGCCGGGAGCACGCCGCGCCTGTTCGACACCTGCCTGGGCTACGAAACCCCGGACGATCTGGTGCTCATCGGCTACCCTCTGCACGATCCCCCGCGGAGCCTATTGGACGAGCAGGCCCTTTCCCGGTCCGTGGATCTGGCCCTGGAATCCAGCTCGGCCCCAAAAATCACCGTCCTCGCGGCCACCCGCCCCAAACAGGCTCCCGCCGTCACGACGGGAGAGGCTTCTTCGGAAGACTCCTCGGACAGTATCCAGGACGCCTACCTGGCCCTGCCCATTCCCCCGCCCGCACCAAAACAAAAACTGCGCAACCTGCTGCGCCGGGCTGAGCGTGAAGTGGTCCTGGATCAGGGCCGAACCTTGAACAAGGATCACCTGGCGCTGATCGACCGCTATTTGGAGTACCGGGATCTGGAACCGGGAACGCGGCTCATCTTCCGCAACATCCCGGCCTATGTGCAAGCCTGTCCGGGCGTGTTGGTGGTTTCCGCCTGGTTGGATCGCAATGTCGATACTCCGCGCCTGGCCGGTTTCACCGTGGGAGACTTCACCTCCCTGAGCACGGTCTGCTACATGTTCGCCTTCCGCGACCCGGACATCGCCCCGCCGGGAACCGCGGACCTGCTCCTGCACGCCCTGCTCCAGGAAGGCGAAAAGCGCGGCCAGGTCCGCATGAACCTGGGCCTGGGTATCAACCCGGCCATTCGGTACTTCAAGCAAAAGTGGGGAGCGGAGACCTTTCTGCCCTGTGTGGAGACGAGCTGGGAGCGGCGTCCGAGGGGATGGTTAGAGCGGCTGAGACGCTGGAGTACGAAGAAATGATGTGGATCGATTTAGAGTCGGTCACACTTGGAAAATGTAAAAAAACGGAGCGCGAACGCCCATGGCTACGGCTACTCAACAAAGCTATCAGATAATCTGGGACCACGAACAACGGTTCGCCAAGGAACTGGCCCGCCGGGTCGTGGAAAAGCCCAGGCTGACCGTCTGGCGGGTCCTGTTCCCTCCCTTCTTGATATATCACTACCTCAAGCTGCGGGAATACCAGACCGACCTGGAGAGCTTCGCCAAAGGAGTGGTCCGCTCGAAAATCCTGGCCATGGAATCGGCCTTGGAGGAGACGACCACCGGCAAGAAGGATGCGGCGTACAAAAGCGTCTTCGGAGCCCAGGACCCGGAAAGCGCCCCCGGCGAGATACGGTTGCGCAACGCACAGGTCGCCGAGGTGGAGCTGCTCAAGGCGCACTACCTGAAGCTTCTGCGGAGCCAGGGTTCCAGCTACCAAGCCCTGATCAAGAAGACCTACAAAAGCACCGGCGAATACCGCCGCTTCCTGACAAAACTGGCCCAGACCGAGGACGCCGTCCAGAAAGAGGTGCTGCACCTCCACCAAACCAGCGCCACGGCCCAGGCCGTCAGCCGAAAGATGCGGGAGACGGCCAAGAGTTTGCGGGACGAAGAGGTGAAAGCCTTCTTTGGATAGTCTTGGGGCATGCCAGCGGGGTTCGAGGAGCGAAACGCTCCGTCCCGTGACTGTCCACGGCATGGGAATGCATTCCTATCGCACGGCGCACGGCTTCGGCTCGCGCATCCGCTCTGGCTCTTCGGCTTTGTGTATTGATGGATCACCTCTTCCGCTTCGGACAGTTCCGGCAAATCGTGGCCGGTCTGTTTTTTTCCAGGCCTTCACGGAACTGTTCGTAGGGTTTTCCGCGCCAGAGTACGGGCAGCAGTTCGTCGTTGACGTTGCCGAAGGTGACCCGGCTGTATGGCGCGGGTTGGCCTTGGCGGGCGTATTCGGCTTGGTCCACGGGGACGTTGGCGTAGACACAGGGAGAGATTTCGCCGTCCGCGGAGACGAATAGGGTCCGCTGGACGTTTTCGGCGCAGACCGGCTCGTCCTTGCCCCTGGAGGCGAAGCTGGGCGTGTGGATGGTCACGCCCAGCTTCACGGCCGCCTCGCGTAGCCGGGCGAAGCGTTCTTCCAGGGCGTGGCGTTCCTGGTCGTCCTTGGGCGCGAGCACTTCCTCGGAGAGTTCAATTCCCGGCTCGAAGTCCAGGACGCTGACCACGGCCTGTTCCACCCCGTGGTCGGCCATCAGCCGGGGCAACCCTTCCAGGTCGTCCAGACCGGAGCGCAGCAGCATGTAGGCGATGTGTACCACGGGCTTGACGGTGCCCCGTTCCTGTTTGACCCGCTGGACCATCTTCATTTTTTCCAGCACCTTGACCAACGGCGCTCCGGCCCGGGCCGGATCGTTGCGTTCCGGCGTCGTGCCGGTCAGGGAAAAGGCCAGGATGTCCAGTCCGGCCTCCAGGACCTGAACCAGTCGCTCCTCGGTCAACAGCATGCCGTTGGTGGTCACGCCCACGGTGCATCCGGCCTCCTTGGCCAGACGGACCATGGTCGGAAATTCCGGATGCAGAAACGGTTCTCCCCAGCCTTGCAGGTAGGCCAGCTTGGTCTTGCGCAGGGTCGGCAGCAAACGCCGAAACGTGTCCAGGGACATGAAGCGGTCATGCCAGTGCTCGCGGTACACGGTTCGCGGGCAATAGGCACAGGCCGCGTTGCATTTGGACGTGACCTCGATCTGCATCCAGTCCTTGGGATTCAGCAACACCTTGTGCTCCCACCATTGCCGCACTCTTCCGGCCAAGGAATCCGTCGCGCCCATGCCGTTTCCTCCCTTCTCGCGTTTTGCCTTTCCAGTGGAAAAAGACTATCTTTTCAACTTTTGTTTTCATGTAACAGGCTCGCCAACCCACCACAACTTCCCCCAAGGAGTCCCACTTGTCACTGAATTTACGGGAAAAGTACGATATCATCCTCGCCCACGAACGGCAGTTCGCCTACCGGCTGGCCAAGGACGTGGTCAAAAAGCCCGAGGTGTCGGTCTGGATGATCTTGTTGCCGGTACTCTTCGTGCACCACATGATGAAAATGACCCAGTACAAGACGGGTATCCATACCTTTGCGAGCAATATTCTGGGCACGAAAACAAAGGCCTTGGACAAGGCTCTTCAGGACGTAGAAACCGGAGCAATCCAGGAATACGGTCCAGCAGATTATTTCCCCGATGTGCCGCTGGAGTCCAAACAGGAGATCGAACTGGCCGACAAGCAGATCAAGGTTTTGAGCCTCATGAAACAACACTATCGAACCCTGCTCGAACAATCCGGAAACGCTCTGGAAGATTTGGTCCGGGGCGCATACGGGTCTTCCGGCGCGTATCGATTCTACCTGAACAAACTGGCCGAGGCCGAAGACGTGATCAACCGCCACTTGCGGGAGAATTTCCATACCTCCGAGGAGGCCGGGGCGGTCATGAGCCGGATTGAGGAACGGATGGCGGAGATGCGGGAGGAGGAGCTGCGGTTTTTCTTTCAGGGAGAGGCGGTTTGAAAGAGGAGGATTCAGGAGTCAGAATTCAGAATTCAGGAGGCGAGAAAAGGTAACTGCCTGTGATGGAACCGCGTTTCCGTTTGGAGCGCGGTTTAATGTTTTTTCGGAAGAAAGCTCTGCTAAAATGCGTCGTCCAGTGCCCGCTTGCGGACGTCTCGGATGGCCTTTTGCTTGCTCTGGATGTACGGCTCCGGCCAGGTTTTTCCCAGGGCCTCCACGACTCCCTGGTCAATGGCGTGTTCCACCTGCTCCATGCGGGTCAGGAATTCCTGGTATGCCGGTCGGTCCCGATAGGCCCCGCGAACCATCAGCAGGTATTCCCGCTCCCTGGTTTGCAGCAGTCGCAGATAGTGATCCATGAGCAGGTCCATCATGGCGGACAGGTTTTCATAGACCTCCCGGGACTCCAGCTTCTGCTCGCGCATCCAGAACTCCCGCAGTTCCCCCTTCATTTCCTGCCGAGGGCGCTCCGTGTTCCCGGACCGGACGACTTCCTCCGCCGCCCGCAAGGCCGTTTCCTTGAAGCGCAAATGCTTTTGGCTGAACTGCGTTGTTTCTTTTTTACGAACGAAATATTCGACCAGAAATTTAAATGGGATGAAGTTGTACCACCACGGCGGCTGGGTATCGGCGCGGCGGAAATAGACCACCCTGGAGGCGAACTCCCGTTCCTCGGCCAGGATAGCCTTGAGTTGGACCTTGAGAAGTTTGGATTCGGGATCAATGGGCACGGAATAAACGCTCCATTTGGAGGGGATCGAAAAGATTGCCGTGGTCTGTAAGCAGTTCTGTAAGCGGATTTTGTTCGCTCGGGAAGACGTGGCGAGGTGGATTGCGAAACAGAAGCTGACCCGGCGTCAATCGTCCTTTTTCTCGCCTCTGCCCAAGGCCCCACGCATGAAACTCATGGCCTCGGAGACCTCTTGGATACTGTCCCAGTACCAAGCTCCGACGTAGATATCCCGCTCGCGCAACGCCTCGATGGTCCGACTTTTCCCCGTGACTCGCTCCAGGTTGGCCAGGATGACGACAAAGCCGACGATCAAGGCGATACCCAAGGCCAAGCGCGCCAGACCGCGCCATCGACTGTGGTCTTCGCGTCGCAAAGGGGAAGCCGGGGACGGTTTCCCGTCCCCGGCCTGTTGGTTGTTGGAGGACAATTTTCCCTGCTCCATGCAGAATCAGGCGATTACAGGCCCATGGACATCAGCCGGTCGGTGACGTCGCGGAACAGGACCATGAACATGATGTAGGCCACGAAGGCGGTAAGCAGGAGGTTGAAGCTCTGACCGCAAACGTACAGGATCAGTGCCTTGCCGCCCTTCAGGGGCTCCTTGAGTTCCTTGTAGCTGATGCTCAAGCCGATGCTCACGAAGGCGATGGCGAAGAACCAGTCACGGAAGCCATTGGCCCAGGCCAGGGCTCCACTACGAATCATGGCCTGCTGCCAGTCTTCCCCCATGCTCGCGCCCAAGGCGGAGAAAATGATGGACGCGCCGATGAAACCCAGAATGAACTTGGGGAACCGGTACCAGATTTCGGACAGGGCCCCGGCGGCGGTGAACTTCATGGGGGTGGATCCGGCGGCGCAGGCGCGTTCAGGCTCAACCTTCAGGCACCAGTAGGCGGCCACGCCAAAGGCCATCACGCCGATCATCACGTTCTGGATCATCTTGATGGTCGCGGCCACGTACATGGCTTCCGGACCGATCAATTCACCAGCGGCAACCACGGAACCGGTGTTGTCAACCGTGCCGCCCAACCAGGCGCCGGCCCAGACCGGATGCATGCCCACCCAGTTGGCAAAGGTCGGCAGGGCGAAGATCATGACCACCACGAAGATCATGGACATGCCGATGGCCAGGGTCAATTCTTCCTTCTTGGCCCGGGAGGCGGCGGCGGCGGCGATGGCCGCGGACACGCCGGAAACGCTCATGTCCGAGGAAACCGTGATGTTCAACTGCTTGGATTCCACCTTGATCACATTCTGACCGAACCAGTAGGTACCGATGAGCACGATGGGCGTGACCACCCAGGTGACGAAGATACCGGGCAGACCGACCATCAGGATCAGGTTGATCAGGATGCTGGCGCCCAGAAGGACCAGACCGGTCTTGATGAAGTATTCGGTTTGGGCCGCTGTCTTGAGAAACTTGGGCGTTCCAATGGTGTTGGAGATGAGCATGCCCAGCGCGATACCCCACAAGACGTAGGAGAATCCGTAGGCTCTGATGGTTTCCTGCCCGGCAATGACGTAGGAAAGAACCGCCAGCCCGAAAACAATGGGGAAGCCGGCAAAATACTGCCCTAGATTATAGCCCATGAACTTGCCGCCAATGGCAAAAATCAAGGCCGTTATGACCATCAGCCCCAACAATGTGGGAATCCGGTTGAAGGGCTGGGTATTGGCCGCGCTACGAGCGCTGGAGTGGCTGCTCCGGGCTGCGCGCCACTCACCCAGTAGGGCGCGGGCTTCCTGGTTCAGCTGGGTGTTCTGAAAATTCGCTTCCCTGGCCAGATCCTCAGCAGCCTGGGCATTGGCCCGGGCTTCGTTTAGACGATCGGTGGCCCGCTGCAGGCGCTCGGCGTTGGCTGCGCGGATTTCAGCCGCCGCGGCCTCGCTGCGGTACAGGGAGTCCAGAGGATTGCTACTCCACCGACCTGGCTTGGCAAGATAACTGTTGATGGTCTTCAGAAAACCGTGATCGCGGGCTCTAACGGAGTTCAATTTGGCCTCGGCCTCTGTATAGGCAATTGTCCGGAATCCGGCCATTTCCGACTCACGTTCCATGGTTGCCCGAAATTCAGCCATGCTGGCAACGTCCGGCTTGGCCGCCATGGCCGCAAGTACCGCCAGGATGAGAATCAACCCACCCAGCCAGATGGCCCACCAGTCCTCGGTGGTGTGCATCTGGGTGATCATGGGGATTTTGGTTTCAGTAACCACATTGTCCGTTTGATTTTCCGCCATGTGAAAAACCTCCTTAAATGTTGCGGGTTGGTACCATCAACGCGGTCCTCTCACGCCATACCGGAAAGCCCTCTGCAAACCGCCTTGACATGAACCGCGTAACCGTGACGAGTGAATCTTTTCTCAAGCAAAGCAAACTCCGAGCCAAGCGATCCACATTGCCAGAAAATAAAAAATTAATATTTCATATCAAAGCATTAAGAACTGCACTCAAACCATTTCCATAAGTGCCTTTTGATCATCGCCCTTTCACCAGAAACATCTATTAGCACCACATTGACAACTAAAGTTTGCAATACGACCATGTGTGACATATGCTCCGCACCACTGCTCCTTTCAACTCCTGACTTCTGAATCCTGAATCCTGAATCCTGTTCGAGGTCCGCCATGCCTCCCAAAAGCCCCGCCGATGAAACCAGCCAGTCAGGCAAAAGCCATCTCTTCCACAAATCCTTGGGATTCAGATCCAGGTTCCTGGTGGCCACGGGTTTGAGTCTGCTCCTGGTCTGCTTCGCCGGAGCCTACCTGATCTATCTGCGCGAAACGGCGCAGATGGAAAAACACGCCTACGAAAAGACCATGATGGTCATGGCCGCGGTGGAGGCCAGCCGCAAGTACGTTCGTGACGAACTGCGGCCGCGAATGTCCGAGGAATTCGGTGAGGAGTTCTTCATGGTCCAGGCCATGTCCACCTCCTACGTCGGACGGGCCGTGATGGACAATTTCAATCAGGTTCTGCCCCACTACGAATACCGGCGAGTGGCCCGCAACGCCCGCAATCCCAGGTCCGAGGCCAACAGTCTGGAACTCTCCATGATCAATCTGTTTCAGCTCAATCCGGAACTCCAAAACTGGCAGGGCACGCTGAACGTCGAGGACGAAAAACAGTTCATGCGCTTCAAGCCCGTCTACTTCGAGGAATCCTGCATGAGCTGTCATGGCGATCCGGTCCACGCCCCGCGGGACATGCTGGACATGTACGGCACGGAACGCGGATTCTGGAACCAGCCCGGCGATCTGGCCGGAGTGATGGCCGTGGGCATTCCGGTGCACAAGGCCCTAGCCGAGATCCGGGATCAGGCGGCCTCGGTCTTTTTCTCCCTGTTTCTGGGGGCAACCCTCTTCTTTCTGCTCATGGCCTTCATCTTCAACCGGGCCGTGGTCAACAACCTGCACGGAGTGCTGAATATTTTCCGGGAGGAAGCCGAAGAAAAAAGCCTGCGCGAATATCTGCCCAGCCCAAACCCCATGGATCCACGGGACGAAATCCAGGAGCTGACCGAAGCCGCGGTAAGCATGTCCGATCATCTGCGCCGTACCAAACAGGAGTTGAAGAACTACGCCCAGGACCTGGAAGGAAAAGTGGCCCGTAGGACCGAGGCCTTGCAACAGTCCGAACAGCTGCTGCAAGAGAAGGTTCGGGCCAGAAAACAGGAGTTGCAGACCCTTAACGCCCTGGCCGAACTGACCACGGCGGCGGTCTCGCTGTCCGAAATCCTGCCCCAGGTCCAGCAACGCACGCTCCAGGTCTTCCCGGCCCAGGGCTCCGGCATCTACCTCTACGACAAGGCCCACCAGCAACTGACGCTGCAATACCAGGAAAACGCCGCCGACCTGCCGCCCGCCGTTCCCTTGCAACACGTCGTCCCTACAGTACTGGAAGCCCGGCCCAATCGGCTGGTGGACGCCATTGCCCAGGCAGCCAATGGTCAGGCCAGCTGCTTCGACCGCCGGGAGGCAGCCGGCAATCTGAACATTCCCCTGCTCTGTCGCGGCGAAATCCTCGGAGTGCTCTCCTTTATCGGCGTGGACTGCAAGTTCGTCACCCAGGAACAGATGGAACTGCTGCTGTCCATCGGCCGCCAGATCGGCATTGCCGTGGAAAGCTTGCAGAACATGGAGAAACTGATTCAGAGCAAGGAACTGCTCCAATCCGTGTTTGACGGAATCACCGACCAGGTGGTGTTGATGGGCCGGGATTTCGGCATCCGAATGGTCAACAAGGCCTACACCGAACGCTACAACGTGGACACGGAAGAGGTCATCGGGCGAAAGTGTTTCGAGATCCACGGCAGCGGAGAAAACCCGTGCAAGGAGTGCGGCCTGAAGACGGCGATGCACACTAGGTCGGCGGTGGTCTACGAAAGCAGTTGTCCGGCCCAACAAGGCATCTTTCAGGTCCATTGCTATCCGGTCACGGACGAGCAGGGGGAAGTGGAAAGCGTCATCCGCTACGTCAAGGAAATCACCGACCAAAAG
This sequence comes from Desulfonatronum zhilinae, assembly GCF_900182865.1. Classification (NCBI taxonomy): domain Bacteria; kingdom Pseudomonadati; phylum Thermodesulfobacteriota; class Desulfovibrionia; order Desulfovibrionales; family Desulfonatronaceae; genus Desulfonatronum; species Desulfonatronum zhilinae. The sequence continues at coordinate 44,899 of NZ_FXUJ01000006.1, forward strand.
CATGTGGAGCAGAAGATCCAACAGACCGAGAAAATGGTGGCCATGGGCCAGTTGGCCGCCGGCGTGGCCCATGAGATCAACAATCCTTTGGGGGTGATCCTCTGCTACGTGGAGCTGCTCAAGCGTCAACTCGCCGACTACCCCCAGGGACTCAAGGACCTGAGCACCATTGAAAAGCAGACCCTGAACTGCAAGCGCATCGTCAGCGACCTGCTGCACTTTGCCCGCAGTCCGGAGACCAAGAAACAGACGGCGTCCTTCAACCAGATCGTGGACGACGTCCTGACCATGGTCGCCGAGCAGTTCAAGAAGCAAGGCGTCATCGTGGAGCAAAGACTGGATCCGGACCTGCCTTCGCAGAGCATGGACGTGAACAAAATGAAGCAGGTGGTCCTGAACCTGCTGATGAACGCCCATCAGGCCATCGAAGGCCGAGATGGCCGCATCACCTTGGAAACCGACTCCTTCCCCGCCGCCAAAACCGTTCGTCTCGTGATCCGGGACAACGGGCACGGCATACCGGAATACATCCAGGATAAAATTTTCGATCCGTTTTTCAGTACTAAGAACACCGGGGAGGGGACCGGCCTGGGACTTTCAGTGAGCTACGGCATTGTCCGGGAACACGGCGGAGAAATCAGCGTCCTGAGCAAACCAGGAGAATGGACGGAGTTCCGGATCGATCTTCCGTTGGACGGAGAGAACAATTGAGCGTGCACGCGAACGAATAAGAGGAACGACCATGCATCAATTCAGCGTACTCATCGTGGACGATGAGCGGGACATGCTTGACGGGTTGCGGCGGATACTGCCTTACGAACTGGACAACACGAACATCACGGTCACGCCCAGTCCTTTGAAGGCTCTGGAGATGGTCTCCGAGACCTCCTTCGACCTCGTCCTGATGGATGTCCGGATGCCGGAAATGAACGGCATGGAGCTTCTGGAGCATGTCAAAGCCGCGGACCCCAAGGTGACCGTGATCATGATGACGGCGTACGGAAACATCGAAATCGCGGTGCAGTCCATCAAAATGGGGGCCTACGACTTCATCACCAAGCCCTTCGACATCCCGGACCTGGTAAGGCTGATCAGAAAAGCCCTGGAACGCAGCGGCTTGATTCGGGAAAACCAGAGCCTGCGCCAAAAGATCTCCGAAAAGACCATGCTGGAGGAGTTCGTGGGGCAGAGCCCACCCATGCGCCAGCTCTACGAGACCATCCGTTCCGTGGCCGGGACCGACTATCCCGTGTTGATCCGGGGCGAGTCCGGCACGGGCAAGGAGCTGGCGGCCAAGGCCATCCACGCCTTGAGCCGACGGGGCGAAAAGGTCCTGGTCTCCGTGAACTGCCCGGCCATTCCGGAACACCTTCTGGAAAGCGAGCTGTTCGGACACAAAAAAGGCGCCTTCACCGGTGCCCTGAAAGACCACAAGGGTCTTTTCGTCGAAGCCAACGGCTCCAGCCTGCACCTGGACGAAATCGCGGACATCCCGGTTTCTGTGCAGACCAAACTCCTGCGCGCCCTCCAGGAACAGGAAATCCGCCCCCTGGGCAGCAGCGGGAACAAAAAGGTGGATGTCCGGATCGTGTCCACCACCAACCAGGATCTGGAGCATAAGATCCAGGACAAAAGCTTTCGGGAAGACCTGTTTTACCGCCTGAACGTGGTCAGCGTCCGCACCCCGCCCCTCAGGGAGATCGTCGACGACATCCCCCTGCTCGTCCACCACTTCAACCGCTTGTCCGCCGTCGAACTGAACACCGCTCCCAAGATCGTCTCCTCGGACCTCCTGGAGGTCCTGATGCACAGGGAATGGCCGGGAAATGTCCGGGAATTGAAGAACTTCGTGCGCAGACTGATCATTTTCTGCCCCGGCGAGGAGTTGAACCTGTCCGTCCTGAAAATGGTCGACGGCCGGCACTCCACGCGTCCCACAACGGAAAACGCGGCGGGAACCGGCGAGGTCGAATCCTACGCCGAAGCCAAGGCCAGGGCGGTCAACGCCTTTACCGCGGAGTACGTGGGCGACCTCCTCTCCAAGGCCGGAGGCAACGTCTCCCAAGCCGCCAAAATGGCCGACATGAGCCGGGTGGCCCTCCAGAAGATCATCCGCAAGATGAATATTAGTCCGGTGGAGTATCGGGCGGAGTCGTGAACTGAGAATCGACCGCGGTTCCTGGACAGCAATAATGAAGCGGCCCTGGAAAACCGAGATCGGTTTTCCAGGGCCGCTTTTTTGTTTATCCGGAGCCTTGGCCGTCCGCCGGGCGGACCGGGCTACTGGTTGCGCAGGGTGTTGCGGATATGCATTTGGGCGAGCGCTGTGTTCTCGCACTGGGAGTACCAGTAGGTACCGGTATCCACGTTGGAGTCGGCGATGGCCTCCATCACCGGGCGAATGTGCGGCAGGGTCTGGCCCCAGGGCAGCACGACATAGGCCATCACCCAGACCAGGATCACGCCGACGGCCAGTCCGATCCAGCCTTTCAGCTTCCCGTGGCCGCGCCGACCGCCCTGATCGTCTTTTGACGCATGCATGACCGCTCTCCCTTGGATTTTACACCCGACCAACGATTAGCCCATCAAACTTTCGGTGACGTGCGGGAATACCACGAAGTACATCAGGTAGGCCACGAGCAGCGTCAGGATCAGGTTCAGGGTCTGCCCGCAGACGTACAGGATGACCGGCTTGCCGCCCTTGAAATGTTGGGCCATTGACCGGAAGTCGGAGGACAGGCCGATGCTGGCAAAGGCCAGAATGAAGAACCATTCCCGGATCGGGCGGGAGAAGCCGCGCAGCACCCCCTGGTCGATCATCACGTCGCCGACGCTGCCCATGGTGATCAGCATCCAGGAAAAAATGATTGAGGCGGCGATGAAGCCCAGCACGAACTTGGGAAAGCGGTACCAGATTTCCATCTTGCTGACCTGCTGACCGGGCACGCAATCCACCCGGGCGCACCAGTACACGGCCACGCCGAAAGCGATCACGCCGATGAGGATGTTCTGGATCATCTTCACGGTCGCGGCCACGAACATCCCGACCTCGCCCAGAAAGGCTCCGGCCGCCACCACCGCGCCGGTGGAGTCGATGGTCCCACCAATCCAGGCGCCGCCTAGGACCGGGTGCATGCCCACGGAGACGATGAAGGTTGGCAGGGCGATCATCATGATCGCGGTGAAGAGCATGGACAAGCCCACGGCGATGGTCAACTCCTCCTTCTTGGCCCGGCAGGCCGCGGCCGTGGCAATGGCCGCGGACACGCCGCAGACGGACATGTCCGCGGAGATCGTGATGTTCAGGGTCTTGGACTCCATCTTCAGAACCCGCTGCCCGAAGATGTAGGTCAGGATGAGCACCGTGGGGGTGACGACCCAGGCCACGACCACGCCGGCCTGACCGATGAGCATGATTTTGCTGAACAGGATTTCCGCGCCCAAAAGTACCAGGCCGGTCTTGATGTAATACTCGGTCTGCAGGGCCGGTTTCAGGAAGTTCGGCACGCCCACGGTGTTACTGATCAGCATGCCCCCGAGAATGGCCCAGATCAGGCCGCCGAAACCATATTCGCGCATGGTATTCTGTTGACCGATCATCTCCGCGACAACAGCCAGCAGGAAAACGAACCAAAAGCCCTTCATCAGGTTGGTCGAACCGATGCTCATGAACCGGGCACCGACACCGAAAAAAAGCGTAAAGAGAATCATGATCCCGACCATATAGGGGATCTTGTTGTAGGCCTGGACCGTGGCTCTGGAGCGCAGGCTGCCCCGCTCCTTTTCCCTGGCCTGACGCCATTCCCGAATTCCCGCCTCGGCCTCTTCGTTGAGGGTTTCGTTGCGGAACCCTTCCTCAGCGGCCAGCGACTGGAGCTCCTTGGCCCGTTCCAGAGCGGCCTTGGTCGCTTCTTGAGCTTCCTTGTAGGCCGGTTCGGCCGCGGCCCGCCGCTCCGCGGCCGCAGACTCGCTCAGATAGAAGGACTCCATGGGGCTGCTCGTCCACCGGCCCGGCATCTCCAGCCACTTGGCGATAGTTTTGCCGTGGGGCTCATTGCGCGCCCGCAGTCCGGACATGGCGTCGTTGGCCCCGTGCCATTCGATGGTATGGAACGGCGCGCGGGCATCCTCGACGGCCATGGTTGCCTCGGCCTTGGCCAGTTTCTCGTGCATGTCCGCCGGCGGCCTGGGTAAAAAAATGACCAAGCCAATGACCAGGATCGCAAAGCCCAGCCAAATCGCCCACCAGTCCTCCTTTTTCCACAGTTCGGACCATTCCCATTTTCCACGGTCGATGACGATATCGGATTGCTGCTTCGAAGCTTCGGCCATTTCGCTTCCTCCTGAGAAAAGGTGTTCGTGAATGATCAAGACCCTGGACGCGGGGAGCCTCAAAACGCGGCTCGTTCCCAGGACCTGCCCGTTCCGGGACCATCCCGGCCTTCTCGCGGAAGCAAAAAGCAAGCCTGACCAGCTTCAAAAATAAAACACCATTTTTTCAGTATATTGCAAGAACACAAAAGCGCAGATGCCATCCTGGGTTGATGCTATCCCTGCTTGGCATTGCAAGCCTGGATTTGCATTTCAAAGGCGGAAATTTACAAGGCGTTGAAGGCCGAGTAGGATCTTGGCGCAATCCTGTGCGGCCGGAATCGCGACGGGAAGAACGCACCCACCCTATCCGGCCACAAGGTCTTCAACCCTTTTCGAGGTTCCAGCTCCATATGACCCAGCAGCAACTCCTGATCATTGACGACGAAGTGGATATGCTCCAGGGGCTGAGCCGCGTGCTCTCCCTTGAATTGGAAGGTGTTTCCGTGGTCACCGCATCCAATCCGGTGGAAGGGCTGGAACTGATCGGCACGCGCACCTTTGAGCTGATTCTGCTGGACATCCGAATGCCGGAGATGGACGGGATGGCTCTGCTCGCCCGCATCCGAGAGACGGACCCCAACGTCACCGTGATCATGATGACCGCCTACGGCAGCATTGAGACCGCGGTGGAAGCCATCCGGCAAGGGGCCTACGACTTCGTGACCAAGCCTTTTGAAATCCCCGACCTGCTGCGGGTTCTGCGCAAGGGTCTGGAACGCGGTCGACTGATCCGCGAAAACCTGAACCTGCGGGCCAAGATTTCGGAACAAAACTCGTTCGCGAACTTCGTCGGCCAGACCGCGCCCATGCGCCGACTCTACGACACCATCCAGGCCTTGGCCCACACCAATTATACGGTGCTCATCCGCGGCCAGAGCGGCACGGGCAAGGAGTTGGTCGCCCGGGCCATCCACGACCTGAGCAAGCGCAAATCCCGCCCCTTTCTTGCGGTGAACTGCCCGGCCATCCCGGAACAGCTCTTGGAGAGTGAACTGTTCGGACACAAGAAAGGGGCGTTTACCGGAGCGGATACGGACTATGTCGGGCTTTTCGAGGAAGCCGACGGATCGACCCTCCTTCTGGATGAAATCGGCGATATTCCCGTCACCCTGCAAACCAAGTTGCTGCGCGTGCTCCAGGAGCAGGAACTGCGGCCTTTGGGCGGGGTTAAGAGCAAGAGGATCAACGTGCGCATCCTGGCCAGTACCAACCAGGACCTGGAAAAGAAGATCAACGAGCGGACCTTCAGGGAGGATCTGTTTTACCGGCTGAACGTGGTCACGGTCCGTACGCCGACCTTGCGGGATATCCGTGAGGACATTCCCCTGCTTGTGGACCACTTCAGCAAAAAATTCTGCGCGGAATTGGAAATCCCGGCCAAACGCTTTTCTCCGGCGGCCACGGACGAATTAATGCGCCGCAGCTGGCCGGGCAACATCCGGGAGCTGCAAAACTTCGTCCGCCGGATGCTGATTTTCTGCAAGGATGAAGAAATCGAAACCCTGCACATCCACGCCGTGGAGCACCCCGGCGCGAGCCCCGTACAGTCACTGGTCCTCCAATACGCCAACATGACCTTGGAGCCCTACATCGAGGCCCGCAACCGGATGCTGGAACAGTTCACCCGCTCCTACGTGCAAAACCTGCTCTTCACCACCAACGGCAACATCTCCAAGGCCGCCAAAATGGCCGGACTCAGCCGGGTGGCCGTCCAGAAGATCATGCGCCGCATGGGGCTGCACTCTCCGGACTTCCGGACCACCGTCCATTCTCCGCAGTAGCCGGCGGAAGGTCCGCGGGGGGAGACTCGCCCGGCGACAAGGAAGATGAGCCGGGTCAGGTCTCCGGCTGGCACATGTGGCAGATGCCGACGACCTTTTTCAGGTCCACCACGAAGGCGATGCCCGCGCCGGGTGTGTTCAGGTTGCCCTGGACCAGAATGGCGTCAAGGACGGTTCGGGTCTTTTCCTGGGGGACGATGGTCAAAATGATGTCCTTTTCCGGCTCGATGGGGATGCCCCACAGCTTCTTTTGCTCCCGGATTCCGGTGCCCCGACCGGGTATGATCGTCCCGCCCTCGGCCCCGGCGGACTTGGTGGCCGAAATAATGGTCTCGCTGCCGCCCTTGTTCACGATGGTGACGATCAGGTCAAAGGGAATATTCAGATCCACGCTCAGCTCCTTTTCTTCACGGAAGTGACGATCAGTCCAAGGACCATGACCGAGAGAATCGGGGCCATGGCCACCAGGGCAATCAGGCCGAAGCCGTCCAGGACGGGATCGCGGCCTTCCATCGCCGTGGCGATGCCCAGGGCCACGGCGAGCACGAAGGTCACGGTCATGGGACCGGTGGCGACTCCTCCGGCGTCAAAGGCGATGGCGACGAAGGTCGGGTCGCAAAAGCGCATCAGCACCAGGGCCAGGAGATACCCCGGCACGAGAATGTAATGGATGGGCACGCCGTAGATGATTTTGGCCATGCCCAAGCCCACGAACAGGGCCACCCCGAGGGACAGGGTCGCGAGAATGGTCTTCTCGCGGATACTGCCCGCCGAGGCCTTTTCCACCTCGTAACTCAGGATGTGCACCGCCGGTTCGGCGATGGTGGCCACCAGGCCCAGTAAAAAGCCAATGAGGATCAGCGGCCAGGTCGTTTCCATGGCTCCCAGAATCCCTCCCATGGCCGTGCCCACGGGCATGAACCCCACCTGAACGCCTTGCAGGAACAGAATCAATCCCACGACGCACAGCACCACCCCCTTGATCATGTTCAGCACGAACGTTCGGGGCAGCTTGAGGTAGACAAGCTGGAAAAACAGGAAAAATACCACCAAAGGGGCCAGGGCCTGCAAGACCTCCAGCGAGACGTGGCTGAAATCCAGAAAGGCCAGAATCGTATTCATCCGTAAATCATCCCCAAAATCATCACGCCGATCACCGGCCCGATGGAAGCGAGCCCCACCAACCCGAAACCGTCGGAAAAGGAGGACCGTCCGCCCATAACCGCCACGGCGCCCAACCCCAGAGCCAGGATGAACGGCACGGTCACCGGACCGGTGGTCACGCCCCCGGCGTCAAAGGCAATGGGCACGAAGGACGCTGGCGCGATGAAGGAAAGGACGATGATCAAAAGGTAGCTGACGCCGTAGAGCCAGGCGATGGGCACGCGCAGCACGATGCGCAGCATGGCCAGGGCCACGAAAAACGCCACTCCGGCGGCCACGGTGTAGATCAACACGTTACTGCTGACCATCCCGTCGGAAACGATATCCACCTGATGGGCAAGCACCCTTACATCCGGCTCGGCCACGGTCACGGCGAACCCGAGGATAAAGGCGAATACAAGCATGAAGATCATTGAGCCATGCTTGGGCAGCTCGCTGCCCACGGCCTCGCCCATGGGCAACAGCCCAACCTTGACTCCCTGGAGAAACAGCAACAAACCGGCCAGGACCATGGCCGCGCCGATGAGAAACCGCGCGAACACCTCCCAGGGCAGGTGGACGAGAAAGACCTGAAGCAGAATGACCACCACGGAGATGGGCAGCACGGCCAGAACGACTTCCTTGAGGTTTTCCTTGAAGTCGGATTTCACTGAGGGCTCCTCCAGGCTGAAGGAAGAAAGAGATGTTACGTGTTTCGCATTTACCACGAGGGGAAATGCAAATCAAACTTGCTGGGCTGTACGCTCGGTGAAACCGGAAAATTTCGTCCAGGATACCGTCTACCTTGCCGACGCCGTCCTCCCTGTCGCGGAGGGCGGCAGCCTTGTTGTTGATCCATGGAACGAAAAAAGGGGTTGCAAGCATCTCGCCTGCAACCCCTTGAATTTTCTGGTCGGGATGAGAGGATTCGAACCTCCGGCCTCAGCGTCCCGAACGCTGCGCTCTACCAAGCTGAGCCACATCCCGTAAAAAAGGTATTCATACCTATTTTTAGACGAAATGCAAGAGTTCTCTTTTCGTCTGATCTTTTCAGTGGTTCCGTTTCAATCTCGTCAGCGAATTTAAAGCGATCATTCAAACCACGACGCGTTTTTTTCCCCTTGACCTTGTCTTCTTCAATCAGGCAAAGTGCCGCGAATGAAGTGAATATATCCGTTAATCACCGCCGAAGGCGGTCAGTCCAAGCATGATTGAGGATACTTTATGGTTGTGAATGAGGAACCCAAAGCGAGCATCCTGATTGTCGACGACGAACAAAGCCTGCTGGACATCTGCAAGGAAGCGTTGACCGAAGCCGGCTTTACCGTCCATGTCGCTCATGACGGACCATCCGCCCTGCGTATGCTGAGCCATTTGCCTGGGCTGGATCTCGTCATCAGTGACCTGCGAATGCCGACAATGAGCGGCTTGGAACTTTTAAAAAAGCTCAAGGACGGCCACTCCGAGGCTGATTTTTTGATCATGACCGGCTTCGGGAGCATTGAAACGGCGGTGGAGAGCATCCGTCTCGGAGCGGCCGACTATCTGCCCAAGCCGTTCAACATCAGCCACCTCCTGCTCAAGGTTGAACGTATCCTCCAAATCCGGCGCAACCGCGAAGACCGCAAGAAACTGACCAACCTCGTTCGGGTCCTGAACCTCAGCCAGGCCATGAACACCAAGCTGGACATGAAGTCGTTGACCAACGAATTCCTGTCCCAGGTGCAAAAGAACTTCAATCCGGACGGAGTGGTGCTTTTCCTCCAGGACAACGAGGGGCTCCAGTCCAAAGCCATGCGTGGCAGCCTGTTGCGCAACAATCCGCAACTCGGAACCTGGGTCAAGCTTCTCGGAGAGCGGGTGTTTCGCCAACAACTGCCGGAACTGATCCTCTTGAGCAAAAAGGGACCTCCTCAGTTGAGCACCGAAGGCCCTCCTCCGGACGCCTCCATCACCTCCATCATGGCCGCGGCCATGCCCACGCGCATGAAGAGCGTCGGTTCCATCGTGCTGTTGCGCAACACCGACAAGCCGGACTTCACCCGCGAGCATTCCCAGCTGCTGAACGTCTTTGCCGCCCATACCGCGTCGGCATTCGAAAACGCCCGGCTCTACGGTCAACTCTGGGACATGAACCTGGAGGTCATCCGATCCTTTGCCCAGGCCGTGGAAGCCAAGGACGTCTATACGCGAGGCCATTCCGAGCGGGTCGCCATCTACGCGACGCACCTCGGCAACCGGCTGGGGCTGTCCAAGGAAGACCTTCACCTGTTGTACACCGGGGGCATCCTGCACGATATCGGCAAAATCGGCATCCCGGACGTCATTCTGAACAAACCCTCCAAGCTCACAACCGAGGAATTCACCGTGATGCAGCGCCATCCCGAGCTGGGGCGGGCGATCTTGAATCAGGTGACCTCGTTCGGCAACATCCTGCCGATCATCTTCTACCACCATGAGCGCGTGGACGGCACCGGATACCCCATGGGCCTGCAACAGGAAGAAATCCCCTTTCTGGCCCGCATCCTCAGCGTCGTGGACTCCTTCGAGGCCATGACCTCGGACCGGGCCTACCGCAAGGCCCTGCCCATGAACGTGGTACGGGAGATCCTGCAAGAAGGGGCCGGCCAACAATGGCAGGACGATCTGGTCAAAATATGGTTGGAAGAAGCCGAGAAACCCGACTTTAAGAACCTGCGCCAGGTCAACGTTACCGGCCATGTGGAGTTCCAGGACGTCGTCGACGCGTAACCGATTCCCTTTTGCACCTCGCCCTCGACGCGACGCATTGTTCCGCCATCAACTTGCAACCATCAACTTGCAACGAGTCAGGTGAATTTCCCCCCTGACTCCGTAGAGACGCCCAATGATCAAAGTACTTGTTGTTGACGATTCCGCCTTCATGCGCAAGGCCCTGAGCACCATGCTCGACGGGGACCCGGAAATCCAGGTCGTGGGCACGGCCCGGGACGGATCCGAAGGCCTGGACAAGGCCCGCCAGCTCCAGCCGGACGTGATCACCATGGACATTGAAATGCCGCGCATGGACGGGTTGACCGCCCTGCGGCACATCATGATGGAAATGCCCCGGCCCGTGATCATGGTCAGTTCCCTGACCACCGAAGGCGCCGAAGCAACCCTGAAAGCCATGGAACTCGGGGCCGTGGACTTCATTCCCAAGCAGCTCTCCCGGGTCTCCCTGGACATCGTCAAAATCGAAAACGACCTGCGCTCCAAGGTCAAAATCGTAGCCAGACGCAAAATCCGGGCCCCGCGCGCGCCACGCAAGATCGAGACGGTCTCCGTGCCGACGATGGGCAAGCCTTCCCTGGACGCCATACCCAAAAAAGGACCTCAGTCCCGGGACGTCGTGGCCATCGGCGTGTCCACCGGCGGACCGCCGGCCATTCAGAAAGTCCTGTCCAAGCTTCCGGCGAACTTTCCGGCCTGCATTCTCATCGCCCAGCACATGCCCCAGGCCTTCACCGGTCCTTTCGCCAAACGCTTGGACGCCGTCTGCCAAATCAAAGTCAAGGAAGCCGAAGCCGGAGACCGGGTCCAGGCCGGCGTGGCCTTTGTCGCGCCGGGGGGGCAGCACCTGTCCATCGATCAAAAAGTCAGCCGGATCGACCTGCTGGTCAGCCCCGAGCCCAAGGAAGCCCTGTACAAACCCTCGGCCAACGTGCTCATCGCCTCCGTGGCCCAGGGCGTGGGCAAACGAGGCGTCGGCGTGATCCTCACCGGCATGGGCAGCGACGGCCTGGAAGGCATCAAACAACTCAAACTAAAAAATGGTTATATTCTGGCTCAGGACGACGCCAGTTGCGTGGTATACGGCATGCCCAAGGCCATCGTGGATGCCGGATTGGCGGATGAAATCCTGGATATCGACGACATCGCCCAAGGCATCATGAACGCCTTATATCGGTAAGGCGTCAAATGCTCTTGGCAGCGCCGATGCTTTGTGCTATTATGCACAAGCTTTTTTTGAGGATAATGATATCGGTTCCGAATCACCATGAAAATGTAACAAGAGGAGGTCATGAATGGCTGTTTATGTTGTAGGACACAAGAGTCCCGATAGCGACTCGGTTTGCGCGGCGATCGCCTTGGCCGATCTGAAGAGCAAGCTCGGCGTGGAAGCCAAGCCGGCAGCTCAGGGCGAACTCAATCCGGAAACCAAGTTCGTGCTGGACAAGTTCGGCGTCGGTGCTCCGGAAATCGTCACGGACGCCGAAGGCAAGCAGATCTTTCTGGTCGACCACTCCGATCTCGCCCAAAGCCTGGACAACCTGGGCAAGGCCGAAATTCTGGGCGTCGTGGACCACCACAAGCTGGGCGACGTCACCACCCCCAATCCCATTGAAGCCTGGATCTGGCCGGTGGGCTGCACCTGTACCGTGATCAAGGCCATGTACGATTTCCACGGCGTGGAAATTCCCAAAAACATCGCCGGAATCATGCTCTGCGCCATTGTCAGCGACACGGTCATCTTCAAGTCCGCCACCTGTACACCCAAGGACGTCGAAGCCGCGGACGCTCTGGCCAAGATCGCCGGCGTGGCCGACAGTAAGGCCCTGGGCCTGGAAATGTTCAAGGTCAAGTCCGCCGTTGAAGGCACCCCAATCCGGGAACTGGTCTTCCGGGACTACAAGGACTTCAACATGAGCGGCACCAAGGTCGGCATCGGCCAGTTGGAGGTCGTGGACCTGTCCCTGCTGGACGGCGTCAAGGACGCCCTGTACGAGGACATCCAGAAGGTCAAGGCCGAAAAGGGCAACCACAGCGTCTTCCTGCTGCTCACCGACATCATGAAGGAAGGCTCGGAAATGCTCATCGCATCGGATGATCCTTCCGTTGTCCAGAAGGCCTTCGGCAAAGCCCCCGAAGGCCACAAAGTCTGGCTGGACGGCGTGATGAGCCGTAAGAAGCAGGTCGTGCCGAACTTCGAAAAGGCTTTTGCCGGCTGATCGCGACCACGCTGAAACGCACCAAAAAGCCCGGGCAATGGATCATTGCCCGGGCTTTTTTTTCAAACCTCTCGCAGCTTGCGACGCGCGAGGCACACCGATCAAAAAATCATTCAATGGTGATGAGGTCCTTCAACTTCTCGAATGTCGCCTCTCCGATGCCGCTCACGTTCATAATGTCTTCAGGAGCTTCAAAAGGGGTCTGCTCGCGATATTCAATAATGCGCTGCGCCAGAGCGGGGCCAATTCCCGGCAATGTCTGCAACAATTCGACCGGAGCCTCATTGATGTTCACCTTGGGCTGCGCCTCGACAGTAGAAACGTTCACCGCCAGGCAAAAAACCATGGCGACGAGCCAAACGCCGAGAACGCCCTTGAAAACACGCTGCATACGTCATTACCTCCTTTGAAGATGTGAGACAAAGGGCCGTGGGCGACAATCACCCGATGACCGTTTGCATTTTTCGTTACCGACAACCAGCGAAAAATGCAACGCATGGTAACATTTTTACCCAGGAAAAATTTGTTCTCAACACCTCACCCGCTATCTGAAATCGGTATCGTAATCGCGATCGAAATCGAACGTCATGTCCAAGAAGATGGCCCAATCACGGGGTGATGCATTTTTCATTTCCGATTCCGATTCCGATTTCGATCGCCCCTGACATTTTATCCCAGGTCGTGCCCGGCCTTCTTCAGTGCCTCCCGGATGGCCTCCTTGGAAACCGGCTTGGTTTCACTAAACCGGGCCTCACCCTTGTCCAGAAAAACCTGAACATCCTGAATCCCCTCGATACCACTCAGCGCCTTGGTCACCGCATTCACGCAGTGCTGGCAGGACATGCCCGTCACCTTGATCGTCGTCATTTTGTTCCTCCTCGTGCGCTTGCGTCACTTGTTTCCCGGCCCGCGATCCAGGCCAGGGCTTCCGGGAAATCCAGGGTGCCCTCATAGATGGCCCGACCGGTGATGACCCCTTCCAGGCCTTGACCTGACAGCGGGAACAGGGTCTGGATATCTTCCAATTTGGTCACCCCGCCCGCGGCGATGACCGGGATGGCGGTGCTCCGGACCAGCTGCTCCATGGCCGGGAGGTTTACGCCGCTGTGCATCCCGTCCCGGCTGATGTCCGTATAGATGATAAAGGCCGCGCCCTGCTCTTCAAGTCGGGGCAGAACCTGATCCACGGTCAGACCGCTGTCCGCCACCCAGCCCTTGGTCTTCAGCACCCCGTCCACGGCGTCCAGGGACACGCCGATCCGTCCGGGCAAGGCCGCGCAGAGTTCCCCGAAGGCTTCCGGCTCTTCCAGGGCCATGGTGCCGATGATCAGCCGCCGGACCCCGGCTTCCAGGTAGCGTTTCGCGGTGGTCAGGTCGCGAATCCCGCCGCCAAGCTGCACCGGGATCGAGACCTCGGCGCAAATCCGCTTGATCAGTTCAAAATTTACCGGCAGACCGTCAAACGCGCCGTCCAGGTCCACCAGATGCAGCCAGGCCGCGCCCAGGTCCGCCCAGTGCCGGGCCATGGCCGCGGGGTCCGGGGAAAAGACCGTGACGTCGTCCGCCCGGCCCTGGCGCAGCCTGACGCATTGTCCGTTCTTGATATCAACGGCGGGAAAAAGAATCATAAACCCATCTCCCGCAGTCCTTCACGCAGCCCGTCGCGGACCAGTTCCTTGGCGGGCAGCCATTTTCCGCCCCGGCGAAAAAACCTGCTGGCCTGCAACAAATCCTCGCTCAACGAGCGTTGCCGCTCGTCATACTGAAACCGCCCGGCGACGAACTGGTTCTGAACATCCAGCAGGGTCAGTTCCAATACGACCATGCCCGGCTCGGTCACGCCCCACTCGCCGCCTTCACGTTCCTTCCACTCCAGCACCTGGGGAATCAGGAGATAGTCGGTCTGGACGCACCGGCCGACATCCATCCAGTAGCGCAACCCGGAAACACCGGCCTGCTCCCCTCCCATTTTGGACAGAACCAGCTCCTGGCATTGCCTGGTGCCCTCGGTCCCCAGAAAAGGACGATCCTCTTTGGCCCGCAGCAGCTCGGACAGCATGCCGTCCAGTTCTTCCAGCAAATCAGGCGACAGCGTGACCGATTTGTCCGCACGGGTGCTGGAGAGCATCTGCCACCCCTGATGGGGCTGGTGAAACCCGGCCACTCCCAACGTGGCCTGGGAGGGCAGCGGCGTCCCGGCGGGCTTGGGAGCGCATCCGGCCAGAAGCAGAATCATGCAGCACAGATACGGAATCAACGAAAAACGACTCGTCATATCAGCAACTTCCTTTGGTGCTCGGCACACCGGTACGGGTCCTGGAAACAGCCTGGCGCAGGGACATGCCTAGGGCCTTGAACGCCCCTTCCACGAGATGGTGGCCGTTGCGGCCGTAGCGATACTGAACATGCAGGTTCATCCGGGCCTCCTGGGCCAGGGACTTGAAGAACTCCCGCCAGACGTCCTTTTCCTCTCCGGCGATCAGAGCAGGCAGCGGCTCGTCGTCGTACACGAGATACGGCCTGCCCGAGAGATCCACCACGACTTCCACCAAGGCCTCGTCCATGGGAACCACCGATGAGCCCAGCCGGACGATCCCGGCCTTGTCCCCCAGGGCGTCCGAGAGGGCCTTGCCCAGGGTCAGGCCCACGTCTTCCAGGCTGTGATGCGCGTCGATATGCAGGTCCCCGGCGCAGGTCAGATTCAGGTCGAAGTCCGCCCAAAAAGCCAGGAGATGCAGCATGTGGTCGGCGAACCCGACGCCGGTCTGGATGTGGGTCGCCCCGGAACCGTCCAGGACCAGTTCCAGCTTGATGGATGTTTCCTTGGTCGTCCGCTCCGTCGCGGCTTTGCGAATCTCGTGCATATACCGTGTCCCGCCTTGCGTTTTGATGCAAAAAGGACATTTTCTCTCGGAAGACGACCGCTGTCAATGCAACCGTCGGGAACGTCCAAGACAATTTTGTTCTCGAACCACAGGCGTTCTGGGTCGGTATCGAAATAGAAATCGTGATCGAAATCGATTTCTGGTAATGTTCCGATTTCGATAGCGATTTCGACTTCGATGATTGCTGCCCCACCCTTGCGGGCTTCCCCTGAACGCCTTGCAACAAAAGTACTTGAAATTACAAATATTTCTAAAGAATAAAATCTCTTACGAGAATGTCCCGGCCCTATCACTCGGTACAAACGCCCAGCTTCACCCGGTAGCCATGGCGCAGTACGGTCAATTGGGCTTGCAGGGCCGGATCGGCGTAGTCCCGGAAGGTCCAGGGCAGGGAGCGCCACTTCCCGGCCTGAAAAATCAGGGTCAGGTCGGCGAAGACGCCCTGGCCGAGATAAATGCGGTGGGTGAAGTTCTTGCCCGTGGCCAGCACGAACCGCTCCTGGGTCAGCAGTCCCGGGTCCAGATTGAACAACCGCTTGCCGTCCCGGACATGACGCTGTTCCAGTTCATGGGCCCACAACTTGATCTCCCGCAACCGATCCTGCCCCACGACCTGGGCGAACCCGAGCAACCGACGCTCCAACGGCGCTCCGAACTCCGCCTGGTAATACGTCGTTTCCGTGAACGGCAACGGCTTCCCCACGGTTTCCAGCGGCCCGAGATACGCCTCCAGCTCGGATCGTAGGTCCGGCCAAAAAACGTCCCACCGGGCGCTGAACAGGGACAAGACCACCAGGGCCGGAAGAGGTTCTTTGGGTGTACTCACAAACTAATATCCTGTTTTCAAAACAGAAAAATTTTTTAGCCGATCAAAAACGGCATTGACACCACTCAGCGAGATGTGTGAATTTATGTGTGGAGGTGACGACCATGGCAACGAATCTTCAATTGGATGATCGCTTGATCAAGGAAGCTGTCGTGCTGGGCAACCACCGCACGAAAAAGGCTGCGGTGACCCAGGCGCTGATCGACTCTGTCCGTCACTTGCGACAGGAACAAATTCTCAACCTTTTTGGAAAAATCGACTTCGATCCCGAGTACGACCACAAACGGCAACGGACACGGACATGAGAGTCTTGGTCGACACGAGCGTCTGGTCCTTGGCATTGCGGCGCGGCGACGACCCTCAAAACCCTGAAGCGGAAGAGCTTCGGCGACTG
This sequence comes from Desulfonatronum zhilinae, assembly GCF_900182865.1. Taxonomy (NCBI): domain Bacteria; kingdom Pseudomonadati; phylum Thermodesulfobacteriota; class Desulfovibrionia; order Desulfovibrionales; family Desulfonatronaceae; genus Desulfonatronum; species Desulfonatronum zhilinae. The sequence continues at coordinate 61,272 of NZ_FXUJ01000006.1, forward strand.
ATCGCCGCTCACGTCGCTGAAGTCATTGGTCCTGTCCGTCAAGAAATTCTTTCCGGCGTGCGGGATCAGGCGCAGTTCACCCGCCTGGAGGTACACCTTGCCGCGTTCCCTGACCTGCCGCTGCTGACTGAGGACTACGTGACGGCCGCGAAGTTCTTCAACCTGTGTCGCTCCAAGGGAATTCAGGGGTCCAACACCGACTTTCTCATCTGTGCCGCCGCCGTACGACACGGCTTGGCCATCTTCACGACCGATGGAGACTTCCCACTGTTTGCCACGTGCCTGCCTATCGTGCTGCACGAAACAGGTAAAGGCCTCGAACCACTCCCAGTGCGTCATCAACGCTCCACTCCGAAACGCGAGGCTTAACGATCCACGGCTTTTTTCCGAAAACCCGCGCGAACAATCACGCCTCCAACACTTCCCGCACCTTTTCCGCCAGTTCCGCCATCCGGTACGGCTTGCTCAGAAAGCCCTTGGCCCCGTCACTCAAGGCCTCTTGCCCTCGCATGCCCGCCGTATAGCCGCTGGCGATCAGGATTCTCACCGCTGGATCGAGCTGAAGCAGCGAGCGCAGGCATCGCCGACCGCCCATGCCGGGCATGTTCAGGTCCAGCAGGACCAAATCCACGGGTCGGCCTTCCATGCGGTGTCTTTGGTACACTTCCAGGGCTTGTTCGCCGCTTTCCGCGCTGATTACCGCGTAGCCGAAGGATTCCAGCGCTTCCTGGGTCAGTTGGCGAATCTCCGGTTCATCGTCCACGAGAAGAATCGTCTCCCCGTCCCCATGAGTGCGGTCCATGCCGGACGGAGCATTGCACGAAGCGTTGGACACGACGTCGCGGCAATCGGGCACGTCCTCCGTCAGGGCCGGCCAATACAGCTTGAACGTCGCCCCCTGGCCGGGTTCGCTGTAACACAGGACATGTCCGCCGTGGGCGGAGACGATGCCGTAGACCGAGGCCAGACCGAGGCCGGTTCCCTTGCCCGCGGGCTTGGTGGTGAAGAAGGGGTCGAACAGGTGCTTCCTGACGTCGGAAGTTATGCCGACGCCCGTGTCGGCCACGGTCATGAGGACATGGGGGCCAACGGACGACTCCGGATGCGTGCGGACGAATTCCGCGTCCAGCTCGACGTTTTCCGTTTCGATAAGAATAACGCCGCCGTCGGGCATGGCGTCCGCGGCGTTGGCGGCCAAATTCAACAGCACTTGCTCCACCTGCACCGGGTCCGCGCCGACCGGCCACAGGTTCTTGGCCAAGATAAGCCGAACGTCGATCATTCTGGGGATGGTCTGTCTCAAGACCTTGGCGACCTCCTCCACCTCATGATTCAGGTCCACCTTCCGCCTGCTGAATTCAGCCTTGCGCCCGAACAGCAGCAATTGCCGGACAAGGGCGGCCGCCCGGTCGATGGACTTGGCGACCGCCCGCAGTCGGACGGAGTCGGGATGCTCTTCGGGTCCGCCCTGGAGCAGATGCTGAACATGGCCGGCCATGATGTGCAGCAGGTTGTTGAAGTCGTGCGCCACGCCTCCGGCAAGAATGCCCAACGACTCCATCTTTTGCGCCTGGAGCAGCTGGGCCTGGAGTTTCTCGCGTTCCTGCTCGGCCGCCTTGCGCTCTGAAATATCCCGTACCGAGGCGATCACCCGGTCCTGACCGCCGATGGGAGATCGACGCAGCGCGACTTCCACGGGAAACACCGTGCCGTCTCGCCTTTTCGCCAGCCATTCGAATTGTTGCGGTGTTCCGGCCACGGCGGCCCTGATCCGTTCCTGGGCCCCAGCCTCGTCGCAAGACGCCTCGGGGGCGCTGAGATCGCCTATGTTGCCGGCCAGCACTTCTTCCTTGGACGAGTATCCGTACATTTTGAGCATGGCCTCGTTCACGTCCAGCATCCGCCCCGTCCGCGCATCGTCGATAAAGATGGCGTCCGAAGTGGCCTCGAATATCTCCCGGTAGCGCTGCTCGCTTTCCCGAAGAGCCTCCTCGGTTCGCTTGCGCTCCGTGATGTCCAAGGTGAAGCCATGGTATTGAAGGACGTTGCCGTGCTCGTCCCGCACGGCCCGGACATTTATGGAGACCCAGAACGGCGAACCGTCGCGGCGTTTCCGAAGACACTCGTGGTTCACGATCTCATCGCGTGAGCGCACCAACTCCAAGAACGCCATCTTGTCCGCCGGGTCGAAATAAATCCACGACGCGATATCCGTAGCCGACTCGACCATCTCTTCGGGGGAGTCGTATCCGTACATCCGGGCCATGGCCGGATTGACCGAGATGAAGCGCCCATCCGGATTGGAGGAAAAAATGCCGATGGGAGCGTTGGAGAACAAAGCCTCCAAGTCGTCGCGGCAAAAAATTTCAGACGATCGGCAGGACATGGCCAGCTCCTGATTCAAATAGGGATCGCACGGCGACAGGACGGGAGTGATCGCGGCGCCAAGGTGACCCGGAAAAAAATAAGCGCCCAAGAAATACTCTTTCTTGGGCGCTTGCTCAACCTTCGGTTATGACTGCATTTGTCGTATCAATCCTTGCAGGTTCTGGGCTTGTTTGGCCAGGTCCGAGACGGCTTGAGCGGATTGGAGCATGACCTCCGCGGTTTCCGCGGCAATGGAGTTGATTTCCTCCACGCCGCGGTTGATTTCCTCGCTGGCAGAGGACTGTTCCTCCGCGGCCGTGGCGATGGAGCGGACCTGATCCGAGGATTCGATGACCAATTGGACGATTTCCTCCAAGGCCTTGCCGGAGTGTTCCGCCAGGGTCGTGGCCTGGTCCACGGCCTGGGCCGCGTCTTCCATCCCTTGGATGTTCTTACGGGTGTCCGCCTGAATGGCCTCGATGGACTGCCCCACCTCCTGGGTGGCGTTCATGGTTTTCTCGGCCAGCTTGCGCACCTCGTCGGCCACCACCGCGAACCCCCGACCCGCGTCTCCGGCCCGGGCCGCCTCAATGGCCGCATTCAGAGCCAACAGGTTGGTCTGGTCCGCGATGTCCTCGATCACGTCCATGACCCGTCCGATCTGCTCGGCCTTTTCTCCGAGAGCGCCCAGATCGGTCTTGACCCGCATGGCCCTGTTCTGAACCTCGACAATGGACTGAACCAGCTCCCGCACGGTGCCGGCCCCGGCGTCGGCCTGTTTGCGGGCCTGATCCGAAGCCTCGGCTGCGTTGGAGGCGTTCCTGGCCACTTCCAGCACCGTGGCGTTCATCTCCTCCATGGCCGTGGCCGTCTCGCCGACCCGCTCCCGCTGTTGGTCCGATCCCCGGCTGGCCTGCTCCACCTGGGCGGCGAGCTGTTCCGCAGCCGAAGAAACCTGATCCGAAATCTGGTTGGACTTCCCGGCTACATCCCTCATGGTATCCAGAAGCTCCTTGACCTGTTCCTCCTGTTCCTTGGCCTCGGCCATGGCCTGGTTGGCCAGCCGCGACTGCTCCGCGGCCTCCTCGCTTCGGACGTCCGCCTCGGCGATCTTGGCCTTGAGGTTGGCGACCATGGTCCGCAGGGCGTCGGCCAGGGTGCCGATTTCATCCTTCTGGTGGATGTCCAGTTTCTCGTCCAGCCTGCCCTGGGCCACGACCCGAGCAAAGTCTGCGGTCTTGTTCACCGGTCCGGAGATGACCAGGGTCAATCCGATCCCCAGCACCAGTGCCAGAACGACCCCGACGCCGGTCCCCAGGAAGGCGATGTTCCGGGCTTCCCGTGCATCGGCAACGGCTTGCTGCCTGGTCTGATCCGCAACCTGGGTGTTGATGGCCAACACCCGGCCCAAGGCCGCCTGGGCCGCGACCTGATGTTCGTAGGCCACGGTCATGAGCTGATAATTCATGGACTCCAACACGGCCTCGGCCATGCGGGCCTCGACGACCATTCCGGCAAGGGCGTCGAGAACCTGCCGGGAGGCCGGAACCAGGACGTCGGCATGAAGAAACCGCGCTTCCGCCGTCCGGCCCGCCCGCAACAGCGCACCGATGTCGTCCACGGCCTTGAAGAAGGCGTCGTGATGCTGCGTTGCCTCGCGCATCAGTTGCCGAACCTGCTCGTTGGCCGTGGAGTATGTCCGCAGCCAGAGACCAAGACCGCTTTGCGCGGGATCACCGGCCTGCAACACGATTCCGCCTTCTTGAGCCAGGGCCATGGCAGCGTCCGCTTGCAGGGCGTTGTGCTCCGCCCTGAACCGTTCCAATTCGGCCACATAGTGATCCGGATTGAGAATGCCGGTCTGTTCCAGGGCTCTGCTTTGTTCCAGGAAACGGTCATTGGCCAACCGCCATTGATCAAGAGCGGCCACGAACTCCTGCCATTCCAGGCTCTCTTCCTCGGTCTGGGGCAGGGGCTCGAAGCGATCCCTGGCATGCTGGAAAGCCTGCCTGGCGCTGACGATATGTTCATACTGGCGCTCCCGATTCTGCTGTGAGAGTCGCGGATTGAGCAGGGTTCGGGCCGCGGCCCGCACGTCCTCCAAAGCAGTGTCCATGCGCAGCACGGTTTCCACGCTGGGCAGACGGACCTCCGCGATTTCCTCGATATGTGCGTCCATTTTCGTGATTTCCCAGTAGCCCAACAGCCCCACGGCCAGCGTGATCAGAGCCACGACGGCGAAACCGCCCACGAGTTTGACGCTCAGCTTGATGTTCTTCATCCACGTTCCTCCCTTTGATCGTGAAGCTTCGGGACTGGTAACGCCAACGGCGTTACGTCCGCTCATCACGGCATTTTGATAAAAAATGCACAAGCAAAGCAATTTTTACGCCAAACTGTAAATGAGTAGCATTGCAGCAGGATACATGGGCGAACAAACAGAAAAAAAATGGGGGGAGGGGGTAAAACGGCACTGCGCAAAACAAAAACGGAAACAATCCGAAGAGATGCGTGATCAGGCCATTTTGGCATGGCATGCCGTTTTGGCGCATGGGCGGCCCACCCTGAGAGCGCCGCTCCGGTCGTCCTGATGTAAAGAAGTCCGCGATCCGTCTATTCCACGCCGTAGCTCACCAGCTTGCGCCGCAGGGTGTTCAGGCCGATGCCCAGCACCTTGGCGGACCTGGCTTTGTTGCGGTGGTTTTCCCGGTATACGGCGAGGATGTGCTCCTGTTCCACGTCGGCCAAGATTTTGGAGTGATGTTCAAGAGAGCGAGTCGGAGCCGTCACGGCCTTGCTTCGAAGTACGGCGGGCAGGTCGGCCGGGGAGATCAACCGATTCTGGGCCGTGTTCCAGGCGGCATGGAGAATGGATCGCAATTCGCGAATATTGCCCGGATAGTCGTGGGCCAGGAGGGCGTCCATGGCCTGCCCGGAAATGCCGGAATGCGGAGAGCCGTTCGCCTTTTCGGTCAGAAAACGCTCTACCAACACGGGAATGTCTTTCTTGCGCTCCGCCAGACGCGGCAGATGCAACCGTGCGCAGTTCAGGCGGTAATAGAGATCCCGGCGAAACAGGCCCACCGCGATGCGTTCCTCCAATTCCACGTTGGTGGCGGCGACGATGCGCACGTCGACCCGTTGCGGGCGATCCGAACCGAGCTTGAAAAACTCTCCGTCCTGGAGCACGCGCAGCAGCTTGCCCTGAAAATCCAGGGGCAGGTCGCCGATCTCATCCAGGAACAGCGTGCCTCGATGGCAGGTTTCCAGCAACCCGGGACGATCCTTCACCGCCCCGGTGAACGCCCCCCGGACATGCCCGAAGAACTCGGAAACGAACAGCTCTCTGCTTACTGCGTTCATGTTCACGGGAATGAACGGTTCTTCGGCCCGCGGGCTGGCCTGATGCATGGCCCGGGCCAGAAGTTCCTTGCCCGTGCCCGTCTCTCCGGTGATCAGCACCGGAACGTCGCTGGCCGCGTGCAGTTCCGCCTCCCTGAGCAGACGGAGCATGGCCGGACAGCGGGTGATGAGGGTTTGGAAGGGAGCGGAGAGGACCGAAGCCCGTCGTCCCTTGTCCAGATTGGCGATCTTCAGCAGACGCCCGCGCTCCAGGGCCCGACGGACCGCGGCCAACAGGGCGTCGCGGGAAACCGGCTTGACCAGATAGTCGTACGCCCCGGCCTTCAGGCAGGCGACGGCGGTTTCAGCCTCGTCCAGGGCCGAAATCATGACGCACTCCACCTCCGGATGGGTCTCCTTGATCCGGCCGAGCAGCTCCAGGCCGCTCATTTCGGGCATGGAAACATCCAAAAGGACCAGATTCACGGGACACGTCGGTTCGGAGAACAACTCCAGGGCCGACTCCGGGCGAGTCCGAAGCTCGACGCTCCGCAGGCCGTCCAAGGCCAGGGATCTGCGCACGCTGTCCAGAAAATCCTGCTCATCGTCGACCACGAGAATCATCGGCTCCATGTCCTCACTCCGTTGCAAGCAATCCCGATCGGTTACAGGAAATCACCGGCTTCGTTCATACCGGTTTGTCCGGCTTCCGGAAGCACGACCCGAAACAGGCTTCCCCGACCGGGGATGCTCTCCGCCTCCAACGTCCCGCCCAGGTGTTCCACCAGCTTGCGGGAAATGTACAATCCCAGGCCGCTGCCCGACTCCTTGGTGGAAAAAAACGGCTGAAACAATCCGGCCCTGGTCCGGGGGTCCATGCCCCGCCCGTTGTCCCGCACCTCCAGGATCAGGCAGGGCGACGGGCCGGGCCCCTGAACAGCGCGAATCTTGACCCAGCGATCGGGCTTGTCCATGGCCTGAACCGCGTTGGTCAGCAGGTTGACCAGCGCCTGCTCCAGCACCCCCGGCGACGTGCGCAGCCGTTCCGGCGCCCGGTCCAGGTCCGCTTGCACGATGACGTTTTGCTTGTGCATCCAGGACGCGCACATCATCAGGGCTTTCCGAATCACCTCCCCGGGCTGGACGACCTTGATCTCCGAGACGAGACCCAACCCGTCCCCGGATAAAAACCCCTTCAGGCGGGCGACGATTTTCGTGATCCGCTCCGAACCGTGCTCCATATTTTGAAGCAGCAAGGACAAATCCTCGCGCAGATCCGGCCAGGACATGCCGCAAAGACGCAATTCCGGCCGTGTTCGGGCATGGGCGTCCACAATGGGCAGCACTTCCTCCAGATAGTCGCGGAGCACGGGGATGTTGAGCACCAAAAAATTGTTGGGATTGTTGATCTCGTGCATGAAACTCGAAACCAGCAACCCCAGGGAGGCCAATTTGTCCTTGCGGGCCAGTTGCTCCTCGGCGAACCGGATATGCGTCAAGTCCATGACCCGCAGAACCCGCCCCTGGCCTTTCAAACGACCCTGAGCCACGGGATGGACCATGAACAGTTCTATTCGCTTCGGATCGTCCCGTGTCCAGAGTTCCAGCATGGCCGGGCGCCCTTCGGAGACCAAGGCCAGGATACGGCCCTGGTGGTCAGGATTCGCGACGAGCCGGGGCAGAAACCATTCCAGCTTTTGTCCGACCACCGCACCAAAATTATTCTCACGTATTCCATGCAGCGCCGGAGTGTTCAGGAGCAGGACGCGATTATCCGCATCGAGCAAAAACAAGGGATCGGTGATGCTGTCGAGGAGGGCCAACAGCATGTCGCGGCTGCCGCGAATCTGCTTCTCAAGCTGCGTCCTGGCCGTAACGTCCCGAAAAAAAGAGACATGCCTGCCGGGCAAGTAATTGGGGACCGCGGAATACTCAATCGCCACCCGCCCGCCGTCCTTGCGCCGCAGTTCATATACCCCCCGGCTCGCGCCCCGGGCCAAAAAAGTCCGCCAATGGTCGAGCCATTCGGCTCGAAGCTCCGGCGGCGTCAAATCGCCCACGCACATGGTCAGCAATTCCTCCCGGTCATACCCCGTCAGCGCGCGGGCCGAGGGATTGGCGTCCAGGTATCGACCCTGGTCGTCCGCCACGAGGATGACGTCCGTAAAATGATCAAACAAGGCCCGAAGCTGGGACGCGTCGGCACAGGTGGAGGGATTGTCGACGGTCATGATCTCTGGGGACGCATCCCATGCGAGAGAACCAGATCGTCAGGCAGCGTGAAGGGCAGGACCACGTACACCGTGGTTCCCTCGCCCACGACGCTTTCCACGAAGGCGTGGCCTTGCAGCAGGTCCACGATCCGCTTGACGATGGCCAGCCCCAGGCCCGCGCCTTGGTGTTTGCGGGTGTAGGAGCCGTCCACCTGGACAAAGGGCCTGAACAGCCCGCCGAGCTTGTCCTCGGGAATGCCGATCCCGGTGTCCGAGACGGTGAACAATATCCGGACGTCTTCTCCCCGGACCGGAGCCAGGGGCGTCATGTCCACCCGGACCTCGCCGCGATCCGTGAACTTCAGGGCGTTGCCCATCAGATTGAACAGCACCTGCCGAATCCGGGCCTCGTCCCCGACGACCCGCGGGGGCAGGGCCGGGTCCAAGGTGCATTTCAGGTCCACGCCCTTGTCCCGGGCCTGCACCGTGAACAGCTCCATGACGGAATTTCCCAGGTCCCTGACCGAAAACTCGGCCTCATAAATCGACAGTTTCCCGGCCTCGATCATGGACAGGTCCAGAATGTCCGAAAGCAGACGGGTCAGGCGGTTGGCCGAGGTGAAGACCATTTGCACGTATTTTTGCTGATCCGCGTCCAGGGTCGTGGTCTGCAAGAGCTGCATCAGTCCCATGATGCCGTTCAAGGGCGTGCGGATTTCATGGCTCATGTTGGCCAAAAACTCACTCTTGGCCTTGTTGGCGGCCTCGGCCTGCTCCTTGGCCTGAAGCAGATCCCGTTCGGCCTGCCTGCGCTCGGTGGCGTCGCGGATGATCATGCTGGTCACGTCGCGGCCTTCGCAGTCCCGGAAAGCGGACGAACTGACCTCCGCGGGGAACCGGGAACCGTCCTTGCGGGTGAAGGTCAATTCACCCAACGCCTTCCCGTGGGCGCATCGCTGTTCCAGCAACTCCGGAAGCCGGGGGTCCGACATGTCCACCAGCCCGCGGCGGCCCGCCTGGATGATTTCCTCCTCCGTTCGCCCGAACATGGCGCACGCCGCGGGATTGGCCGCGAGAATCCCGCCCTGGGGCGTGGTCAACAGGATCGCGTCCAGGCTGTTTTCGAAAAACGCCCGGTACTTCTGCTCGCTGGCCGCAAGCTGGAGCGTCCGCAACCGGACCTGCCGCCGCAAGGCCCAGGACCACAACAGCGCGACGAGCAGCAGCACGACCAACGGCAGCAGCACCATCCCGAAATACCGCGCGAAGTCGAGAAACGAGTGCGGACCCTCTTCGTAGACCCCCATCCATTTTTCATAGATCCGACGGTATTCGTTGTTGTCCCTGAGCACCTGCAAGCCTTCGCTGAAAAGGGCCAGAAGATCGTCCCGCCCCTTGAGCACGGCATAGCAAAAACCCGCGGAAAACAACGAATGACGGCCCACGACCAGATTGTTCCAACCATCCTTTTCAATCCAGTACATCGCGGAAAGCCTGGGCAACAGGGCCACCTCGTGCCGCCCCCGGGCCAGTTCGCGCAGCACGTCCCGCAAGGAATCGACGACCGCGGCCTGGTCTTCCAGGCCATGGTCCACGACGTAATCGTGCATGATGTCGCCGCGCTGGACCACGAAGCGCATCCCGGCCAAATCGGCCAAATCCCCCGGCGGATCGACTTCGCCCTTGCGCACCACGGCCACGTAATGAATGACCGCGACCGGAGGGCTGAAATCATGGGTCGCATCCCGTCCCGGGGAGTAAAGCATGCCCTGCACCACGTCGATGTCGCCCTGAATCAGTTGTTCGCGAACCACGGGCCAGGGATCCAGACGGATTTCCAGGTCCATCTCCATCGCCTGGGCAACGGCCCGGGTCAGGTCGAGCATGAATCCGGCGGGAGCGCCGTCCTGATCAAGAAAGGCGAACGGAGGATAGTTGTCGTCGCCGCTGACGACGATGGGCCGCCCGCTCGCGATGCCGTCGTCCGGCACGGAGAACGCGAGCACGGCCAACAGGACCACCGCGACCAGCACCATAATCCGTTTCAACGCCGTTCCGGACGACCTCACGCTCGCACGGCTGATGTCATGCATAATTGACACGTTCATCGCAACCCCTGGCTTTCCGACGCGGACACGTCGATATCTTGTCGTCACCTTGCCGCCCGGACGACGGACTCACCGCCTCGTCCATCCAAATCGAAATCTCACCGCTCCAAAACCTCCCGAATCACGGCCTCCAAATCCCGCAATTGATACGGCTTACCGATAAAGCCCTTGGCGCCGGCGGACAGGGATTGTCGACCGTGCCCTTCCGATGAGTAGCCGCTGGCGATCACCACCTTGACCAGCGGGTCGACGCGCAGCAGTTCTTGCAGGCATCTGTGCCCGCCCATGCCGGGCATGTTCAGATCCAGCAGCACCAAATCGATTCCCTCGCCCTCCCGGCGGTATGTTTCCAGGGCCTCTTCCCCGCTGACCGCGCTTTTCACCTTGAACCCCAAAGCCTCCAAGGCCTCACGGGTCAATTCACGGATTTCCGGCTCGTCGTCCACCACCAGAATGGTTTCTCCCTGGCCATGGCCCGTGGCCAACGGGCTGTTCCGCTCCGTCTCCTCTTCCGGCGCATGTCCGTCCGCCGCGGGCAGGTAGATTCTGAACACGGTCCCCTGCCCTGGTTCGCTGTAGCATTGGATGTAGCCGCCGTGGCTCTTGACGATGCCGTACACCGAGGCCAGTCCCAGCCCGGTACCCTTGCCCACGGTCTTGGTGGTGTAAAAGGGATCAAAAATGTGAATCAGTGTTTCCTTGTCCATGCCGCGGCCCGTATCCATGACGGTCAACAGCACGTGGCGGCCGAGATCGGAGCCGGGATGCATCCGGACAAAGCCTTCGTCCAGAACCACATTGCCGGTTTCGATGCGAAACATTCCTCCGTCCGGCATGGCGTCCACCGAGTTGTTCGCCAGGTTGAGCAGCACCTGTTCGATCTGTACGGGATCGGCCAAGAGCGGCCAAAGCCCGGGATCAAGACGCGTTTCCACGGCGACCATCTTGGGGATGGTCCGCCGCAGCATGTCCGCCACGCCTTCCACTTCCCGGTTCAGGTCCACCGGTACCCGACATGATCCCTCCTTGCGACTGAACAGAAGCAATTGCCTGACCAACTGGGCGGCCCGCTGGATGGAATGCAGCGCGGCCTTCAGGCGGTCGACGTCAGGATGGTGGTCGGACTTGTCCGCAAGCAACAGCTCGATATTGCCGCCCATGGCCTGGAGCAGGTTGTTGAAATCGTGGGCCACGCCTCCGGCAAGAATGCCCACGGATTCCATCTTCTGCGCCTGGAACAACTGAGCCTGCATTTTTTCCCGCTCCGCCTCGGCCTGCTTGCGCTCGGAGACGTCGTAGGCCAATCCGCCCACCGCTCTCCGGCCGTCGGCCAGGATCAAGGCGAACTTGACGTCATTCAACCAGCGTTGTTCTCCTCCGATGTGAGCCAGATATTCCAGCTCGATTCTATCCTGTTCACCGGAGAGAATCCGCCTGTCCGCCTCCTCGAGCAAATCGGCGGTCGCCGGATCGAAAAGCGCCCGCGCCGAATCCCCGCCGGCTTGACCGGCCGAGACGTTCACCAATTTCGCAACCCGCCTGTTTCTGTACACATGGGCGAGACTCTCGTCCTTAATGTAAGCGTACACCGGGGTCTCATCCATGAACGCCTGAAAACGTTGCTCGCTTTGCCGCAACCGCTCCTCCACGGCATACTCCTCGGTCACGTCACGGAACACCAGCACCACGCCGGTTATCGTGCCTTGGCGGTCGCGGATGGGGGCCGCGCTGTCGGCGATCTGGTATTCCTCGCCATCCCTGGAGAGCAGCAGGGTGTGGTTGGCCAGGCCCACGATCCGGCCGGACTGAATCACTTGATGTACGGGATTTTCCATGACCTTCCGGGTCCGGGCGTCGACGATGCGAAACACTTCGTTCAACGACTTGCCTTTGGCTTCAGCCAAAGACCAGCCGCAAAGCTTTTCCGCGACCTGATTCATATTGGTCACCAGACCTCGGGCGTCCGTGGCGATCACGCCGTCGCCGATGGAATGCAGGGTGGTGGCGAGGTTCTCCTCACTGGCCTGCAGGTCCCGAGTCATCTTTTCCCGCTGGCGGATATTCCAGGCCATTTGCACGACCAGCACCAGGAGCACGGCGGAGAAGGCCGTCAGGACGCCCAGAAAAAGACGGGTCCGGGTGGACAAGGCCGCCTCGGCCAGCTTGCGCTCGGTTTCGTCAAGGATCAGGGACAGCATCACCCGGTGTCCGTTCAGCAGCACGACCTCGGCGGACCACAAGGCGTACCTGGCCTCTCCATCCTTGGTCATGAACTGGATCGGCTCGTCCTTGAAGAACCCTTGCTCCGCTATCTTGGCCACGATGCGGTCCCGGTCCGCGGGATCGGCCCAGATGCCGACCTCCTTGGAAGTCCGTCCGATCAACTCCTCCCCGGCATACCCGAGCATCTCGTTCCAGCGCTCGTTGACGTCGATGAACAGCCCGGTCTCGATATCCGAAATGACCAGCGGCGCCGGACTAGAGTGAAAGGCCTTGGCGAACCGCTCCTCGGACTGCTTGCGCTGCGTGATGTCCAACACGGTGAAGGTCACTCCGGCGGACAGGTCCTCCGGGTCCAGGGGAGTCGAGGAAAGGATGACGTCCAGGACGGCCCCGTCCTTGCGCAGCCAGCGGGTTTCCACGGACCCCGTACCCTTTTGGGAAATTTGACGATATTTTTCCCGCCCAACGTAGTCGTAGTCCTCCTGCGTGGGGTAGAGCATCCGCGCGCTTTGGCCGATCAGCTCCTCCCGGCTGTAGCCGGTCAGCTCCAAAACATAGTCGTTGACGCTGGAAATCACCCGATTTTCAACCATCCCGATGCCCGTGGGCGCGGTCTGGAGGATGGTGGCCAACAGCTGATCGGACAACGAAGGCTGGTGTTCCCATACCCCCTCGACCTCGTGGGAAAACGACGGCACGGCAAGCAGCACCAAAAACAATACCAGCAGGCATGTCCCCGGCAGCCCGGCAATCCAGCCGCTGGTTCCATGCTTGGTCTCGTCGGAACGACATCGAGTTTCAGCGCTTGAATATTTTGTGGTCATCGGAAGGGCCTTTAACCTTTCAGGATAATTACAGCTCGGATGAAGGCTTTAGCTGAGTGTTGAAAAAGTCCTTATCCGGCAGTCCGTTCAAAAACCCAAGTGCAAGGAGCAAAAAAAGTTCAAGGTCGAAGCGTATTTATTCATACGTGAGAGTTTGAACTTTTTGCAGCGACGCAGCAATTGGGAGTTTTTCAACGGACTGTTAGGCCTACCACAGGATTCGACAAGAAAATGCCGTGAGCGCCGAATCGCATGTGACAAGAGGCAAATCTTCGATTTCGCTTTGAGCGGCGAGCATACGATCGAACGGATCGCGATGTGCGGCGAGGAAATATCCGGCACGCAAAGCATGGAGGTAGGTAACCGGGAGATGCGTGAAGCCGTCAGCATCTATCAACTCCGGAAATCGCGAGACGACATCCGGAATATCCCCCAACTTACCAATTCGATGCTTCGTTGCGATTTCCCAAGCGCTTGCTGCACTGACGAAAATGCGATTATTGTTGTCGGCAATCGCACTCCTGGCTGTCGCGGAAAGCCTTGGATCGTCGGTGAACCACCACAACAAGGCGTGGGTATCGAGCAACAACCTCATGGTTTTTCCCAAGCTGTAAGCTCTTCTTCAGGCAATGGCTCGAAAAAGACATCGCCGACTCTCCCTGGCAGTCGCCCCGGTTTCCGGAAGGAAACGTCGGGCGGCAGGGAGGTCAATCGGGCATACGGTTTGCCGGCCTTGGCGAGAATGATCTCCTGCCCCGCATGTGCTTGTTCCAACAGACTTGAAAAATGGGCCTCGGCTTCCTGAACATTCACCATAATCGTCATAACTCCCCCCTCGGATATTAATCCGCTCCAGCGCTTTTTGAAGCCGCGTCTTTACCGATTAGGCCAAGTAGTCGTTCATTCCGGCTTCCAGGAACCACTCCCGATCTCCATGCATGACATGAGCGGTCCAGGCAACGATGGGAATGTGTGGGTCGCAGCGCGGCGTTCTGGACAACCCGACGAAGACCGGGAAAAACTCGCCCATGTCGCTCCTCTGAGCTCTGGATGGACGAAAAAGCGCAGGACCAAATACAGAAATCAATACGGCCTACTCGCTATCTGAAAACCCGGCCAATGACGAGCACGTAATCTGACAAACAAGTCAGGTTTCAGCAACAAGAAATCAGGCTGGGCCGCATGATCGTTTATGGTGTTTTTCCCATAATATCATACAGCGACCCTTCTTTCAGTGAATGCCTGCATAAACGGATCACCGCGAACATATGCCTTCCGGCACCTTCTTGACCCGAAAATAAGAGTTGATGTTTTTGCCTTCTCTTGCCTAAACTGACCCGGAAAAGTCCAGTTCGCCCAACGATTTCATTGGTGCTTCGGGGGCCTGCTCGAAACGACGAAAACCATGCCTTCCTACTGAGTGTCTTGATTCCGACCTGCTTCTCCCGGCATGTTTATCTCCTCTGTCCGCCAAGCGCATCCATCCTTCAACACAGGAGCCGTCCATGTCCGAGACGTTCCCTTTCAAAGACGACAGAGCCCCAGACTCCGGGCCAGACCCAGGCTCCAGCCTTCAGGACGTCTTCAAGAACGCGCCCATCGGCATTTTCACTTCCACTCCCGAGGGGCGATTCCTTGCTGCCAACCCCGCGGCGGCAAAAATGTTTGGATTTGAGACGCCGCGTGACCTGCTCGACTCAATCACCGACATCGCCGCGCAACTCTATGTCGATCCGCGAGACAGAGAAGAATTCAAGGCGGTCCTGGAGGCGGAAGGTGAGGTGCTCGACCAGGAAATTCGAATGCTTCGCAAGAACGGGACAATGCTGTGGGTGAGCAGAAGCGCCCGCGTTCTGAGAGATCGGGATGGACGGATCAGGGCTTATCAGGGATTCATTACGGACATTTCCCAGCGGAAGCAGGCCGAAGAGGCGTTGAAAAACGAGCAAGTCCGGCGGCGCATTCTGGTCGATCAATCCAGGGATGGAATCGTCGTGCTGAACCGGGACGGCGGCGTCCATGAAACGAACAAGCGCTTTGCCGAGATGCTCGGGCATACCCCGGAAGAGGTCCTCCAACTCCACGCATGGGATTGGGACACCCAATGGACGCGCGAGCAACTCCAGAAGATGATTCAGGATGTCGATTTCGCTGGAGATCATTTCGAAACACGTCACCGGCGCAAGGACGGATCGTTCTACGAAGTCGAAATCAGTACGAATGGAGCCGTTATAAACGGGAAAAAGCTCGTCTTTTGCGTCTGCCGCGACATTACGGAGCGAAAAAAGAGTGAAGAGCGTTTACGAAATGAAAAAGCCGCGTTGAAAGCCATCATCGACAATATTCCCGTGATGATCACCCGCTACGATCCAGGTGCCCAAATTCTTTATCTGAACAAAGAATTTGAAAAGAAAATCGGCTGGCGAACAGAGGAAGTGAAGAATATCGATCTGATGGAAAAAGCATACCCCGATCCGGTTTATCGCCGGAATGCCCGGGAGTATATGGAAAAAGCCACCGTGGAATGGAAGGAGTTCACGGTTCGGACGAAATCCGGCGAGCCCGTGGTTTCGGAATGGTCGAACATCCGGCTGGATGATGGTACCCGAATCGGCATTGGAATCGACGTCACGGAACGGAAGAAAGCGGCCGAGACGCTGCGCCGAAGCGAAAACCTGTTCAGAAAGGTCTTTGAAATCCTGCCCATCGGTCTATGGATCGCGGATAAAAACGGAAAGCTCATGCAGGGCAACCCGGCCGGCGTGGCCATCTGGGGGGCGGAGCCCCACGTTGATCAGGAGAAGTACGGCGTTTTCAAGGCCAGACGTCTGCCCTCCGGAGAAGAGATCGCGCCGAACGACTGGGCCTTGGCGCGCACCGTGAACAGTGGCGAGACCATTGTCGACGAACTCCTGGAGATCGACGCCTTTGACGGAAAAAAGAAGATCATCCTCAACTATACCGCTCCGGTGCTGGACGAGAATGGCAAGATCGAAGCAGCCATCATCGTAAACCAGGACGTCACCTCTCGGTATCTGGCGGAGGAGGCGTTGCTTACTGCCAAGGAACAGGCTGAAGCCGCCAACCGGGCCAAGAGCGAATTCCTGGCCAACATGAGCCACGAAATCCGCACTCCGATCAACGGCATCATGGGCATGCTGCAACTTCTGAAGACCACCAAACTGGATGCCAAGCAACACCGCTACATTCAGCTGGCCACCGGTTCCGCCGAGCGTCTGACCAGGCTGCTGTCCGACATTCTCGACCTGTCACGGGTTGAAGCGCGGAAGATGGAGATCCATGAGTCGACATTCCGCCTGGACGAACTCCAAGACTCCATCACCGGCCTGTTCACCGTCACGGCCCAAAGCAAGGGCATCGCCCTGGAGTGCACCGTTGATCCCGCCATCCCGCCGCGTCTGGTCGGCGACGAAGCCCGGGTCCGGCAAATTCTCTTCAACCTCGTCGGCAATGCCTTGAAATTCAGCGATGCCGGAAAAATCACCGTGGAAATGGTCCCGATCCGGTCCTGGAAACCCGAAGCCGTCCGCATCCTCTTCGCCGTGACCGACACGGGCATCGGCATACCCGAGAACAAGCTGAAGGACCTTTTCCAGCCGTTCACGCAAGTCGATGGCTCCTACACCCGAAAACACCAAGGTGCCGGGCTGGGGCTGGCCATTGTCAAGCGGCTGGTTGAACTCATGGACGGGCACCTTTGCGTGGAAAGCCGCGAAGGTGAAGGCACCTCGGTCCACTTCGCCCTGTACTTCAGGCTCCCCGATGACGCCGCGACCCGGGAAGCTCCGACGTCGCCCACTTCCGCCTCGCCCGGCTTGCGCATTTTGCTGGCCGAAGACGATCCGTCCAATGCTCTGCCCACCCGCCTTTTGCTTGAAAAATCCGGGCATATCGTTACTCTGGCCGAGGATGGGCAACAAGCCCTCGACCTGCTCAAGTCTCTGGATTTCGACGTCATTCTGATGGACATCCAGATGCCGGTGATGAACGGCATCCAAGCCACCGGGGCCATCCGCTCATCCACCGACCTCGGTCCCAAGAAAGACATCCCCATCATCGCCCTGACCGCCTATGCCATGACCGGAGACCGGGAGAAATTTCTGGAAGCCGGGATGAACGCCTATCTGGCCAAGCCGGTGAAGATGAAAGACCTGGGAAAAGCCTTGGAAAAGATCATTGGGCGACCGGCCTGAACCGAGCCATGGCTACCACAACATCACGGCTCATGATCTTAACGCAACGCATCGTTTTGTTTGGGAGACCAGCATGGAACCATTGTCTTCAGCCATAGTCGCCTTGGCGCAGAACGCCGCGCTGTTGCTGGCCACGGCACTGCTTTTCGACATTTTCGCGTCCAGGTGGCGGAGCGGGGAACTCTTTTTGCTCCAGAAGGTCTTTGTCGGGCTGCTTCTCGGAGGCATCGGCATGGTGGTCATGCTGACCCCGTGGACCATGCTTCCCGGCGTGATGTTCGATACGAGGTCGGTCTTGATCAGCATAACCGGCCTGTTTTTCGGGGCCATTCCCGTGGCGGCGACCATGGTCATGACGGCCGCCTTGCGCCTGTATCAAGGCGGTTCGGGCGTCTGGATGGGCGTTTCGGTAATCCTGGCCTCGGGGATCATCGGTCTCGTCTGGCGATATGCGCGGAAAAAGCAGCTGGAAACAACCCCATGGCTCGAACTCCTCGCCTTCGGAATCGTCGTCCACATCGGCATGCTCATCATGACGGTTTTCCTGCCCAGGGATGTCGCGTTCCAGGTCTTTTCCAACATCGCCGTGCCGGTGATGCTGATCTATCCCATGGCCACCGCCCTGCTCGGCAGCCTGATGGTCCGGCGTCTGGTCCACGAGCAGTCCGAGGAACAGGTGCGGGATGAAAGAAAATACAGCCGGACCCTGTTCGACGAATCCCCCGTCGGATTGGCGCTTTGTCGTATGGACGGGAGCCTCGTGGACGTCAATCCCGCCTATGCGCGGATCATCGGCCGCACTGTCGAGGAGACGTTCTCTCTGACGTATTGGGATATTACGCCGGAGGAGTATGCGCCCCTGGAGCAGGCTCAACTGCGATCTCTCGCCGAAACCGGGCGGTACGGGCCAATCGAGAAAGAATATATGCACGCGGACGGCCACCGGGTGCCGGTCCGTCTGCAAGGCTTGATTACGGAGATCAAAGGCGAAAACTTCATTCTCTCGGCGGTGCAGGACGTCACGGACCAAAGAAAGCATGAACACGCCTTGCTCCTGGCCAAGGAACAGGCCGAAGCCGCCAACCAGGCCAAATCCGAATTCCTGGCCAATATGAGCCACGAAATCCGCACTCCGATCAACGGCGTCATGGGCATGCTGCAACTTCTGAACACCACCAAACTGGACGACAAGCAACACCGCTTCATTCAGCTGGCCACCGGTTCCGCCCAGCGTCTGACCACGCTGCTGTCCGACATTCTCGACCTGTCACGGGTCGAAGCGGGCAAGATGGAGATCCATGAATCGACATTCAGCCTTGAAGAACTCCAAGACTCCATCACCGGCCTGTTCACCGTCACGGCCCAAAGCAAGGGCATCGCCCTGGAGTGCACTCTTGACCCCGCCATTCCGCCGCGCCTGGTCGGCGACGAAGCCCGTGTCCGGCAAATTCTCTTCAACCTCGTCGGCAATGCCTTGAAATTCAGCGATGCCGGAAAAATCACCGTGGAAATGGTCCCGATCCGCTCCTGGAAACCCGAAGCCGTTCGCATCCTCTTCACCGTGACCGACACGGGCATCGGCATCCCTGAGAACAAGCTGCAGGAACTTTTCCAGCCGTTTACGCAGGTGGACGGCTCCTACACCCGCAGGCACCAGGGAGCCGGGCTGGGACTGGCCATCATCAAGCGATTGATCGAACTCATGGATGGGCATCTCTGCGTGGAAAGCCGGGAAGGTGAAGGCACTTCGGCATACTTCGCCCTGTACTTCAAGCTCCCAAGCGACGCCGTGACCAGCAAGGACTCCCCGCGGCCTCCCGCTTCCGCTCCAACCGGCTTGCGCATTCTTCTGGCCGAGGACGATCCGTCCAATGCGTTTCCCACCCAGGAACAATTGAAAATCGCCGGACACCAGGTCACCCTCGCCGAAAACGGCAGACAGGTCCTGGAACTGCTCAATGACCAAGAATTCGACGTCATCCTGATGGACATCCAGATGCCGGTGATGGACGGCCTGGAAGCGACCCAGCGCATCCGCGCGGCTGAGACCGAAAAACAGGACTCAGTAGTCAAAGATCAGCACTCCGCCCCTCAGGTTTCAAGTTTCAGCCCTCAGCCTTCCCGACGCATTCCCATCATCGCCCTGACCGCCTACGCCATGGTTGGAGACAAGGAAAAGTTCCTGGCCGCCGGGATGGACGATTACTTGGCCAAGCCGGTAAGGATGGAGGATTTACGGAAGATTCTGGAACGGTTGCCGAAAAACAGAGGTCAGACTCATTATGGAAGATGAACAGAGCATTGTGCTAGACATCGGCAGCAGCGTCCAAAGCAACTTGATGGATGAATTATTGAAGGAATTGATGATCTCAAGACTCCCTTATACCACTTACTCCTCCGCCACGGCCTGGCCACACCGAGCTTTAACCAGCCAGACATGCGTCTTTGGCCGAATGATTCCTGAAACCTGAACACCCTTTGAGAACCATGCAGACCATCCTGATCGTCGACGACGACCCCGACTTCCTGACCGTGGCCCGGCAAATCCTGGCCCCCGCGATGTGCTACCTGCTGATCGCGGACTCCGGAGCCAAGGCCTGGGAAATTGCCGCTCGGGAGCAGCCGGATCTGATTCTCCTGGATGTCTCCTTGCCTGATATTGACGGCCTGGAACTCTGTCGCCGGATCAAGGCCGATCCGGAAATGAGCCGGAGCCATGTGCTGTTCGTGTCCGGCATCATGACCAAGCCGGAGAATCAGGCCCAGGCCCTGCGGGCCGGAGGGACCGGGTTCCTGACCAAGCCGGTGAATCCACATTTTTTTCTCGCCCAGGTGCAGGCGACGTTGCGCATCAAAAGTTCCGAAGACGCCTTGCGCCAGGAGCGTGCCCAGGTTCTCTCGATTTTCGACAGCATGGGGCAATACGTGTATGTCGTCAATCCGAGTACCTATGAAATCCTCTTTGCCAACAAGGCCATGCAGAAGGCTTACGGTACGACCTTGGAGGGCCGGATCTGTTATGACGTGTTGCAACGAGCGGATTGCCCCTGTTCGTTCTGCGGCAATCCCTCTTTGGTTCAAAACCCGGACCAAACCCTCCAGAAAGAGCATGAAAACACTGTTTTAGGGCAGCATCTGCTGGTCACGGAAAAGGTGATCACATGGCCGGATGGACGGGATGTGATCCTCAAGTTCGGCATGGACATTACGGACCGGATCAAGGCCGAGAAGGCTTTGCGCAACAGCCAGGAACGCTTCCAGTTGGCCATGGACGCCACACGGGACGGACTGTGGGACTGGAACCTGGAAACCGACGAAATCTATTTCAGCCCGGCCTACACCACCATGCTCGGCTACGCTCCGGGCGAAATCGCTCCCAGCGTCCAGTTCTGGTCCGACAACGTGCATCCGGACGACCTGCCCCTGGCCTGGGAACGGATTACGGACTGCCTGGAAAACCGCCTGGAAAAATTTGAAGTGGAATTCCGGATGCGGACCAAGGCCGGGGACTGGCTCTGGATTCAGGGACGAGGCAGCGCGGTGTCCCGTGACCAAGCCGGCAAGGCCACCAGAATGGTGGGCACCCATGTGGACATCTCCGAGCGCAAGGCCATCGAAGGCCGACTCCAGGAGGCCATACACCGGGCCGAGGCCGCCAATCAGGCCAAATCGGCGTTTCTGGCCAATATGAGCCATGAAATCCGGACCCCGATGAACGGTGTGATCGGATTGTCCCGGTTGCTTCTGGATACGCCGCTGACGGATGAACAGCGGAATCTGGCCGGAACGATCCTCTCCAGCGCCGAGGTCCTGTTGGGGCTGATCAACGATATCCTGGACCTTACCAAGGTCGAATCCGGAAAGCTGGAACTGGAAGTCGTCCCGTTCGATCTCGCCCAAATTCTGGATGAATTGACCTCGATCATGGCCCACCGGGCACGCGGCAAACAATTGTCCCTGTCCTGCTCCCTGACCCCGGACGTCCCGCCCTCTCTGCTCGGCGATTCGCTTCGATTACGCCAGGTTCTGATCAATCTGATGGAAAACGCCCTGAAGTTCACGGATCAAGGAGGAGTGGAGGTCCGGGTTGCCGTTGAACAGTCAGACGGGTCAACCGTCCTGCTCCGCTTCACGGTCCTGGACACCGGAATCGGCATCTCCGAGGACAAGCTGGCCGGGGTGTTCGAGAAGTTCCAACAGGCGGATGCCTCAAGCACCCGCAAGTACGGAGGCAGCGGCCTGGGCCTGGCCATCTGCAAGCAGCTCGTCGAACTGATGGGCGGCAAGATGGGCGTGGAAAGCCGCGTCGGAGAGGGATCGGGATTCTGGTTCGTGATTCCGCTGGCCGTACAGGACCGGAAAAGCCCCGAGGCCGCGCCGAGCAACCGGAACCACGCATCACCGATCACCGACTACCCACTATTTGTCGGACGCGTGCTGCTGGTGGAGGACAATCAGGTCAACCAGACGGTGGCCCTGGGAATTCTCAAAAAACTGGGCCTCCAAGCCGACGTCGCGGCCAACGGCCTGGAAGCCCTCAAAGCCCTGGAACAAAACGACTACGACCTGGTGCTGATGGACGTGCAAATGCCCGGAATGGACGGACTGGAAGCGACGAGAAGGATTAGAGGTCAGGAGGCAGGAGTCAGGAGACAGGAGACAGACGTCGGAGATCGGCTCTCTGAACCTCAGCCCTCAGGTTTCAGCCCTCAGCCCTCTCGGCGAATGCCGATAATCGCCATGACCGCCGGAGCGATGCGGGAAGACAGGGAACGCTCCAAGGAAGCAGGCATGGACGACCATCTGACCAAGCCCATTGATCCTCGTTCCTTGTGCGACGCGCTGGCGCGATGGCTGCCGAAGCGAGAGCAGGACGCCGGATAAGGCCGGCTGGGTAAGAATCGTGCTCAGGCAACGGTGACCCTGTTGCGGCCCTGGTGTTTGCTTTCGTACAGGGCCTGATCAGCCCGCTTGCACAGGCCGTCGAACTCCTCGTCGGGCAGGAGCCCGGCCACCCCGAAGCTGGAGGTGATCCGGCCCGCTCCGGCAAAGGGTTCGGACTCCACCATCAGACGAAGCTTTTCAGCCAAAAGAGCCGCAGCTTCGGGGCCGTCGTCGGGCAGCAGGATCACAAACTCCTCCCCGCCCCAGCGGGCGAAAAGATCGATGCTCCGGATCGCTCCCTGAATGCGGGCGCTGAACTCGCGCAGCACGTCGTCTCCTACGTCGTGGCCGAAGGTGTCGTTGACTTTTTTGAAGTGATCGATGTCCAGGATGATCAAGGACAAGGAGCCGGGATGGCGCTGTCTGCGGGCCAGCGCGTTGTGGGCGACCTCGTTGAAGTAGAGCCGGTTGGGGATGCCGGTCAGGGCGTCGGTATAGGCCAGGCGATGCTTTTCCTTGAGCAACCCCTCGGCGGCGTCCAGCAGTTTGTTGAATCCGCGCACGATGATCCCGGCTTCTCCTTGGGCTGAAACACGGATACGGGTGGAAAAATCGCGGCTTTCGACGACCTTGTCGATACTTGCGGTCAGCGCGTCCAGGGCGTGGAGCACCTTGCGCATGGTGTAGACCACCAAGCCGAACACCAGCAGGCCGATCCCCATGATCAGGACGATGTCCCGCGCAAGTCCGGAACGAACGGCGCGCATCAGATCGTCCACGTTTCGGGCCACCGTCTCCAGGACCGTCCTTTCCACTTTCCGGATTCCGTCAATGGGCGGACTGACCAGGTCAAACCAGGAATCGCCTTCAACGTTCACCTCCCTGTAGCGCGGAGAGGCGATCAGAGAAACAAGTTCCAGGGCTTCCCGGACCGCGTCCCCGGCGACCACCCGATCAAAGACGGCCAGAGCCTCGGAGGAAGCGTTGCCTCGAAAAAGGTCCAGTCTGGAGCGCACCCGGGTTTCAAGACGGGCCGCGGCATAGCTGGTCTCCACGTCCACGTTCTTCCAGTCTTGCAGGGAACGATTCACCAGGGAGCGAATCTGGCCCAGATCTTCCTTGGCCGTCACGAGATGCACCAGGGCTTGGAGATCCTCCGGAACCACGGGGCTGGTCCGCGTCAGTTCGGCCAGACGGCCCACAATCCGCTCCACCTCCCTGGTGTAAAAGGCATGGGGCGCGGTCCAGGACACGTTCCCGTCCAGGGCCTGGACGCGCATCGCCTGAAGCTCCGCGTGCAGCCGCCGCACCTCCGCGTCGGACAGGGGATGCCCGGCAAGCACCTCGTCCGTGCGCTCGCGCTGGGCGAGCATCAGCTCCAGGTGTTCCCGGGAAGGACGGCCCAAATAACCGGAAGTCAGCCCGCGCTCGCGTTGCAGTTCGTGCACGATGGCCGACAAGGCCGGAACCAGACGCAGTTCCTCGGCCACGATCCGTTGCGCCCGGTACGCGGCCGTTCGCCGCACGGCGCTCTCCGCCAGCAGATATGCAAGACTCAGCGCGGCTATCGCGCCGAGCAGAAGAATGCCCTGACGAATGCTCAACGTTCACGCTCCTGATTGTTCGGTTTGAATCTGAAAGCGACGGCCCGATCAGCACGAGCCCGGCACGACCAAAACCGGCGTCTCGACAATACTTCGCGGCGACGCCAAACACTGATGCGGTCTCCTCAAAGATTCACGTTCTGAAGAAATGCTCACGGCAAAATGTTTTTGTTGACAGCCCAATCCAATCCGAGTAGTTACTTTGAATTCGATTTGCAACGGCGGAGTCCCGTTCTACCTGAACACCGGGGTGTGCCCGGATTCAGAGAGACAGAATGTCCGCCTCAACCTTTTTTGGAGTTATTCGCATGTCAAGTAAGTTGTATGTTGGGAATTTGCCTTTTACCGCCCAGGAAGACGATATTCGCGATCTGTTCGCCACCTATGGCGAAGTTCTTTCCGTGGCCTTGATTAGTGATCGTGAAACAGGTCGTCCGCGTGGTTTCGCCTTCGTGGAAATGAACGAAGCCGGAGCCCGTTCCGCTCAGGAGGCGTTGGACGGCAAGGATTTCCAGGGACGTAGCCTGCGCATCAACGAAGCTCAGGAACGTGCCCCCCGTCCCAGTGGCGGTGGCGGCGGCTACGGGGACAGGAACCGTCAGTCCAAGCGCTGGTAACGGCTACCCGACTGCATTGATTCAATAAGGCCCTTGCGAAGCCCCGTCCTCTATCTTCGTGAGGGCGGGGCTTTTTTCATCCCCGCGGGCCTTGAACAAGACAACCCAAGGAGGCCAAATGGCCAAGGAAGAATGTATTGAAATGAGCGGCATTGTTCAGGAAGCCTTGCCGAGCACCCTGTTTTCCGTGGAGCTGGAGACCGGGCACACTATTTTGGGGCATTTGTGCGGGAAAATGCGCAAGTTCCGAATCCGCATCCTGCCCGGAGACAAGGTCCGCGTCCAGCTGTCTCCCTACGACCTGACCAAGGGACGGATCGTTTTTCGGGAAAAATAGGCAACCCCGTACGGCAAGGGGGCGGCTGCCCAAAGCTCCGCCTCGGCCCGGCCCCCTTTCTCGCTTTTTTTTACGCTCCGCGAGCCCCCGGAACATCTTCCAGGGGCGTCTTGCGTCCTTCGACTTTCTTGCCGTCGTGCCAGGAACTCCACCCCGCTCCGTTTCTATTTCCCCCCCAGAACATGCCGTTTGGAGGCAGAAAGAATCGTCTTGCGCAGCCGGATGGAATGCGGCGTGACCTCCAGCAGTTCGTCCTCCCGGATGAAATGCAGAGCCCACTCCAGGGTCAACGGCGGCACCGGCGTCAGGATGACCGCCTCGTCCTTGCCCGAAGCGCGCATGTTGGTCAGTTTCTTTTCCTTGCAGGCATTGACGTTCAGGTCGCTCTCCCGGTTGTGCTCGCCGACGATCATGCCTTCGTAGACCGGCTCGCCCGGTGAAACGAACAGCCTGCCCCGGGGCTCCAGGTTGAACAGGGCGTAGGGTACGGCGGTCCCGGACCGGTCCGCCACGATGGAGCCCATGAACCGGGTCGGGAAGTCTCCCCGGTATTCCTCATACCCGGAAAAGTAGGAGTTCATCACCCCGGTCCCCTTGGTGTCGGTCAGAAACTCGTCCCGGTAACCGATCAGACCCCTGGAAGGAATGGAGAATTCCACCCGCACCCGGCCGGTGCCCTTGTTCACCAGATTGGACATCCGTCCCTTGCGGATGGACAGCTTTTCCGTGACCACCCCAAGAAAAATCTCCTCGCAGTCCACGAACAGGTGCTCCATGGGTTCGTGCCGCTTCCCGTCCACATCCTTGTAGATCACCTCGGGTCGGCCAACGCTCAGTTCGTACCCTTCCCGACGCATGGTTTCGATCAAAATGGCCATCTGAAACTCGCCCCGGCCCTTGACCACAAAGCTGTCCCGGTCCTCGGTCTCTTCCACGCGGATGGCCACGTTGCTCAGGGATTCCTTGACCAGCCGCTCCCATATTTTCCGGGACTGGACGAACTTGCCCTCCCGTCCGGCCAGCGGCGAGGTATTGATGGTGAACTTCATGGCCACGGTGGGCTCGTCCACGGCGATCCGCTTCAAGGCCGAGGGTTCGGCCTTGGTACAGATGGTGTCCCCGATATGCACGTTTTCGATCCCGGCCAGCACCGCGATGTCTCCGGGTTCCACCTCGCCCACCTCTTTCAGTGACAGACCCGCGTAGGTCTGCAATTTGGTGACCCGCAGCGGAAGAAGCTCCGCCGAAGCGTTGATGCAGACCAGCTGCTCGTTCTGCCTGGCCCGGCCATTGACCACCCGCCCGATGGCCAGGCGGCCCAAATAGTCCGAATAGCCCAGGTCCGCCACCAGCATCTGAAACGGCATATCCGAATCATAGGTCGGTCCGGGTATGGTTTGCAGAATCGCGTCAAACAGCGGGTGCAGATTTTCCCCGGGCTCGTCCAGGGAGCGTTTGGCCACCCCGTCCCGGGCAATGGCGTACAAGACCGGAAAATCGAGTTGCTCCTCGGAAGCGTCCAGGTCGATGAACAGATCGTAGACCTCGTCCAGCACCTCGGACACCCGGGCGTCCTGACGATCGATCTTGTTGATGACCACGATGACCTTCAGCCTGGCTTCCAGGGTCTTCTTGAGCACGAACCGGGTCTGGGGCAGAGGGCCTTCCGAGGCGTCCACCAGGAGCACCGCGCCGTCGGCCATGGACAGGGAGCGTTCCACCTCCCCGCCGAAGTCCGCGTGCCCCGGGGTGTCGATAATGTTGATCTTCACGCCTTTCCAGGTCACGGCGCAGTTCTTGGCCGCGATGGTGATCCCGCGCTCCCGCTCCAGATCCATGGAGTCCATGATCCGCTCGGCCACTTCCTGATTGTCCCGAAACAGCCCGCTTTGCCTGAACAGGGCGTCCACCAGGGTGGTCTTGCCGTGGTCGACGTGGGCGATGATCGCAATGTTCCTAAGGGCCGGATTGATGGTATTTTGTGTCATGTGTGATGTGGTTGAAAGATTGATGAAAATATCGAGCGATATAGCCGACCGATAGTAACGGGCGTGCCTTACTTCCTGCCGCCCAGCAGTCCGCCCAGTACGCCGCGCAGCACCTGACGACCGATCTGGCTGCCCACGGTGCGCATGGCGGACTTGCCCATGGCCTCCAGGGCGCCCTGACGGCGCTTGGAGCCAAACAGGAAGTCCCGCATGGCCCCTGAGACACCACCGGTAGCCCCACCGCCGCCCGCGGCTTCCTCGCTTCGGGTCGATTTCCCTCCAGAAGCGGTGCTCTCAATTGATTTCGCTGCCACAGCCTCCGCGGCCCGGGCCTGGAGGATTTCATAGGCGGACTCACGGTCAACAGGCGTGTCGTATTTCCCGCTCAAAGGGCTGCGTCCGCGAACAAGTTGCCGTTCCTCCGGCGTGATCACGCCGATCCGGCAACGGGGCGGGGCGACCAGAGCCCGTTCCACGGGCAGCGGGATGCCCTTGTCCTGCAAGGTGGTCACCAGGGCCTCGCCCACGGCCATGGCGGTCAGGGACTGGAGCACGTCCACCGCGGGATTGGGCGGAAAGGTCTGGGCCGCCGTGCGCACGGCCTTTTGGTCTCGCGGCGTGTAGGCCCTCAGCGCGTGCTGGATGCGGTTGCCCAACTGCCCCAGAATCTCCTGGGGCACGTCGTCCGGATACTGGCTGCAAAAATACACGCCCACGCCCTTGGACCGGATCAGCCGGACCACCTGCTCCACCCGTTGCCGCAGGGCCGACGGCGCGTCGGCGAACAGCAGATGGGCCTCGTCGAAAAAAAAGACCATCTTCGGCAGATCCCGGTCCCCGACCTCCGGCAGGGTTTCGAACAGCTCCGAGAGCATCCAGAGCAGGAAGCTGGAATACATCCTGGGCCGCAGATACAGTTTCTCGGCGGCCAGGACGTTGACGATCCCCCGCCCGGACATGTCCTGGCGCATGAAATCCGTCAATTCCAGGGCCGGTTCGCCGAAAAACAGGTCGCCGCCGTCCCCGTCCAACCGAAGCAGGGCCCGCTGGATCGCAGCCAGGGACGAGGCGTGAACCAGCCCGAACCGGGCCGACACGCTCTTCACGTTTTCGGAGGTGAAGATCAGCAGGGAGCGCAGGTCCTTGAGGTCCAGCAGGAGCAGCCCTTCCTCGTCCGCCAGACGGAAGACGATCTCCAGCACCCCGGCCTGGGTGTCGTTGAGCTCCATCAGCCGGGCCAGCAGGGTCGGCCCCATCTGGGAGACCGTGGTGCGCAGCGGGTGCCCCAGCACGCCGAAGATGTCCCAAAACAGGACCGGATTCGACTCGTTGGCGTAGCCCTCGATCCCGATGCTCTCCAACCGCGACCGGATCCGGTCGTTCATGGCCCCGGGCATGGCCAGCCCGGCCAGGTCGCCCTTGACGTCCGCCAGAAACACCGGCACCCCGAGCCGGGAAAAGCCCTCGGCCAGGACCATCAGGGAAACGCTCTTCCCCGTCCCAGTGGCCCCGGCGATCATCCCGTGCCGGTTGGCGTACCGTCCATGCAGAAACACCTGCTCCCGGCCCTTGCCGATCAGGATCGTGTTCATGGTCTTCTCCAGTTGAAACCATTCACAAGTCACGATACGCAACGTTGTCAAAGGGGCCATCCCACTCGCTCAACGTGCTCTCCAGGCAATGAAGATAGTCAACCTCAAGGTCCGACAGTCGCCGAACGCCAGCCACGCCTTCCTGCTTAATTTCCCGGACGATAACGTCTCCAGGGCCAATCAGCATGGCTTTTCGAACGTCTTGAGGAATGGTTGTCCGCCCTTTGGACGTGATCTTCGAGGTGGCTGTCATTGCCAACCTCCCGGGGAAACCGAGTTGGGCAAGATCATGAGTGAAAACTTTTTTATCCTACAGAGTGAATAATCGGTTGTAAACAAACGATGTTGTTGGACCGACTTTCTTTGATCCCGAATCACGTCCCGGATTGGACATCCGCCGCTCAAGCGGGCAAAATTACGCGGTTGTTTTCTCTTGGACAAGGAGCACCGTGCCGACATTCCAGTATGTGGCCCTGGATCAGCAGGGCGA
Source organism: Desulfonatronum zhilinae (assembly GCF_900182865.1). NCBI lineage: Bacteria > Pseudomonadati > Thermodesulfobacteriota > Desulfovibrionia > Desulfovibrionales > Desulfonatronaceae > Desulfonatronum > Desulfonatronum zhilinae. Next base: position 90,075 of record NZ_FXUJ01000006.1, read on the forward strand.
ACAGCGCAAAGGGCTGTGCGAGGCCGAAAGCCGCGCCACGGCCTATGCCAGACTCCAGGAACAAGGGCTCTTGCCGATCCGTCTCGGCAACGCCGGGCATGCGCAGGGCCGCACTCTGCGCGGCCTGCTTTCCCCCGGCTCCTGGCCGCGGCGCATCCGCCTGGACGAGGCCTTCTACTCCCTGGGCATGATGATCCAGGGAGGCGGATCCCTGGCCCAGAGCCTGGACCTGTTGGCCCGGATGTCCAGTGGAGCGTCGGCCCGGTTCTGGGTCCGAATCCGCGACGCGGTGGAAGGCGGCCAAGCCTTTTCCCAGGCATTGCAGGATCACCCGGGCGTCGTCTCGCCAGTGTACGCGGCCATGGTCCAGGTGGCGGAGCAGGTGGGCCGGTTGGGCGAAGTCCTGGAACGCATCGCCCGATACGAAGAGGGCCGCCGGGACTTCCGGGAAAAGCTGCTCACCTCCCTGGGCTATCCCCTGACCATCCTGATCATCGGCCTGGGCGCGGTCTTTTTCCTGCTTTCCCGGGTCCTGCCCCGGATCGCGGACATCGTCACCGCCTCGGCCGGGGAACTGTCCTGGGACACCCGCCTGCTGCTGAATGTCGGGTCCTGGATGGAGTCCTGGGGCGGCTTGCTGCTGCTGGGTCTGGCCGGGATGGTCTTCCTCGGCGTGACGACCTACAAGCGCCGCCCGAACTGGCGCATCCGCCTGGACCGCCTGCTCTGGCGGCTGCCGGTGGTCCAGAAGGGCGTTCTGGCCCGCTTTTCCGGCTTGGTTTCCTTTCAGATCCAGGCCGGAATCCCCTTGGTCCAGGCCTTGCAAAGCTCGGCCCAGGGAGTGGGGTCGCTTTTTTTCCGGGAAAAAATGCTCCAGGCCGCCCGGGAAGTCTCCACCGGCCAGCCTCTGGACGGCGTGCTCTGGAAACAGGGCGTCTACCCGGACGTCTTCCTGACCGCCATCAGCGCCGGCCGGGCCGCCGGAAAACTGGGCCCGTTCCTGGAACGCCTGGGCAAACTCCTGGAACGCGAAACCGACGCGTCCCTGAAACGCTTCGCCGCCCTGATCGAACCGGCCCTGATCCTGGGTCTGGGGCTGCTTGTGGGATTTCTGGTTCTGGCCGTAATGGGGCCGATCTTTGATCTGACGTCCCAGGTCGGCTGATCCTTCACACCTACCGCAGCAACAGATACAGCACGCCCATGAACAGCGGCTGGTGAAGCAGATAGATCAGCAGGCTGTGGCGTCCCAGCCAGGACAGTATCCCGGATCCCGGAAGAGACGAGGGCGCCTGGAGAATAGACGGGCGGTGGCGATGGATTGACTGGCCGATGTACAGCCCCAGGAGCAGGACGCCGAACCAGGGCAAAATCGGCACGTAGTCCTCGGTGAAGGGCTTGTGGGTCATCATGCCCAGCCAGTGCAGCCAGGGATGGTTGAAGACCGGGTGCTGAACGGACAGGCCCACGAGCAGGAACAGCACTCCGAAGGCCGGGTTCAGATGGTGCAGACGCAGAAACGGCAGGCTCAGAATTCGAGCAACAAAAATGAAATGCAGGACGCCGAAGACCACCCAGGTCAGAGGGAAAATCAGGTACGTGCCCAAAGAAACCAAGCCCGCCGCAACGCCCAGGATGATTTGACGCCGCAGGAATCGCCGCGGGTTCAAGCCGTTGTGGGTGGACAGGGCCAGACTCGCACCCACGGCCAGCACGAAGCCCCCCACGATCACCGCCCGCAGGCCCAGCCAGAGCGGGTCGGTTTGGAACCGGATGGAAACGACCCCGAAGTAATTAAGATCGAAGCAAAAATGATAAACAAGCATCAGCAGCACGGCCGCGCCGCGAAACATGTCCAGTGCGGACAGGCGCCTCGCGGGGGGGCCGGAAGATCCCGGCGAAGCGGGGGAAATGGAAGAATCGGCGTGATGCATGGTGGGGATGCCGGAGATTGGAGTTATTTTACCCAAATGACCGCCCAGAAGCTCAAAGCCCCCTTGGGCGAGACCGATTCACGCAGTACAAGCTTTTCGGCCAAAGGCCAACAGCCCCCCCGGCACCTACTCGGCATGGCCCTGTTCATCGGCGTGCTCCTCCTGCTGTCCGCCGCCTGTGCCCCGCGTGGGGCGCAACCTCTCAAGCCCGCCCCCCTGCTCACCGAACAGACCCCCTTTGGGCCGAGCATCACGCTGGCCGAAATGCTCGAACAAAGCCTGCGTACCCAGTATCGGCCTCCGAACATCGACTTCCCCGTGCCGGAGCAAATGGCCGATTCCTCTTCCGATCCCCGGCACCGATCCGGCGACTACTTCATGGAAATGAGCCGGGAGCCCGTCACCCTGCATGTGGCGTCCGACGTCACCGCTTTTGTGCTCGGGCCGTCGGCGGCATCCAACGGAGCAACGCAAGCCGGGGAAGGCATGGCCGACATTCCGGAAGCCGGACTGGCCGTGGGCCACGCCAACGGAGACATCCGCATTTGGAGCCCCTGGCCCTGCGCCTCCCTGACCCTGCCCACGAAGGCTCCGGTCACCCTGCTGACCTGGGACGGCCTCGGGCCGTTTCTCGGCGCGGGCAATGCCCAAGGCGGCGAGCTGCATGTCTTTGATCTGCGCCACTGCGCCCGGGTGGGCACGGTTCCCGGGCAGCGACCGCTACGTCACGCAGCCCTGTCCTCCTCGCTGGCCTGGGCTGCGGTGACGGACACCGGGCAACGCCTGTTCGTGGGGCCGGTCGGCGAACCCTTTTCCAACCCGTCCAACGCCTCCCCGGTATTGGAACAAGACCCCATGCGTCACGTCGGCACCCTGCGTTTCCCGCCCCTGGCCCTGGCTTTCAGCCCACGAGAAGGTCTGCTTCAGAGCGTGGACCGGGCCGGATGGCTGTTGGTCTGGACCCTGCCGGAACTGACCCTGCTGGAACAGGTCCGCATTCCTGGCGGCCCCTTTGAGGCAGCACTCTTCCATGGCGGCCATCTCATTCTGCGCCCAGCGAGCGACGAACAGGAGAGTCCGACTCCCTCGCACGACGGCTCCAACGAGCCTTTACCCGAAGGGTCGCGCCGCGAGCTGCTAGTCTGGGACATTCCAGGTTCCCGCGCCGTTGCCGTCGAAGATATTTTACCGCCTCAACATGCCTCCGCCATGGACCAAAACACGGCCTGGGATCTGCTCCAGTTTTTCGAGCGGTTCAGCCTGGACGCCGGTTTGCTGACCTTTCTCACGCCCCGGGAGCACTGGCTGCGCAAGCTGCATTTCGGAACGCCCCGGTTCAGCGTGCATGCCGCGGAAGACGTCGGCCTGCTGCGTGTGACCGAGCCGGACCAGACTCAACGCTGGTATCAGGCCGCAACCGGAAAGCCCACGGACGCTCCCGAAGATGAACCAACTCGCCTGACGCCCCTTGCCGTGGCCCCGAACGGGACGGTGTCCTGGAGCGGGCGGACCTACGCCCTTGCCGATCCGATCCAGGCCAAGGACGGATATGTGCTGCTGGTCCGGCATGTTCCGGAGCATCGCTTTTTCCTGTGGTGGATCCCCATGGAAGAAGCTCGCACATCCTTAGACAGTTGGAACGTGCCCGATGAAACCGACCTCCTGCCGGTCAGAGGCAGCCTGCTTCAGGATTCGCCGCCGACCTGGACTTCCCTTTCCGACCACCACCAACCCCTTGGAGATATGCAATGAAACGCCAATCCGGCTTCAGCCTGATCGAGTTGATGATCGTCGTGGTCATCCTCGGACTGATGGCCACGCTGCTTGTGCCTCGAATCATGGATCGCCCGGACGAGGCCCGGGTGACCAAGGCCAAGGTGGACATCCGCACCCTGGAATCCGCCCTGCGCCTGTACCGGCTGGACAACGGGGTCTATCCCACCACCGAGCAAGGGCTCGCCGCCCTGTTCCGCAAACCGGACATCGCCCCCATCCCCCGCAACTACCGCGACGGCGGCTACCTGGAAGCATCATCCGTGCCCAGGGACCCTTGGGGCAATGCCTACCGCTACCGCTCTCCCGGGCAACAAGGCCGGGACTACGAAATCACCAGCCTGGGCGCGGACGGCAAGGAGGGCGGGACCGGCTTCGCCCAGGACATCAACAGTTGGGAGTTGGACGATTGAGCCGCTCCGGCCCGCGCGACCACGCCTCCGCCGGTCTGACCCTGGTCGAACTGCTGATCGTGCTGTTCATCGTCGGCCTGGGTTGGTTCACCCTGCTGCCCCGGCTGGACCCCACCCGGCCCTCCGGAAGCAATACACCGCTGCATGAAATGAACGTCTTTCTGGACCAGGTTCGAATCGCGGCGGTTGAAACCGGTCGGTTCCAGGTCATTCGCCTGGATCCCGTATCCGGCGGACTGTCCTGGAACGAGGCGACGCACCGCATGCCGAACCCACCCGGTCGCTGCGTCCTGAACGAAACTCCCTGCCCGCACCCTTTCAGCCACTTCCGCGTCTACCCACAAGGCCACATGGATCGGCTCCTGTTCTCCTTCACGGACGGGGAACGCTGGATCACCGCGGACCTGGACGCCCGCCTGGTCAACGAGTACGGCCCATGACGTTTGGACGCTCTTCCATCAATCCACGGCATCAGCACGGCGACGCGAACCGCCCGCGAGGCTTCACTCTGGTTGAAGTCCTGGTGGCCCTGATCATCGCCGCCATCCTGGCTTCCGGCCTGCTCGCCTCACAACGCCACGGTCTGAACCAGGCCAGGCAGGCGGACGTGCTCTGGCTGCACCTGAACACGGCTCAGGAAGCGCTCATGGGCCGGGATATCGGCCAGGATATTGGTCGGAATATTGGGCGCGAGGATTCTCAGTTGACGGTGTCCGGCGGGATGACGCCTGATGGCCGCGACCCTCTGGCCGTCCGGATCACCACCAACCCGCCGACACCGGACCGCCCCTCCCCGTGGGTGACCCTGACCACGCGCCTGGAGGGACGGAAACTGGAGTGGTCCTGGCCAGCGGTCTCTCCGTGATGGATACGAAGAACGAAAAAATGACGCCACGGAACGCTTCCACTCATCACGACAGCTGCCCCACGCCCTCCCCTCCCGGCTTCACCCTGGTGGAAATCCTGGTGGCCCTGGTGGTGGCCGGGATGCTCACCGCTCTGCTCGCGGCGATCCTCGGGCGCGGGGTCGTGGCCTCGTCCGCCCTGGAGGAAACCGTTGAAAACCAGCGTTCCCGGGTCGTCCTGCAGCGGTTGTTGAGCATGGATCTGCGGGGCATGCTTCCGGAAACGGAACTGACCATCACGGAGCACGGATTCACGCTGGAGACGGTCGCCAACCACCTTGTTCCCGGCCCCCTGCCCATGACCGTGACCTGGGACTTTTCCCAGCGCCAGGTCCGCCGCACCGAGGAGCAGCCGGACCTGGACTATGTTCAGGAGCTGCTCGTGATCTCGAACTTGCAAGACTGGAGCCTGGCCTTCCACGATCTGACCGAAGGCCGCTGGGTGGACCTGCGCTCCTGGCTGCACGGCACGGAGCGACCGGCCCCGGCCGGCCTGCGGCTGGAACTGCGCCCTGCCGACGTAAAAACCGCATGGAATATCATCCATCGCCTATCCCTGGAGCACGATGCGCCGCTTTGATCGCCCACCCCGCTCCTCTGGCGCCGTCCTCGTCCTGGTGCTGGTCACCCTGCTCCTGTTCAGCACCGTGGTGTTGCGTGTCGTCCAGCATGCCGCCCTGACCGAGGAGGAACACATTCTGCTGCTCCAGACCATCCAGGCCGGATTCCAGGCCGAAGCCGCGGTGCACAAAGCCATGGAACTACTCGCTCTTTCCGCCGACCATCTCGACGCGGCAGACCAACCCCCGAGCCCGCCGGAATGGAGCGAGGACGGCATCCGGATCACCATCATCCCCACCAACGCCAAGCTGAACCTCAACGCCCTGCACCCGCCCTCCCTGCATCCCCAGGCCATGACCAGGTTGCGGGAAGGCCTGACCCGCCTGTTCCACCATGAGACCTTTCACGAAGGTTCCAGGGTGAATTTCCGAGGCGATACGCGGGACATCATGCTCTGGCTGGGTGAAGGCCATGACCCGGACCGGCCTGGTTCAGCCCGCGCCGCCGACGCACCCTACACCGGAATCCGGCCATCCTATCGCCCCAGGAAAGGCCCGATGCAACGACCGGAAGAACTGCTCCTGGTCACCGGCTTTACGGACCTCGATCCGGCCTGGGTACGCCGACATTTCACGGTGTGGGGAACGGACGGACGGATCAACCTGAACCTGGCCGACAAAGAACTGATCCTGGCCGTGGCTCCGGAACTGGAAGCCTACTGGCCGGCCATCCAGCGCTACCGCACGGAACACGGTTTCCAGCGCCTGGACGAACTCCTCGCCCGCATCCGGCTGCCCATGGACGTCTACCAGCGCGTCCTGCCTCATCTGGCCCTGGAAGCGGACACCCTGGAAATCTCGGTTGAGGTCCGGCAACCCGCATGGTATGAACTCCATCGGATCATCGTGGAACGGCCATCCATCCTCGCCGACACCGCGCCCAGAATTCTGGCCAGGGATATCATCGAGTCCAGGCCGCTTTGAGCGCAGTGCCGTAACCGTCAAGCCATCCCTTTTCCAAGCATTGAACACGAGCCACCCCCTTGCCCCGCACCTCCACCAGCAACCATTTTTTCGTCGTCCGGTTCACCAAGGACGCCCCGGTTTGGGAACGCTTTGACGGCCAAACTCTTCATCCGGTCCCGCATCCGGATCAGGCCTCGAAGTCTTTGCGCTCCCTGCCGGTGTTGGTGCTGATTCCGGATCGCTTGTTCTTTTTCTACCAGCCGGAGAGCGATCACCATTCCGGCAGCCTCCGGCAGCGCACCGCCGCGGCCCGCCTGGAACTGGAGCAGGTCTTTCCCGCCCAAACGACGGAAAACGGCCCCGGGATCGTGCTCGATGCCGGACGCACCCACCTTTTGGGCTGTCTTCCGCACCCGGAGCTGACCGAATTCGCTCGTCGCCACCAGGATGTTCTGGCCCGAGCCAACGCCGTGACCACGCCGTTTTTTCTGGCCTGGAACGCGGGGCATCGACGCAGGATCGAAAGCTGGGTCTGGAACAATCCGGAGGACGGGACCACGGCGGCCATGCTCCACGGCCAGATGACCTTCTTTCCCGGCAACGGCGCGGAACTGGAAACGCGGATCGGCGAAGCGTCGGGAGCCGGGAATACCGAACGGTCTCTCCAAGTCGACACGCAATGGAGCCTGCCCGATCTGCTTCAGGCCGCTCCGGACATCGGCTGGTCCCAGTTGCGCCTGCCTTTGCCCGCCGCGGCGGGCGAGGGATCGGACCTGGGCGGCCTGGTTCGATGGTGGATCGCCGCGACGCTTCTTGGAGTTTTGATCTGCACCGGACAGGCCCTGCGCCTGACGGACCAACAAGCCCAAGTGGAACACTGGGAACAGGCCACCAATCGGCTCTATGCCGAAGTACTCACCCCGCCCCTGGGTGACGATCCTTTTGGCCGCCTGCTCTTCCGACATAGCCAGCTCCAGGGGCCGGTCCAATCCGGACCGGACGCCCTGGCCATGCTGGGGCTGCTCAGCGCATCGGCACCACCGGAGTTCCATGTGGAAAACTTCTCTCTGGGCCCGAATTCCGGGATCATCCGGGCCAGACTGGCCGACTATGAACAACTGGAATCCCTGCTCAAGGCCCTGGAGGGCCAGGGTCGCCTCCGTTTTGACCTGGACCAGGCCTCCAGCGCGGACGACGCCGTTCTGGCGACCCTGCGGGTGAGCTACTGAGGCAGACCCGGCAAACCGATCACCCCACCCCATGAATCACGTAAAAACCATCTCCTTCCGGCACCGGCTGCACCACTTGGCCTTTTGGCGGGATTGGCCGTCCGGCCGCCGACGCGGGGCCCTGTATCTGCTCCTGGCCCTGACCGCGGCGGGTTCCATGGCGGCTTGGCTCTCGCTGTACGCCGCGACCCAGCGCTCGATCCTTCGTGAGGAAGCGGCCATGGAGCTCCACCAGCACGTATCGGCATTGGTCGCGGAAATCCGGAGCCTGGACCATGGGCCGAACCCGGGGCGGGCCAACCTGCCGATCCTGGTCGCGGCCCGTCAGCTCAGCCGCGACATCGGCCTGGAAGACAAGCTGATTTCAGTCAGGCCGGCCTTGCAGGCCACGGGCCGGGACGGAGTTCAACTTTACTACGAACGCCTGACCCTACCGGACCTGCTGGCCCTGCTGGAAACCCTGAGCCGGGACGGCGGCCTGCAAACCTCCACCATGACCTTCAACCGGCGTCTGGACAATCCGTCCCTGGCCGATCTCCAACTGGTACTCTATCGATGACCTCTCCCAATCCTGCTCAGGACGCTCTTCGTGATCCAACTCCCCGCGACGCCGACAAAACCGTCTCCAAACCGGGCCTGCTCCGCCGCTTCGGCCCGGTGGGCACGATCTTCCTCATCGGCCTGCTGATCGGCGTGCTCTTCTTCCTGTCCAGGGAACTGCTCTGGAGCCAGGTGCTGAGGCACACCCTCGGCCACCTGCCCAACGCCTCCTGGAGTTGGCAGGCCGTCGGGGACCGGGGACTGACGCACATTACCTACCAGCACTTTGAATTGCATGTGAACCAGAACCGGTTCTTCGTTCCAAAGCTGACCATCCAACTGGGCACGACCCGCCCGGTGACCATGACCGCGGTCACCGGCCCGACCCTGGTGGCCGACTTGAGCTGGGACAAGGAACTGCGCCTTTCCGGCGGCGTGGATCTGCAACGGCTCATGCCCGAGCAGAGGGTCCAGGGAACCCTGGAGACCGATGGGTTCGTCCGCTGGCGAACCTGGGACCAGCCCCCGCATCAAGGCGAGCTGGACATCCAGGCCCCCGGGCTCTTGGTGCTGGCCCCGGGAATCATGACCATCAACCTGCGCGGCCAGGCCACCCTGGAAGGCAACCACCTCCGCCTGACCCCCCTGCAGGCCGACGGCCCGGTGGGCGTCACCGCCGACGCCGAAGGCTTCCTGGACTGGAACCGCCTGGAAAACACCACCTACTCCATCTCCGGCACCCTGACCGGACTGGGCAACCTGCCCTTTTCGGCCTCGGGAAGGTTGGGGAGTTTGTGGGGGAAATAGGACGAAAAAGAGGACGAGGAGAAAAGCTGGAGAGCCGACTTACAGGCTGGTGACCCGCAACAGCTCTTCCATGGTGGTTTTGCCCTGATCAACGAGGCGAAGGCCGTGGTCGTGCATGGTTTGGAAGCCGGTTGTCTTGAGGTGGGTGCGGAGCTGTTCCACGGAGGCTTTCCGGACGACCAGGCTGCGCAAGGCCTCGTCCACGGGCATCAGCTCGAAAATCCCCTGGCGGCCGCGATAACCGCTGTGGCGACAGGCTTCGCAGCCGATGATGGGCGATGGCTGAGGTGAGTGGGGGATATGGGAAGGATCGGTAGGCGCGGAACACGTTGGACAGTTCAGGCGGACGAGGCGTTGACCGATGACCAGATGCAGGGATGAGGCCAGCAGGAAAGGTTCCACGCCCATTTCCAGCATCCGGGTGACCGCGGTGGGCGCGTCGTTGGTGTGCAGGGTGGCCAGGACCAGGTGTCCGGTCAAGGAGGCCTGTACGGCGGTGCTCGCGGTTTCCTGATCCCGAATCTCGCCCACCAGGATGATGTCCGGGTCCTGGCGCAGGAAGCCGCGGATGGCCGTGGCAAAGGTCACGCCGGCGGCCCGGTTCACCTGGACCTGGTTCACGCCGGGCAGGTGGTATTCCACCGGGTCCTCCACGGTCATGATGTTCCGGGATTCGCGGATCAGCTCGCGCAAGGCCGCGTAGAGGGTCGTGGTCTTGCCGCTGCCCGTGGGGCCGGTGACCAGGATGATCCCGTGGGGCGCGGCGATCATCCGGGTGATCACGGCCACGGCCTCCGGCTCCAGGCCGAGGTCGGACAAGGGAAGAATATTTTTGGATCGGTCCAGGATGCGCAGCACGGCCTTTTCGCCGTTGAGCGTGGGCATGGTGGAAACTCGGACGTCCACGTCTTTGCGGCCCACCCGGACCTGAAAGCGCCCGTCTTGCGGAGCGCGACTCTCGGCTACATCCATGTGTCCCATGACCTTGATCCGGGCCAGCACCGTGGATTGGACCGCCAGCTCCAGGCGGCGTTCGGTGCGCAGTTCGCCGTCAACCCGGAACCGGACCTGAAAGCCGTTTTCCCGGCCCTCGAAGTGAATGTCGCTGGCCCCCTGGCTCACCGCCTGATGCAGCAACCGATTCACCAGCCGGACAATGGGCGCGTCCTCATGGGACCAGCCCAGCAACTCCCTACCGGAGTCGTCCGCTTCCTCACCCCCGGCCTCCCCGTCGTCCTCCGCCGGGGCCTCCTCTTCCCAGAGCGCCAAGGCCTGCTCCAGAGCCGGAAAAAACACCTCGTTGCGGACCAATTCCGTGCGCACCGCCAAGCCCAGCCTCCAGGCCAGAAAATCAGCCAGAGGCCTGGCTTTGGCGGCCAGAAGCCAGACCCGGAGCATCCCGTCTTCCGCGGCCACGGGCAGAAATTCGTTACGCCGGGGAAAGGCCAGATACTGACTCACGACCTCCTGGGGCAGCCGCGACAGGTCTGGTGACCCCACCAAAGCGTTGCCGAACGTCATTGGGCGGGCACCCGTTGCAATTCTTGCCCCTCTTCCCATCTCATCTCTCGGCCCATCTCCTGCTCCAGGTCGAAGCCGTGTTGCTCTCCACCCTGCCAGAACTCCCGCTGCAGCAATTCACGGCTGGTCCGCCGGCCTTCCCGCAAGCTCTCCATGCGTCGCTTGGTCAGCTCCTCAGCCTGCTCCACGGTGTTGATAATTCTGGCCGACAAGAAGACCATCAGGGTCGCTTTCTCCGCGGAGACCGCCTCCCGACGAAACAGCCAACCCAGAACCGGAACTTTGGACAGACCCGGCACGGCCCGACGGGTCTGGCTGAAATCGTTCTGCATCAATCCGCTGATGACCATGGTGAACCCGTCCGGAATCTGGACATTGGTTCTGGTGTTCCGGCTCCGGGTTCGCGGCCGGTCGTCCTCACCGGCCGAATCGATCACATTGCTGACCTCCTGCTCCACCTGCATCCGGATCACCCCGGTCTCGGCATTGATGTGCGGGGTGACCTTCAGCCTGATCCCGACGTCCCGGTATTCAAAGGTCTTGATGGCGTTATTCTGGGTGTCGTATTTCTCGCTGACCTGGTAGGCGCGATTCTCGCCCACGAAGATTTCCGCCTCGGCATTGTCCAGGGTCATGATCTGCGGCGTGGAAAGAATATTGAAGTCCTGTGCAGTCTTCATGAAGCTGATCAGGGCCCCCAGGGAGGAAAACGTCTGACCGGCATAGGTGATGGAATTGCCCAACGCACCCACGGTAAACCCTCCCGGCGCCAACGGCGGAGCCGCCGTCGCCAGCAAGGGAGCCAGGTTCGAAGGTGAACCCAGAAAACCGCCCGTGGCCACACCGTCGGAGCCTCCGCCGCCCACGACCCATTCTACGCCGAAGTCCTGACTGTTCGTCAGGGACGTCTCCACGATCAGGGCCTCCACGAAGACCTGATCCAGGGGACGATCTAGGTGGGTAATGATGGATTCCACCTGGCGCTGGATCCGCGGTTCGGCCAGAACCAGCACGGAGTTGGTTTCCGCGTCCGCGGCCACCAAGACGCCGCGACCGTTCACGCCCTCCTCCTCCGCCCCGACTTGGTCTCCCTCGAGCAAAGTACGCAGCACGTCCGCGGCGGAGGAGGCCTTGGCGTTCTTCAGGGCGTACATGCTCATGTCCGCGCTGGAATCCGTGATTCGATCCAGATTGTCCAGCAAGCCGCGCACGGCCTGACGCTGCTCGTCGGAGCCGGCCACCAGCAGGGAGTTGGACCATTCCACCGCCAGGATCACCGGGGTCTCGGCCAGATGGCCGCGGGAAAACAGTTCCTCGTACAACTGGCCCACCTTCCGGGCCGTGACCCCGGCCTGGGCCTGATGCAGGGGGAGCAGTTCCACGTCCCAGCGCGTGCCCAGGGACAACACCGCTTCCAGGACTTCCTGCATCTTGCGCACCCTGGAACGGGTGTCCCGAAGCAGCAAGGCCTGGGCCTGGGGAACTTCCATGATCATCCCGAACCGGGAAGCAAAGGGCTGCAACAATTCGCTGACCTGCTCCCGCGGCAAGCGCTGGTGCAGGCGGATGACCGTGGTCAACAGTTCGCTGTCCTCCCCGGGCTCCAGCCCGGGCCGGAGCGGATCGACCATTTCCGCGGCCTGCGGGGATTGCAGGACGTAGAACAGGTCGCCCTGGGCCACCAGATCCAGATTGTTGCTGGCCAGGACCCGGTCCAGCACGGCCAACAGTTCCGGTTCGGTCATGGGAGCCTGGGAATGCAGGGAAACCTTCACCGGTGGGATCTGGTCCTCGCGAAAGACCATGTTTCGGCCGGTGAACCGGCCGACGAATACGATGAAATCACGTAGCGTGATCCCTTCCAGGTTGGCGGTCATTCGCTGTTCTTCGGCTTCCTCTGCCTCCTGGGCCAAAACCATACCTGGCAACAGCACGAGCCCGTAAAATAAGAGCAACAGGGCGATCAAACGCCACGCACCGGAATATGCCGAAAATCTCTTCATGGATACCGTTCCTCTCATCTTCGCCGGACGACGGTCAGCAAAATACAAGGGGTCTAATTCAATTCAAGGATAAACGTCTGCATCTGGGAGGCTCGTTGAACATCCAGGGTCACAAGGGAAGACCGGTCCATGCCGGAATAGGCCTGGAGGAGCTGGGTCGGCCCGGTCAGCGCCTGGCCGTTGATCCGGGCCAGCACATCCCCGTTACGCAGCCCGACCTTGTGCAGCAGAGAATCCGGACGGATGCTGAGCACCTGAAAGCCGCTGACCCGGCCGTCCACGGTGAACGGCTTGAAGCTGGCCATTTGCAGCAGCGTATTCGGATCAGAAAGCAGCGGCTGGACGTCCTGCCGGGAAAGACTGACCCGGGTCCCGACGCCGGGAGCGGCCCAAGTCTGCATCTCAGCCGGACGCCCCCCCTCGTCTGCTTCCATTGTTTCTTGCTCGCCGTCCCACAGCGGGACTTCTTCCCGCCGACCTCCGGACGCGAACACCGCGGACCGGGTCCGCACTTCCACCAGTTCCCATCCGTCAAGCACGTCGCCCTGGTCGGCGATCACGAATTCCTCGTCGCGACGCACCAGGGCCTTGGGCCTGGCCCCGGTGACCGTGCCCAACAAACGCCAGTCAAAGGAGGTAGCCGCCGAGACGGGTTCCGGCGAGAGCTGTTCTTGTTCGGGAGTTTCCAATCCCAGGATATTGGCTTCCAGAATCACCGCCGTCCAGGACTCGGAGGCGGCGCTGGTCGTTGCCATCGGACTTGGCGAGGCAAGCTTCGGCGTCGTCTCGGCATGCCTGTTCCACAAGCCCGTGAGCACGAAAGCCGCCGCCAGGCCGAACGCCAACGGCAGAAGCAACCGGAAGGACCGGAGGGAGAACAGCCAGGAAGAATTCACGAAGAGGAGGAGAAAGGGTTCAGGATTTGAGGCACGGAGACAACTAAAACATTCATCCGCTCCGGGCAAGGAGAAACGTTGAGATGACGACAACCGGCCCAAGGCAAACCTGTTCTCATCAAAATCCAAATCGAAATCGAAATCGGGAAATACTGTACATCACTAGATGATTACGCCATCTCTTGGGCATGACGTTCGATTTCGATCACGATTTCGATTTCGATTTCGATTTCGATACCAATTCAGACAATGTATGGATGTGCAGCGCTACCCCACATAGTTCGGCAGGTTCAAAAACAACTCCCGAGTAAAGGTGACCAGCTTGTCCATGATCCAGGGAAAGGAAAACAGCAACGCCAGAAAAATGGAAATGATCTTGGGCACGAAGGTCAGGGTCATTTCCTGGATCTGCGTCGCGGCCTGGATGATGCTGACCAGGACGCCCACAATCAAACCAATACCCAGCATGGGCAGGGCGATCATCAGGGTCAGTTCAATGGATTGACGGGCAAAGCCGATCACGAATTCAGGGGTCATACTGGTCTCCGGGCAAGAGTATCTGGTTGGGGAAAAAGGTTGAATGGTTGAATGGTTGAATGGTTGAATGGTTGAATGGGCAAAAAGCTGATCTAAATGTCAACTTTCCCAGAATCGCCACCATAAATCCGACTTCTGACTCCTGACTCTTGAATTCAGACTCTTGAATTCAGAATTCTGACCCCTGTCTTCAGCCCCAATCACGCAAAGCCGTTCACCAGCGAAAAGATCAGCAGATTCCAACCATCCACCATCACGAAGAGCAGCAGTTTGAACGGCAGGGAGATCATCACCGGGGGCAGCATCATCATGCCCATGGACAGCAGGATGCTGGCCACGACCATGTCCAGGATCAGGAACGGGATGTAGATCAAAAAGCCCATCTGGAAGGCGGTTTTCAATTCGCTGATCACGAAGGCGGGAACCAGGATGATGGTCGGCACCTCGTCTCGGTTGGACGGGCGATCCATTTGGGTGATGGAGTAGAACAGCGAGAGGTCTTTTTCACGGGTGTGCTTGAACAGGAAGGCCCGCATGGGTTGTTCGGCCCGGGTCAGCGCTTCTTGAAAGCCGATATCCTCGGCTAAATATGGCTGGAGCGCCGTGTCGTTGATCTCTTTGCCGACGGGCATCATGATCACGAACGTCAAAAAAATGGCCAGACTGGCCAGGACCTGATTGGGCGGCATCTGCTGCGTGCCCATGGCCTGACGGATAAAGGAAAAAACGATGACGATGCGGGTGAAGCAGGTGGCCGTGAGCAGGATGGCCGGGGCCACGGAAAGGACGGTGAGCAGGAAAAGGATTTCCAGGGCGATGGAAACGTTGTCCGGCTCGCTGGCCCCGCCGCTCAAGGTCAGGTTCAGGGCCGGAGCCCCGGTCTGGGCGGCGGCGAGGCCGGACAGCAGGGGCAGAAGTATCAGGGCGGCAAAGCCGAGCCTAACCGCCTGTGGTCCTGGATTGCTCCAGATGCTTGGAAAAGTCGGCTTGTTGGTGGTCATGGTGCGTCTCCGTGAGCAGCGTTATGGAAGTATCGGTCACTCCCAGCACCATGTCCTTATTCAAATACCGGACCACCACCACGCTCTTGCGCGGCCCCAGGGCCATCTGGCCCACCAGCTTGAGGTCCGCTGGAAGCTGGCGAGTCAACCCGGCCTTGTGCCCGTACCGTTTAAGCAGGTGGAGAACCACGAACAGCAGGGCCAGGACCAGAAACAGGCCCCCGACCATTTTCAACGCCGCGAAGCCGAAGTCCCAGGTCGGGCCCGCGACGGACGGTTCGACTGGATCAGGCAAGTTGTTTCACCCTCTCGATGGGGCTGATGATGTCCGTCAATCGCACCCCGAATTTTTCGTTGATCACCACGGCCTCGCCCCGGGCCACCAGCTTGCCGTTGACGAAAATTTCTAAAGGTTCGCCGGCCAGCTTGTTCAACTCCACCACGGAACCCTGCCCGAGTTGGAGCAGCTCGTTGATCAACAGCTTGGTCCGCCCCAGTTCGGCGGAAACATCCAGCGGGATGTCCAGGATGAAGTCCAGGTCCCGCTTGTTCTTCTCCTTGGGGCTCTTGGCGTCCGACGTCAAATCCTTGAACTTGGGATCCTCGGTCTTGGCAGCGAAGGACTTCTGCTGTTTCTCCTTCTTCAGCTGGGTCTCCTCTTCCATGGCCAGGGCCTTGGCCCATTCGTCCGCCATATCCTCCTGGCTTTCACTTTCTTTCCCGGCCTGGGCGGCGGCTTTGGTGGCCGCCTCGAACGGATCTTCCGGCTCTCCGCCCTCGTCCATATCTTCCAGGGCCTTGGCCCACTCTTCAGCCAGTTTATCCTGGTCCATTGACTCGTCGCTCATGCGGGACCTCGTTTCAGTCTCAGCGGCCGCTTCCGGCTCGCTGGTGATTGTTGATCGTCGATTGAAGCATGGTCAGTATCGAACTTCCGCTTCCTTGACCACCTGGATCGCCCTGTTCGCCTTGACGAAGCCGGGCTGGCAATAGAACTTGTCCACTCCGTGAATTTTCACTTCCAAATGCTGGTCCGTGTCCGTATCCAACAACAAAATGTCACCGATATCCAGATTCAGCAACTGCCGTCCGGTGATGGAAGTCCGGCCCAGAGGAACCACGAGTTCCACCGGGATTTCCATCATTCGTTCCTTAAACCGGGAAAGCCAAGCGTGATCCACCTCCAGTCGCTCGGACTGGAAGGAAGCATAGAGCTTGGAACGGATCGGCTCAATGGTCGAGTACGGCAGGCAAAACACCAGGGAGCCGATGGCGTTCTCCAGTTCCACTTCCATGGAAATCACGACGACCACGTCGCTGGGCGGCACGATGCTGGCGAACTGGGGGTTGATTTCCATGCGCTGAAGCTCAATGCGGACATCATGCACCGGGGTCCAGGCCTGTTCCATGGCGTTGAGAAAAAGCTTGACGACCCGCTCGATCACCGACTGCTCAATGGGGGTGAAGTCTCGGCCTTCGATCTTAGGCTGGGTGCCTTGCCCGCCGAAAAAATTCTCCACCAGGGCGAAAACCAATCTGGTGTCCACGACCAGAATGGCATTACCGCGCAAGGGCTCGATCTTGAAAATGTTAATGCTCGTGGGAACGGGCAAGGAGCGCATGAAGTCCCCGAACTTGGACATATCGATGGACACCGGGTTGACGTCGACCTTCTTGCGCATGGTGTTGGCCAAAGCATTGGAAGACAAGCGGGCGAAACGATCGTTGACGATCTCCATTACCGGCATTCGCCCGCGGATAATTCGGTCCTGATTGGCCAGGTCAAATGAGATGACCCCCGTATCATCGTCGACATCCGCGGATTCGGTCTCGAGTTCTCCGCCGGTCAGCCCTCGCAAGAGAGAGTCGACTTCGTCCTGGGACAGTATTTTGTTCATATGTCGATCATCCGTGCGGAAAACGTTTCTTAGATCCCTGGGCCTCGCCTCGGTTCACTGGACCACGAACTCCGTGAAGTACACGTTGGTCACCCTGCCGCCCCCGACGATCTGGTTCAGTCGCTCCACGATCTGGTTTTTCAAGGTGATTTTTCCTTCCATGCTGGCCAGGTCGGCGAAGGACTTGCCGGCCAACAGGAGAATCACCGCGTCACGAATCCGGGAGTTATTGCGTTGCACGTCGGCGATGGCGGCCCTGTTCAGCACTTCCACGTCCAGGGTCATGCGCAGGAACCGCCTGCCCAGCGGATCAGCCAGGTTGACGACGAACGTATCCAGGGTCACGATCTCCGGAACGAATTCCGTCCGAGCCCCCTGCAGGCCTGCTTGATCCCCTTCCTGTTCCAGGGCACCGTCCTCGGAAACGGCTCCGGGTCCCATCAAAAACCAGTAGGCAGCTCCCCCGCCACCGGCCAGCAGCAGCAAAACCAGCAGCAAAACGATCCACTTCACCTTCGCTCCCTTTTTCTTTTCCTCGTCCACCGGAAGAGCATCTTTTTTCGCCATGCATCACCTCGTCGAGACGGTTTGCGGAACACGAAGAACCGCGGAGCCGTCTTCACACTCATCTGATCTGTTACAATGCGTTCTTGAAGAGAATTTCCACCCGGCGATTCAAGGCCCGTCCTTCCGGGATCCGATTATCCCCCACCGGCATGCGCTCGGCGTAGGCGGAAACGGACAGTTTGGCATCCGGAACCCCGGAAAGCAGCAAAACTTCCAGCACGGCCATGGCCCGCAGGGCGGACAGGGTGTCGTTGTCCATGGTTCTCCCCGGCAAACTGTCCGTGTGCCCGGAAACATTGACGACATTGTGCACGTACAGAACCAACGGGGCCAGTACTTCCAAAAGCCTTTTGGCCGGATCGGTCAATTCATGGCCACCCAAGGGGAAAAGCAATTCGTCCGTCAGCAGAATGGCCACTCCCTCGGGACGTTCCAGAAGTTTCAAATTCTCATCCAACGTGGATCTTGGAATTTCCCGCGGCAGGACATCGTCCGGAAAAAGCAGGTCGCGGATGCGCTGTTCACTGTCCCGGAACTCCCAGGGACGTTCCAAAAGCTTCATCACCTCTTCCACCCTGGTGGGAATCCGTCCGGCCGTCTGTTTGGAAAGAACGCCCATATCCCCTCTGAAAAAGGTCGCGGCATCCATGACCACCTGTCGATCCATGGAGGACATGCTGAGCAGCAGGACGAAAAAGGTCAAGAGCAGGGTGATCAGGTCGGAAAACGTGATCAGCCAACCCATGGGATCGACGCTGACCCCGCCGCCCTTTTTCTTCTTTTTGCCCACGGTCGCTCCGTCCCGGCTCGTTCAGCTAGCTGAGTGTTGAAAAGCCTTTGTCGGCAGTCCGTTCAAAAATCCCAAGTGCAAGAAGCAAGAAAAGCTATTCGGACACGTCCTGTGTCCGGCCCCTCCGGGCTGTGGCTGCGCCACATTTTCGATTGCCGTCCTGGCAATCGAATCAAGGTCGAAGCGTATTTATTGATACGTGAGAGTTTGAACTTTTTGCAGCGACGCAGCAATTGGGAGTTTTTCAACGGACTGCTAAGGTCGCGGGGAGTTGTCCGGCGCATCGGGAAACCGGAAAATAAAGTCCCTGTAAATATATTCCTCCGGCATGGTGCTCGCATCCGGTCGGGCCAAGCGCGGCGTCCAGGTTTCGTTGCGTCGATCCAGAATAAAGTCCACCCTTCTGTTGGCGCGACGTCCTTGCGGCGTTTGCGGGCTTTCCCGCGGCTGGAACCGCCCCAGTCCTTCCATGCGCAGGTTTTCCACGGGAACGCCTTGCTCCAAAAGAAAACGGTACACGCTCATCGCCCGGAACAAGGACAAGGTCCAGGATGGATCCGGAACTTCGTCAGACATCGCCGTCTGGTAGATCGCCTCGAACTCATCCCGCAACACCGAGGTATGCCCGGCGATCTGCACGGGAGCCTCGACCACGCGCAGCACCGGAACCACCTGTCGCAAAAACGCTCTGCCCCCGGGCGATAGGTCCGTTTCTCCGGAGGGAAACAAGACCGCCGTATTCACGCTGAAAATCTGCACGAACCGGTTGCTGACGAACTGCAAGTCCTCCTCGATGTCGTCCCAGAGCAGTTCCTTGAGTGCGGCCAGATCCCGATCCGGGGGAATCGGCCCGGGATGGGCGGATTCCAAACTTTCCTGGACGCCCAGGACGTCCGGCTTGGCCTGAGTCATCCCGAACGTGCCCAGTAACGAACCGAGAGCCAGTCGAATCCTGCGCTCATCCATCAAGGAGGCGTTGGTCACCAGGTAGACGAAAAACGCCATGATCAGGATCATCAAACCCGTGAAGGTCAGCAGCCAACCGGGAGTTTGCGGTGCGGCCTTCTTTTTTTCCCGCTTCTTGCCCATGGAAATATCCGGTCCAGCTCGGCATCAGTCCGACTGGGTGCGCACTTTGGGAGGCAGAAAACCGTT
Source organism: Desulfonatronum zhilinae (assembly GCF_900182865.1). Taxonomy (NCBI): domain Bacteria; kingdom Pseudomonadati; phylum Thermodesulfobacteriota; class Desulfovibrionia; order Desulfovibrionales; family Desulfonatronaceae; genus Desulfonatronum; species Desulfonatronum zhilinae. The sequence goes on from NZ_FXUJ01000006.1 coordinate 109,570, forward strand.
CAATTTTTCTTCGATGATCCTGGGGTTTTCTCCTCGGGAAATGGACAAAATGCCCTCCAGGGCCAATTCCCGGAGCAGCACTTCCTCTTTGCTGCGGGTTTTCAGTTTGCCGGAAAGAGGGTTGAAGACCAGGTTGGCCAAAACCGCGCCGTAGAACGTGGTGATCAAGGCCACGGCCATGGCCGGCCCGATGGCCGACGGGTCGTCCATGCTTTGCAGCATCTGGACCAGCCCGATGACCGTGCCGATCATCCCCAGGGCCGGCGCGTACATGCCCATGGCCGCGAAAATGTCCGCCCCGGTCTCATGGCGTTCCTGCAGGTAGGCGATTTCCGTTTCCATGATGTCCTGAATCATCTGCGGCTCCACCCCGTCCACCGTGAGCTGCATGGCCTTGCGGAGATAAGCGTCGTCGATCTCCTTGAGCAGGGGCTCCAGGGAAAGAATCCCCTCCTTGCGCGCCCGGTTGGCATAGTCCAGAAACTGGCCGATGGTGTCGCCGGGCTTGGGCAATTGATTGAAAAAGCAGTTCTTGACCACGCCGGTCACGCCGAGAATATGGCCCAGCGGGTAGTGGACCAGGGTCGCCCCGATGGTCCCGCCGACCACGATCAAGAGCGAAGGAATCGACACGAACACGAACAGGCTGCTGCCCATCATGATCGCGGAAATGACCAGCCCAAAAGAAAGCACTACCCCGATGATCGTCGCCAGATCCATAAGGGACCCTCAATTCCTTTTACCTCACGCGGCCCCAAACGGCCAGGCCGCGCCCACGTTTTAGATTTTTACTTTTTTCGCCTTCCCTGGTCACGACGCAACCCGCGTCGGGCGCTCGCCGAAAATCCGCGTCCCGATCCGCACCATGGTCGCCCCTTCGGCAATGGCCTGGGGAAAATCATCCGTCGTGCCCATGGAAAGCTCCGGTAACGCGAGCCCGGTCTGCCGCCGTACAGCATCCCGCAGCTTCCTAAGTTCACTGAAGAGGCGCTGCTTATGCGCCAAATCCAATTCAAAGGGCGGCAGTGCCATCAAGCCGCGCAAAGCCAATCCGGACAACCCGCCGACATGCTCCACCAGGTTCGAAAGCTCTTCCGGAGCTATCCCGCCTTTTTGCCGCTCGTCTCCGAGGTTCACCTGAATGAGGACATCCAGCACTTGGCTTTTGGCTTGGAATCTTTCATGCAAATCCAAAGCCAACACCGCATTATCGAGACTATGAAACAGAATAAAGTTTCCGGGCAGGTACTTGGCCTTATTGCGTTGCAACCTGCCCAAAAAGTGCCATCGCAAATCCGGACGACGGATTTCCCGCTGCTTGGCCAGGGCCTCTTGGACGTAGTTTTCGCCGAAGTCGCGCTGCCCCGCTTCGGCCAGGGTCGCCACGGCAGCCGCGGGCTGATACTTGGACACGGCGACGATCCGGACCTCCTCCGGTTTTCGGCCATGGCGGACGGCGAGTTCGGCGACCATTCGCCGGGTTCGCGCATACCGCTCATGCAAATCCGCCGCACACTCCTCGCCCTCATGGACATCCACTCCCGTCGTCACATTCATCCCCCATCCGCCTTCGTTTTACTCCTGACTCCTTTCAAAACGCCCACCTTGAATTGTTCAACCGCGCTGGTCAATACGCGAGCTGAAAAACAGCCCGGCGGGCCTTGTGCTGGGCCGACCTTTGGAGTTACAAAACCGTGTTTCACGGCTTACTACCGGACCATCGCCGTCCGTCAATTTCATTTTTCAGGAGAACCCATGCATATCGCCAAAAAAATTCGCTCCATTCCACCGTCGGCCACCCTGGCCGTGAACGCCAAAGCTCAGGAACTGACGGCCCAAGGAAAAAAGATCATCAGCCTGGCCGTCGGCGAACCGGACTTTCCCACCCCCGAGCATGTCCGCCAAGCGGCCAAGGATGCCCTGGACGAGGGGTTCACCCGCTACACCCCGGTACCCGGCATTCCGGCCCTGCGCAAGACCGTGGCCGGCTACTTCGCCGGGATCGCCGGCCAGGACGAGCTGCCCGCCGAGGCGACCATGATCTGCAACGGCGGCAAGCATGCCCTGTACAACCTGTTCCAGGCCTTGCTGGAGCCCGGCGACCCGGTGCTGATTCCCGCGCCCTACTGGGTCAGTTATCCGCCCATGGTTCTGCTGGCCGAAGGCAAGCCGACCATCATCCCCTCCACGCCGGAGCGGCGCTTTCTGATCACCCCGGAAGACCTGGAGCGCCACGCCCCCCAAGGGGCCCAGGGTGCCCAAGGCGCCAGAGTGCTCCTGCTCAATTCCCCCTCCAACCCCACGGGCTGCCACTATTCCCAGGACGAACTGGACGCCCTGATCGGCTGGGCCCTGGAGCGGGACATCTTCGTAATCTCCGATGAAATCTACGACCAACTGGTCTATCCGCCGGCCCGCCCCAGCAGCGCGGTCTCCTGGTGGGTCAAATTTCCGGACAAGGTCGCGGTGGTCAACGGTCTGTCCAAGTCCATGGCCATGACCGGCTGGCGGATCGGCTACGTCCTGGCCCACCCGGATCTGATCAAGGCCATGGTCCGCATCCAGGGCCAGAGCACGTCCAACGTCTGCTCCATCACCCAGAAGGCCGCCCTGGCCGCCCTGACCGGCCCCATGGACAGCCTCCGGGAAATGCGCGTCGCATTCCAGCGCCGCCGGGATCTGGCCCTGGAGAAGATCGCCTCCTGGCCCGGGGTGGTCTGCCCCAAGCCGGACGGGGCCTTCTACCTGTTCCCTCGGCTGGACGCCCTGTTCACCAAGGACCGAAACGATTCCGCGGCCTTGTGCACGTACATCCTGGAGCGGGCCGGCGTGGCCCTGGTCCCTGGAGTCGCTTTTGGCGACGATCGCTGCGTGCGCTTCTCCTACGCCCTGGACGATGAAACCCTGGTCACGGCCCTGGACCTGGTCCGGAACGCCCTGCTGGACGCGTAATCACCCTTGAAAACCAAGATCACCTTCGGCCCCAGGCCGTTTCAGCCCGTCAAATTCTTGTCATGGAGTTCGCTGGTCCTGATCCTGGCGGTGAACCTGCTGCTGTCCGTGTTCATCGCCAACTCCGCCCGCCAGACCATGCTGGAAAAGAACCAGGAGTTCGCCATTCTGTTGGCCGAAAACCTGAACCATCAGATTTTCCAGCGCTTCACCCTGCCCACGGTGATCGGCTTTGGTCGGATCGAGCTGCGCAATCCTGCCCAGTACGAGCGGCTGGACCAGATCGTGTTGTCCACGATCCACAGCTTCCACGTCCTGGAAGTCCGCATCTACGACTTCGACCACCAAATCGCCTACTCCACCAATCAGGAATTGGTGGGCAAGACCGAGGCCGCGGGCAAGGCCGTGCGGCAAGCCCTGGACCCGGGCGTTTCCAGTTTTGAGCTGGTCAGCCGCGTCTCTTCCTGGTGGGCCATGTTCTCCCTCGAACTGGCCCCGGAAAGCTTCGTTCTGCGGACCATCTACCCGTTGCGGGCCGAGCGCGGGTTCGACCCGGTGACCGGGCCGGGGCCGATCATGGGCGCACTGGAATTCACCCAGGACATCACCGACGACTACGAAGCCGTGCTCCTGTTTCAGCTTATGATCCTGGCCGCCTCCTTCGCCTCGTCCCTGGTGCTCTTCTCCGTGCTCTACCTGATCATTCGCCGGGCCGCCGGGACCATTGCCAAGCGGGCTGAAGAAAAGGAGCGTTTGGAGAGGGAACTGCACCAGAATGAAAAGCTGGCCAGCATGGGACGGACCGTGGCCAGCATCGCCCACGAGATCCGCAACCCCCTGGGCATCATCCGCAGCACGGCCGAACTGCTCATGAAGCGCTCCCAAAACCGCGAGGGAGCGGGAGATCCGCAGCAAACCCGCCTGCTCAAGGCGATTTTCGACGAGTCCCTGCGACTCTCCCAGACCGTGAACGACTTTCTGGACTATGCCCGGCCCAAGGCCCCGAACAAGACCAATGTCGACCTGTCCCATGTCCTGGACCAGGTCCTGGCCTTCTGGGAACACGAGATGGCCGAAAAAGGCGTGGAGGTCCACCGAACCGACACCGCCGGGCTGGCGGTCATGGGTGACAAGGACTTGCTCTACCGAGCCGTCTACAACATCCTGGCCAACGCCCTGCAAGCCATGAACGGCCCCGGGGCCATCCATATTTCCACGCAAAAAGATTCCGCGGGCGTCACGCTGACCATCCGGGACACCGGACCCGGGATCCCTGTGCAGCTCACGGACAAAATCCTGGACCCCTTCTTCACCACCAAGGAAAAAGGTACGGGGCTCGGCCTGTCCATCGTCAACAGCATCCTGCGCAGCCATGACGCCCGGCTCGAACTGGCCAACCATCCCCAGGGCGGCGCGGAAGTCCGAATGTTTTTTCCAGAAGGGGAGAGCTGACATGTCCAACCACGTTCTCGTACTCGACGACGAACAAAACTATCTGCTGCTGCTGGAAACCCTGCTCGGCGACGAAGGCTACACCGTCACCGCTCTCCAGGACCCGGAACTGGCCTTGGCCTATCTGGAGGAATCCGAAGTGGACGTGATCATCACGGACATGAAGATGCCCAAGATGTCCGGCCAGGACGTGCTGGCCCACGTTCAGAAAAACTACCCGCACATTCCGGTGCTGATCATGACCGCCTACGGGTCCATCGATACCGCGGTGGTGGCCATGCGTCACGGAGCCTTCGACTACATCACCAAGCCCTTTGCCAACGATGAAATAACTCTCTCCGTGCGCAAGGCCGCGCAACTGGCCCAAGCTCAGCGCCGCTACAGCCTGCTTTCCGAGAACCTGGAGCAACGCTACGGCGTGCACCAGATCATTGGTCGGAGCAAGGCCATGCGGCGGGTTCTGGACATGGTCGACCGGGCCGCGCCCAGCAAGAGCACGGTCCTGATCACCGGGGAATCCGGGACCGGCAAGGAACTCATCGCCAAGGCCATCCATTTCACCTCCCCGCGCAAAAAAGGGCCGTTCATTTCCGTAAACTGCATGGCCCTGAACCCCGGAGTCCTGGAAAGCGAGCTGTTCGGCCATGAAAAAGGCTCCTTCACCGGAGCCGTGGCCCGCAAGCGCGGCCGCTTTGAACTGGCCCACGGGGGCACGCTGTTTTTGGATGAAATCGGCGAATTGTCCCAGGATTTGCAGGTCAAGCTCCTGCGCGTGCTCCAGGAGCGCAGCTTCGAACGGGTGGGCGGATCCGAGCTCATCAGCGTGGACATCCGGATCGTCACGGCCACCAACAAGGACTTGCAGGCCTCGATCCAGTCCGGCCAGTTCCGCGAGGACCTCTTCTACCGCCTGAACGTGGTCCAGGTTCCCCTGCCGCCCCTGCGGGAGCGCCGGGAGGACATCCCGCTGCTGGCGGCCCATTTTCTGAAAAAATTCTCCGAGGAAAACGCCGGAGAAAATGCCGGTCACGTCAAAGGCTTCACCGCGGACGCCATCGACTATCTCACGGCCTACGAATGGCCGGGCAACGTCCGGCAACTGGAGAACGTGGTGGAGCGCTGCGTGGTCATGGCCGGGGACGAGATGATCCGGGCGGACGACCTGCCGCCCGAGATCAAGGACGAGGAGGCCCAGTTCAAAAGCGCCGTGGACCTGCTCCCGGCCCGTCTGAACCTGGCCGACACCCTGGAAAAAATCGAAGCCGCCCTGATCCGCCGCGCCCTGGTCCACACCAACTTCGTCCAGGTCAAAACTGCGGACATGCTCGGCATCTCCAAGAGCCTGCTGCAATACAAGCTGAAAAAGTATAAATTGACGGGGAATTGACAGTGATTTGAGAAAGCCTCGTCCTGAAAAGCGACAATACCTACGCATCGAAACAAGTCGCAAGGAGGACCGCCATGAAACAGTTCAACAGCCTTGATTTCTTTGATTTTATCACGGACGGAGACATTCGCGTCAAAGGTACCCGGGTAGGAATCGAAACCATTTTGGAAGATTACCTGAACGCCTTCAGTCCGGAAGAAATCTCACTTCGCTACCCATCGGTCTCCCTGGAGGAGGTTTATGCGACCATCACGTTCTATCTCCATAACCAAACCGAAATCGATCGCTATCTCTCCGCCTGGAAAAAGTACGCGGAGGATGAGTGGAAAAACCAGCAGCAAAGCCCATCCCCCTTGGTCCGTCGGCTTCAAGCAATCAAAAAAAATCATGAAGCCCTTCACTCTAAAGCCGCATGAATCCGCGCAAATTTCTCATCGACGAAAATACCGCCAGGGCTCTTGCCGACCAGCTCCGACGCCGGAAACCGGAGCTGGTCGTCATGATGGTCGGTGATCCCGGTGCGCCTCAAAGAGGAACCTTGGACCCGGCGATACTTGAATGGATCGAGGACCACGGATTTACCCTGATTACCAGGAACCGCAAATCCATGCCGGACCATTTACGTGAGCACCTTCAGCAAGGACGGCATGTGCCCGGAATCATAACCTTGCGTCCCAGCTCATCATTCGCGGAAGTCATTGACGATCTGATCTTGATCTGGGAAGCAACGCAACTCGAAGAATATCAAGACCAGATTCTTCACATACCTTTGTAACCGACCTCTTCGTCTCCAGCGCTTTCAGTGATGCCTCTTCCCAGCCACACCCAACCGACCAGCTCCGTCACCCTGAATGCCGAGGTCAACGGCGTGACCTTCTTCAACCCGGAGAACGGCTACGCCGTGCTCCGGATCAAGGTCCGGAACGAACCGGGGATTATAACCGCGGTGGGCAACGTGGTCCAGGTCAAACCCGGAGAGACGCTCAACCTCTCCGGCCGGTGGAAGGAGCATCCCAAGTACGGACGACAGTTCCAGATCGAAACGGCCGAGCCGCTGCTTCCGGCCGGGGTCAACGCCATTCGTCGCTATCTGGCCTCCGGGCAACTCAAGGGCGTAGGCCCGACCCTGGCCGAGCGGCTGATCAAGCAGTTCAAGGACAAGACCCTGGACATCATCGACACGGACCCGGACCAGCTCCTGCGGGTGGACGGCATCGGTCCGTCCAAGTTGAAAAAAATCGTCCAGTCCTGGGAAGAGCAGCACCATGTCCGGGCCCTGATCCTTTTTCTCCAGGAACACGACGTCTCCCCGGCCCTGGCCGCCCGCATCCATCGCCATTACGGCCCCCAGGCCCTGCACAAGGTGCGCGAGAACCCGTATGATCTGGCCTACGAGGTCCACGGCATCGGTTTCAAGACCGCGGACGTCATCGCTCTGAAACTGGGGTTTGCCCAGGACTGCCGGGAGCGATTGGAAGCGGCCCTGATTTTCGTGCTCTTCCAGTTCAGCGAATCCGGGCATCTTTTCGCGCCACTGGACGAACTGCTGGAAAAAACCTCCGCCCTGCTGGGCGGCACGCCGACGGAAAGCCTTCACGGGGCACTGGAGGTGCTCAAGGAGCGCAAGCGGGTGATCCTGGAGGAACTCCCGGCCCAGGGACTGGGCACGGTGGTCTACCTGGGCCATTTTCACCGCTGGGAAAAGGAAATCGCCCAACGCCTGCAAGCCCTGATCGAGCACCCCACGGGCCTGGACGCCAAGAAACTGCGCGTCGTGCTCAAGCAGCTGGAGGCCCGGCACCGGATCACCCTCTCGCCGCAGCAGCGCCAGGCCGTGGAGGACGCCTGTCTGAACAAGGTCTTCATCCTCACCGGCGGCCCGGGCACGGGCAAGACCACCATCACCCGGTTCGTGGTCGAAGCCATTGCCGAGCTGGGCATCACGGTCAAGCTGGCCGCGCCCACGGGCCGGGCCGCCAAGCGCCTCTCCGAGGCCACCCGCACCCCGGCCTCCACCCTGCACCGCCTCCTCCAGTACGCGCCGGATGGCGGTTTCGCCATCAACGACACAAAAATGCTCAAGGCCGGCATGCTGGTGGTGGACGAGGCCTCCATGCTGGACTGCCACCTTTTCCTGGCCGTGCTCCGGGCCTTGCCCATGACAGCACGCCTCGTTCTGGTGGGGGACGTGAACCAGCTTCCCTCGGTGGGACCGGGCAACGTCCTGGGCGACCTGCTCCAAAGCGGCGCCCTGCCCAGCACGGAGCTGACCCACATCTACCGCCAGGCCCAGGAAAGCATGATCGTGGTCAACGCCCACCGCATCAACCAGGGCCAGTTTCCGCTCCACTCGCCCAAGGCCGCGCCGGAAGCCGATTTTTTCTGGATTGAACAGGACGACGCGACACGGGTCCAGGAAATGATTCTGCGGATGGTCTGCGAGCGCATCCCGGCGGGTTACGGCCTGGATCCGCGCCAGGACATCCAGGTGCTCACGCCCATGCACAAGGGCGAAGTGGGCACCCAGCAGTTGAACGCCCTGCTCCAGCAGCGGCTCAATCCCAGCGGCCGGGAGTTCGCCGTGGGCTTCCGCAAGCTGCGGGTGGGGGACCGGGTGCTCCAGACGCGCAACAACTACGACAAGGACGTATTCAACGGCGACCTGGGCTGGATCGCCTCGGTGGATATGGAAGAAGGCCAGGCCGTGGTGGCATTCGACGGCCGGGACGTGACCTACGAACTGACCGAAATGGACGAACTCAACCTGGCCTACGCCGTGAGCGTGCACAAATCCCAGGGCAGCGAATATCCGGCCGTGGTCATGCCCCTGCTCACCCAGCACTTCCTGCTCCTGCAGCGCAACCTGATCTACACCGGCCTGACCCGGGCCAGACGCTTGGCCGTGATCCTGGGCGGCAAGAAAGCCCTGGCCATCGGCCTGAAAAACGCCACGGCCCGGACACGGTACACGAATTTGGCGCACCGGATCATGGAGATGATGAATGGGTGATGGGCTATGGGCTATGGGCTATGGGCTATGGGCTATGGGCTATGGGCGAGGTTCAGACTATGCACACCCAGGTCAATTCGTGCTTGTTGTGCGCGAGATGCAGGAGGCGGGAGTGGGGGATGGACCGGAACCGGTCGACGACCTGGAAGTCCGTCTCTCCCTGGAACTTGATGGTGCAGACCATGTTCCGGACCGTCCCGGCGTCCAGCCAGCGGCGGACCATGGCCAGCAGGCGCTCGGGATAGCAGACCACGTCCGAGAACAGCCAGTCCACCGGGCCAAAGGCTTGTGGGTCCTGGGCAAAGGCGCTTTCAGCCCGAAAGGTGATCCCCGGTAGTCCGGCCAGTCGGGCATCCAGCGGGGCCTTGTCCACGCTGATCACCCGTGCGCCCAACTCGTGCAGCACCCAGGTCCATCCGCCGGGGCTGGAGCCCAGGTCCAGGCAGAGCTGACCCGGCCGGGGACGCCGGTCCAGCAAGGTGAACACTTCCCACAGCTTCAAATAGGCCCGACTCGGCGGGCCGGTCTTGTCCTCCGCGAACAGCGCCTCGCCGTGGGCGAACGGACTGGAGCAATGGGGAGAAGCCAGCAGGGTGGTGTCGTCCAGCAGGGTCCAGGAACCAAGCGGGAGCTTGGGCAACGGGTCGCCGAAGACCAGGGGCCGGGAAGAGGGACCGCGCAGCCGTTGCTGGATCAAGCGGGCCCGACCCCGGCGCGGCAGGTGTTCGTCGTACAAGGCCCAGCGCGGCCCCAACCCCTTGAGCGCGGTGGCGGCCTGGGCTATGGACGTGAAGGGGATCACCCGAAGATCGTGCCAGATATTTTGCGCCCAGGCCGGAAGAACAGTGGCCGGAAGAGCAGTGGCCGGAAAAACAGTGATCGGACGAACAGCCACCGGATGAGCAAACGGCGCGGCGCACAGCGCCAAGCGTCCCAAGACACCTTCCACCGCGCCCAGTTCCCGCAGCAGCTCGGGCAGAAATCCCTCGGGCGCGAGATACCCGACGCCGCCTCGCGGCACCGCGAATCCCATCAGTCGTCCCAACCAAGCACACTCAAGGAGTTCACTCCATGTCCATCCCGCCCTGCCTCCTGACCATCGCCGGTTCCGACTCCAGCGGCGGCGCCGGCATCCAGGCCGACCTGAAAACCTTCACCGTTCTGGGCGGCTACGGAGCCTCGGTGCTCACCGCGCTCACGGCCCAGAACACCCAGGGCGTTCAGGACATCCTGCCCTTGCCGGAAGCCTTCGTGGTCCAGCAGCTTCGTTCGGTTCTGGACGACCTGCCCATTGCCGCGGCCAAGACCGGAATGCTCTTTTCCGCGGACCTGATCCGCGCCCTGGCCCGGGAACTGAACAACAAATCCTTTCCTCTGGTGGTGGACCCGGTCTGCGTGAGCAAAAGCGGCCACAATCTGCTTTTGCCCGAGGCCGTGGAAACCCTGAAGACGGTCTTCCTGCCCCTGGCTGACCTGATCACCCCCAACCGCCCGGAAGCGGAACTGCTGGCCCAGGTGACCATTGCCGACGAGACGGACGTCCCCGAGGCCCTGGAACGCCTGCTGGCCCTGGGCCCCAAAGCCGTGCTGCTCAAGGGCGGCCACTTCTCCGGCGACATCCTCACGGACTGGCTGGCCGTACCCGGCCAAAAGCCGCGCGCCTTCCAGCACCCACGGCTGTCCAACCAGAACACCCACGGCACGGGCTGCACCCTCTCCGCGGCCATCGCCGCGGGCCTGGGCCGCGGACAGGACCTGGAAACCGCCGTGGGCCACGCCGTGGACTACATCCACGAAGCCATCCGCACCGCATATCCCCTGGGCCGAGGCATCGGACCGGTCAATCATCTGCATCCGCTCTCGGCACTGGACGCTGGGCAGACGGATCCCGCACTTGCATAACGGAAGATGCTTCAGTATGCACTGACTTGAAATCATCGAGAATGTGTCCCAAAATACGTTCGCTTATCAACGCCGAAACCACGAAAGACTGGCGACGGCACCAGGAGGTGGGCCATGGATTGGGAAAAAGGAATGGAAAAGCTCCGTGACATGATTGTTGGTGAAATGCGGCAGGAATTCAAAGAGTTCAAGTCAGCGGTAACCGGAGAGTTGTCCGGATACCGCATTGCCCTGGAATCTCTCTCGGCTCGCATGACGAACATGGAAAACGAATTGCGCGCAACCCGCACAGACCTCACCAGCAGAATCGAAAACGTACGTACAGAGATTTCCGACAAAATCGACGCTGTTCGGTCAGAGCTGAAAGCGGAGATAGACACGACAAGGACGGAACTGAAAGCGGAGATCAGGGAGAACACTCGACGCATTGATACCTGCAACAACCGCATCGACGCTCTGCAATTTGAATTTATCCAGGTCAGGGAGAGACTGGACAAGGCAATCTCTCAGAAAGTTCTGGTCGAAGACCTGGCTGTCCGCGTCACCAGCCTCGAAGCCAAAGCCGCCTGAATCAAAGGCTCCGCCCGTCCCCACCCCCAGGAGGGAGCATCGCTCCCTCCTGACTCCTGACTCCTGACTCCTGACTCCTGAATTCCTGCCTTCTGCCCCCTCACGCCCCATACACCTCGGCCAAAATCTCCCGCCCCCCGCGATCCAGAATCGCCTGAGCCACCCGGCGGCCCAGTTCTTCGGCGTCCCGGGGTTTGTCCGTGGCCTCTTCGAGGATCAGGGTCCTGCCGTCCACGTCGGCCACAAGCCCGCGCAGGGTGATCCGGTTCGGGGCGCTGACGTGGGCGTACCCGCCAATGGGCACCTGGCATCCGCCCTCCAGAGTAGCCAGAAAAGCCCGTTCCGCCCGGACGCAACAGTGGGTGTCCGGGTGGTTCAAAAAACCCAAAAGTTCCACCAGATCCTCGCGGTCCTGGGCGTATTCCAGCCCCAACGCCCCCTGGCCCACGGCGGGCAGAAACAGCGGCGGCCCCAACGGCGTGGACTTGGGAACGCTGAGTCCAAGGCGGTTCATCCCGGCCTGGGCCACGATGATGGCGTCGTAGTCCCCAGCCAGCAGCTTGTTCACCCGGGTATCCAGATTGCCGCGCAGGTTCAGGATTTTCAGGTCCGGACGCAGCGCCAGAAGCTGACAACGCCGACGCAGGCTGCTGGTGCCCACCCGGGCGCCCTCGGGCAGACCGTCCAACCCGTCGTACTGCACGGACAACAGGGCGTCGGTCATGTTTTCCCGTTCCGGGATGACCCCCAGGACCAGCCCTTCCGGCAGTTCGGCCGGGACGTCCTTCATGCTGTGCACGGCCAGGTCGGCCCGTCCGTCAAGCAGGGCCTCTTCGATTTCCTTCACGAACAACCCCTTGCCGCCGACCTTGGCCAGGGGCACGTCCTGAATCTTGTCGCCCATGGTTTTGATGAGCAGCAGTTCCACTTCCAGCCCGGGATAGCGCTCCAGCAACCGGCTCTTGACGTGCTCCGCCTGCCACAAAGCCAGCTTGCTGCCCCGGGTCGCGATGGTGATGCGTTCCAACATGGCCATGCCCATCTCAATGGCACCCGGCGCAACTGGACGCCGAGCACCCGGAACAGGATGAGCCGGAACCGGAACTTGCCGGTGCCGCCGAACCTACGGCGTCGCCCCCGCCGCCGGATTTATGCCGGCACCGGGACATCAGCTTGCCCGTTCTGGCTGATCCGCAATGCGGACAGATCACTTTGGGGTCCCCAAAGACCAGTTCCTCGAACTCTTTCTCGCAATCATCGCACAGATATTCATAAATCGGCATATTCTCTCCTTGATGGACGCTTTGTTCTCGCCCGGCGTCTTTGATATCGAGCTTATTCGAATTCCCGTTCCATTTATGATGCGTACACCCAAGGCAGCACGAATCGAAATCCAAATCGAGATCGAAATCGTAATCGAACCATGACACACTTGAATGTATGCACAATTTGTCCGGGCAATCGAAGACCACAAAAAAAGACCTGGATTCCGGCCTTCGCCGGAATAACTGATAACAGCAAGGCCTTCCCGCAAAGTCACCCGGCGCAGGCCGGGGGCCAGGCGAGTTCTCCGAGTGCTTGAGTAATTTCACTGAATTTCTCGATTTCGATCCCGATCTCGATTTCGGCTCCAAAAGTCGAGTTGCTCAAGCAATATTTTACGCAACGAACCGTTACCCTTCCCCAAACAGTATTTCATCCGTCACCAAGCACAACAAGTGCCCCACCGTGATGTGAATCTCCTGAATAAGCGGCGTCCGACGCGAGGGCACGGCCAGCAGATAATCGCACAGCCCCTGCATCGCGCCGCCACCCTCGCCGGTCAGACCGATGGTGATCATGCCCAAGGCCCGACCGGCTTCCAGGGCCGCGACCACGTTCGGACTGTTGCCGGAGGTGGACAGCCCCAGCAGCACGTCGCCTTCCCGGCCCAGAGCCTGTACTTGTTTGGCAAAGACCAGATCGAAGCCGAAATCGTTGCCCACCGCCGTCAGGATGGAGGTGTCCGTGGTCAGGGCCAGGGCGGGAAGCGGACGACGGTCGATGAGAAACCGGTTCACGAATTCCGCGGCCAGGTGTTGGGCGTCCGCGGCGCTGCCGCCGTTGCCGCAAAGCAGAATCTTGCCTCCCCGGGCCAAGGCCCCGGCCAGAACATGCGCCAGCCGCACCACCTCTTCCCCCTGCGCGGAGAAAAAGGCTTCCCGCAACGCGTCGCCCTCGGCCACGTACGTTTCCAACCGTTCAAAATCGCGTCGCAATACGTCATCATTATTCATGGCCAATCGCCTCGCCCCGGTCATGGTTGTACCTCCAACGGTCTTTCGCTTCGTTCGTCATCGCTGCCGGTGACGGACTCCTTCCCCCCAACGAGAGCCAGCCCTTCTTCCTCGGCCCGGACCGCTTCCCGCTCCCAGCCCCCCAGCATGAGACTTTGCGCGGCGAGGTGGTACATTTTTTCGGGACGACCTCCATACAGGGCAGAGATCAAAGCTTGGTAGTCCTGGGCAAAAGCCATGCGTACCAGGCTGTTCTGGTCATAGAGCAGACGGGCCAACAAGGCGTTGTCCCCGTGCTCCGGCAAGTAGCGAATAAACAGTTGCCGACTGGACGAGATAATAAACCGAATCCTGGCCACCTCGCGGCGCATGCTTTCCCGGGTTTGGTCGACCACCTTGGAGAGCTCCCCGACGATGCCCCGCTCTTCCGGACGCAGCCCGATCTGTCGAAACTCCAGAAACCGTCCTCCGTAGATCTCTCGTTGGTAAGCGTCTTCCTTCAGTTTCATGGTTTCATGAAAAATATATCCCAGACACCACCCCAGCAACTGACCGTGGACGTCCGCGTCCCGGTCCGTGCGAAACAGATGATGCGCGGTGTCTTTCAATCGCCAGAGCAGCCCCTTGTTCATCTCCACGCCCAACACTTCCCGCAGAACCTCGAAGTCCAGGCGTTCCTCGGCGTCAAACATCCTGAACTGGTTCTCCAGAACCTGCTGACTCAGGCAAAAGTCGCGCAGAATGTCTCGGACGAATTCGGATCGTTTTGACCGTATCCAGGCTCGGAACATGACGTATGCTTGCTCGTTTATGGTTGCGAAGTTGACGACGCTTGGGGCGACGGACGATTATTGACCGATGCCTCTCGACTAGGATAGTCGGAGGGATGTCGCGAAGGACGCGAATGTGTAACCTCAAGCCGGTAAAAAATCAAAAGAGCTTGTCCATGAAAATGCAATCGTTTTTTCCGTCTTTTTTCTTATTTTTCTTGTCCGCCTTGTTTTTCGTCGCTTCCCCGACCCCGGGCCAAGCCATGGAACCAGCCGGCGCTCCGGACGCGATTTCCCCCGACGCAATTTCCTCGGACGTCCTCGTTCCCAACGCCTTCACCCTGGAACAAGCCGTCCGGCAAGGTTTGCGGGCCAATCCACGGATGGCCGCGGTTCGCGCCGCCCTCCGCGGAGCGGAGTTCGGGGAAATGTCGGCCAAGTCCGCTTTTTACCCCACTTTCTCAGCCAACTATGGCTTTGGCTACGATGACAAACCCTTAGCTGGCGGAGACAAGGACACCTGGACTCTGAACATCAACCTCAGCCAGCCCGTGTTCACCGGCTGGCGACTGCTGAACACGCACCAAAAAGCCCAATTGACCGTGGAACGAACCCAGGTCGAAGTGGAGAACATCGAGCTGAACCTGATCCTGCTCATTCAGGAACAATTTCTGGAGTTGCTCAAGGCCAGGGAGAACGTCCGCAGCGCCCAGGACTCGGTCACCCGCCTGCAGTCCCAGTTGCAAAACGCTCAGGCTTTTTTCGACGTCGGACTGCGGCCCAAGTTCGACGTGCTCCAGGCCGAGGTGGACCTGGCCCGGGCCGAACAGGACTTGCTCATCGCCCAAAACGCCGTGGCCACCCAGATCGCCCGTCTGAACACCCTGCTCAATCTGGACCTGTCCACCGAAACAGACTACGTCGGCGAACTCACCTATGTGCCCTATGCGCCCCAATTCGAGGAATCCCTGGAAACCGCGTACCGGCTGCGCCCGGACATCATCCTGGCCCTCAAGGCCGAGGAGATCGCGGACAAGGACGTTGAAATCACGGCCAGTGACCTCTATCCCCAAGTCTCCGCGGACCTGGATCTGTACAGCCGCGGGACTGACCCCACTGTTTCCGGTACCGACTCACGGCCCGATCCCTGGTGGACCGCCGGCGTCAATATGCGCTGGCAGGCCTTCGACTGGGGCCGGACCCGCTACGCCACGGAACAGTCCCGCCAAAACGTCCTCCGGTTGCGCGAAGAGACGGCCAACCTGCGCCTGGAAGTCTCCTTTGCCGTCAAATCCCTGCATCTCAAGCTGGACGAAACCGCGGCCCGCATCGCGGTGGCCAACAAGGCCCTGGAAGAAGCCCGAGAAGGTTTTCGCATCGCCCAAGCCCGATTCCAGGCCCAGGTCGGCACCAACACGGACGTCCTGGACGCCCAGGCCCGCCTGACCCGCGGGGAAGCCGACCTGACCGACGCCATGGCCGACTACCAACTCACCCTGGCCCGCCTCTTCGCCGCCACCGGGGAACGCAATCCGGGGTTGGTGGTCCCGTAGCGAGCCCAGACAAGCCAATCAGACAAGCAAATCAGGCAAGCGAATCGGACAAGCCTGTCGGGCACGCCAAACCGAGGATACATCCATGCAAACGGATCAGATCACCCAGGAAATCCTCTCCAGCCCAGCCTTTCGGGACCTGCTGGACAAGCATGTCGCGGACAGCCTGGCCGCCTTCGTGGAACTCCAGGAAAAGCGCGCCGGCCAGGCCTCGCTCATCGAGCGGATCGTCCGTGTCGAGGAGGCCCAGCGCTCCCACGAAGCCCTGACCCGGCTGCTCCTGGAGCAGATCAACCTGCGCTTCGAGGAAATGCAGAAGTACATGGACAGCCGCTTCGAGCAGGTGGAAAAACGTTTCGAACAGATCGACAAGCGTTTTGAGCAAATAGAAAAGCGACTTGAACAGGTGGATAAGCGATTTGAGCAAATAGAAAAACGTTTTGAGCAGATGGATAAGCGCTTCGAGCAGGTGGACAAGCGCTTTGAAGCCCTGACCCGCCGCCTGGACCGCTTCATGATCTGGTCCCTGGGCCTGGTCGCCTCGTCCACGGCCCTGATCATCACCATCTTAAAGTAGCCATGCCGTCACCGGCTCCGCCCCATCCTTCAAGCGGCACGAACTGACGGGTGAAACAGACCTCGTCCGACAACTCGTTCTCAAACCGGAAGTGAGCCGGTCTACAAATTCTTGAAGAGCACATCGAGAAATATGTCCGATCAGCGCATCGCCAGCGCCGAAATCGTTCTGCGAGAATGTTTCTGGGGCGATTACAATATTTCAGCCCAGGACCTGCTGCAACGCCTGGACGCCGGCGATCCTGGGTTTGAACGCTTTCTTTTCTCCAAGATCATCGAGAACAGCCTTCATCCCTCCCGCCATTTGCGCACCCTGTTTGCTCCTCGGACCGTAAGCAAACTGCTGCAACGCCACCTGACCCAATCCGGAGACAAACCGCGGGTTCGACTCGTTGCCGCGAACCTCACCGGCAACTATGACCTCGTTCCGGAGTTGCAGTGGAATCGCTAGATTTCCTGGAATTCCGCTTACAATCATTCCCCCTCAACCTCCTGGACCTGCTCCCGGTCCCGAACCCAACCTTCGTCACGAACATGAAACAAAACTACCAAGGCCTCGTCGATTTTCTCGTCACCATACAATAAATCACGAATCATCGCAGTCCACCTGGTACAGAATCTTATGAAATCAAAAACGGCTCGCAATCGCGAGCTGCTCACGATCCAGGACAGGGTGCTTGATATGCACTTCCGGGGCCGAACCTTTTTGGGGACCGACAACGCACTATCTCCGTGCCGGCTCCTTCGGCAACCGCATTAATCGAATTCGGCATCATGAAAAAACACTTCATTGTTTCAGTCCTCATGCCTGTTTTCAATG
This sequence comes from Desulfonatronum zhilinae, assembly GCF_900182865.1. NCBI lineage: Bacteria > Pseudomonadati > Thermodesulfobacteriota > Desulfovibrionia > Desulfovibrionales > Desulfonatronaceae > Desulfonatronum > Desulfonatronum zhilinae. The sequence continues at coordinate 126,838 of NZ_FXUJ01000006.1, forward strand.
CACAGCAATTCGTCGGGGAGGCTATTGAGTCCATTCTCAACCAGACCTTTCCGCACTTTGAATTTATTATTGTTGATGACTGCTCAACGGACGGCTCATGGATAATTATTCGCAAGTATGCCGACCTAGATAAGCGAATAATTATCTCCAGAAACAATAAAAACCTCGGCATTGCCAGAACCAGAAACAAATGCTTCTCTCTACGATCTCCACATGCAAAGTATTCTGCGATTATGGATGCCGATGACATTTCTTTTCCGAAAAGGCTTGAGTCGTCAGTCGCATTTCTAGAGAATAACGAAGAATTCGGAGTTGTCGGCGGAAACATCGTCATTATTGACGAAGCTTCCAAAGAAATTGGCAAGCGAGTGTATTCCGGTCATGATGTAAATCGGATAATCTACATAAAAAGTCCCTTTGCTCAGCCTTCAGTCACGTTACGAAACAGTGTTCTGGAGGTTGCTGGAACCTATAATCACCATTTCGAGGTGGCAGAAGACTTGGACTTATGGTTCAGGGTTTTAGAACACTCTAAAGGTCATAACCTGAACGTTAGCTTGATAAAATACAGAATTAATTCAAATCAATCAAAGAGCACAAAACTAAAGAAGACCATATTTAGCACTATCATGATTAAGCAATACTACCTCAGAAAGCACAAAAAAAAAATAATCGCGGCATATTTCAGAATTTTTCTTGAGCTATTCCTCCTTTTAATTCCTAATTCTTACATCATGAAACTATTTTACAAATTAGAATTACAAAAATGAGCGTACCAAACAGATATTATTGGTTCTTTGGTCCAAAAGATTACAAAAATTCTGGAATATTCAAATATTGCGAAACATTTATTGCTGAGCTTTGCGCAAAAATGGACATCTCAAAAAAATATATTCCACTTGGCGCAAACAATCCTTTACGGTATATTTACCAAATCTTTATTTTCCCTCTGATCATTTCAATTTTTTACAGAAATAAACATAAAATCTTTTCTGATGAGAGCTTTCTCCTCTCAACGTTATTTCCATTTTTTCCATACAAGAAATGTCTCTATATCATTCATGATTACAGAGATTTTACCTTAACGAAAAAGCATCAAAATATTTTTGACAAAATCTACTTTTTCTTTTTGCTCAAGGCGTATCAAAACCTGAAGCATATCCACACGGTGATTTGTGTCTCGAGCTACACAAAAAAAATAGTACAAAAAGAATTCAATCTTCCTGACAATAAATGTATTTTAATTGAAAACAGCTTTGAAATGTCTAGCTTTATTTATCATGAAGATCGCTACAAACTGAAAGCACAACTTTCAAAAAAATATGATTTTACTGCAAAAAAAATCTTGTTAAATGTAGGTTCTGAAGAAGAAAGGAAAAATATTCCAACAATTATCCTCTCTATGAAACATCTTCAGGATTACGTCTTTATCAAGATTGGAAATCCAGTTATATCCTCAAACAGAAAAATGAATCTCTCGTTGGTGCTACAAAATAAACTTGAAAACGTTCTCTTTGTCGATGTCGTAAGTGAAATTGAACTGTCATATTTTTATCAAATAGCCGATATCTATGTTTCCTTGTCAGAATTTGAAGGCTTCGGCAGGACCCCCGTTGAAGCACAGATGCATGGACTTCCGGTCATTGCCTCTCAAATTGAACCTTTTCTGTCCAACTTGGGCGACAGTGCCTTGTTCATCAAGAACTTTCGTGATCCGCAAGGACTGGCAAACGCCGTCAGAGACCTTGAAAAAAACAATGATATACGGCAGGAATTGATCAAAAGAGGAAAGGCCAACGCAAAACGATTCGACGTAAAAAGAAATACTCAAAAATTTCAGGACGTGCTCCACGGTTTGACATGACAGATCCAAATCATCTTCCATCATCGTTGCAAAACATGACAAACTTCATTCGCTCTTTGGGATTAGGCAGTTCAAGCAGGCTCCCTTTTTTCTGCTTCCTCCTTTTTGTCCTCCTCGGCGCATTACTTTTTCTGCGTCCTCACCAGGAGACCTTTATCGGGCTGGACAATTCGGCCATCCGCATGATGACTCAGGCCATGGCCCAAGGGCGAGACCAGGTCGGCATTGATCAGACCCTGGCCCAAGTTCCGCACGAGCTGCGCAGACACTTTCTCTACCTGCCGGACCAGGGACAGAGGCTGACTCGAGACCGTTCTTTTCAAATCGACGACCTGGATGGCTGCACGTACCGCCCCTGGTTCTATCCCTCCCTGTCTTATGCCGCCCTGGCCTTCGACAGCATCATGCCCGGCCAAGCCGTGGATTACTTTTTGCCCTCCCTGGCCATGCTCTTTTTCATTTTGGCCGGTTGGTTCATGCTGGCCAAAACAGGATTACCCGGCCTGCTTGCCGGACTTGGCTTGCTCCTTTCCCTGCCGCTACTGTCCTGGTTTGGTCGAGGGTACTATCCTGAACTATGCGGCTTGCTGCTCATTTTCATTACAGCCTTGCATTGGCTGGCCGCAAATGGGGCATACCGGCACTTTATCCCCGCTTCTTTCGCACTGGGCCTGGCTATCTGCTTCCATCCGCTCATCGCCCTCTGGTCCGGCGCGCTTTTTTTGTTCATGGCCGTCGACGACGTCAGAAAAACACGCACCGTTGCCCTGGCCCTGCTGGTGTTTTCTCTGGGAATGTTTCCCTTCGTGCTCGTTACTCGCTGGGTCACACAGCCCTACGGCAACATTTTCTCCTACCATTGGCTGACTGTCGTTTTCCAGAGCAGCACCATCTACTTTCTTTTCATTATTGCCGCCTTCTTCGCCTGCTGCTGCATGGCAATCCTCCTGCTGGACCGCGGGCGAGCCATACTGCAAACTCTTTTTTTCTCGTCCGGCCTCGGAGCCCATCTCTTGCGCTTGGGCGCAGCCGTATTCCCCACCATCCTGTTACTGCTTTTCCAAAAGACACAAAGTGAAACCCAAGTCGGCCTGACCGATCTTTGGTCCTTGCTGAACAGCCCTTACGGACTGGTCGCGGCAGCTACGATCCTGGCCTCCCTGCATCCGGCGGTGCGTTCCCGCCCTCGCGCTTTGCTGGTCATGACCCTTGCCCTGGCTTCAATCTTTCTCTACCTCAAAGGCACCGAACCCTTCGGCCTCTGGAGCCAGCGCCGACTCTTGCCCATCACGATACCGTTCCTGGTCGCGTCCCTGGGCATCTGGCGCGACGTCCTCTCCGTCTGGGCGGCCATGCCGTGGAAACAAAATTTGGCCTCGGCGGGCTTGCTAATCCCAGCCGCATTGATGATGTTTCAGCATCCCCATTTTTTCCTGCTCCGCTCCGATCATGGCGCGGACGGCATCATCCGGGAGGTGCTGCATGTCACTGGGGACTCCTTGATAATCTTTGACTACCACCAGTACGGATCACCTTTTGCGGCGCTGGACCAGGGCAGCCTCCTGACCCTTTCCAACCGCATTTCCTTAGAGGACCGTGCTGAAGTGGTGCGTTGGGCTGCATCCCAGGCCCGCGAGCACCCGGTGATTTGGGCCACGGCCTACGACAATCCCGGCCTTGAGGATGGGATGCGCCTGGAAGAAGTGCACCAAACCAGGCACGTCCTGCCGCGGCTTCACGCCAAACGGGTCTTGCCCGCAGAGGTCCGCGATCACACCCTTGAAATGACCTTTCTGCAAATTCATCCCCTGGGGCCGCACCAGCCTCCCGCCACTCTGGACAAGGTCTTGGATAGGGGATCGCTGGCCTTGCGCGGCCCTTGGGGCCGGGCCGACATCGCCCTGACAGCCCCGGATGGTTCCCGGTTGCGCGCATACTGGACCAGGCAAGGATCAACCGTCATCGGCCCAGTGCCCGAACCCGGTCAAAGCGTGATCGTGGAATTGACCGCGGGTGCGTCTCGCCGGGGGGATCTGGATTACCAGGTCATGATCGTTTCCCCTCCCTGGAATGGCCCGCCCCTGGAGCTGCGGGTGGCAAACCACCATACCGTAGCCCGCGGAATACTGCATCGCCCCGAATACGTTGACGCGCCCTCTCACACTGGAGAATACGTCCTCACTTCTCAACATCCCTACGACCCGGCCCAGGAAGGCATCGGTGGTTTTGATCCTGATCTGGGGGTCTTGTTGCATCGGATTCGAATGGAAGTCGTTCAACCATAAGCCTTTAAACATTTCCCCCAATGCCTCCTCTCATCTCGGTGATTATTCTCAACTGGAACGGCTGGCGCGATACAGTGTCCTGCATTCATTCCTTACAACAAAGCACATACCTGAACTTTGGCATCCTTGTCGTGGACAACGGTTCCACTGACGGCTCGACGGCCAAGTTACGCAAAAAATTCGCTGAGTTGGACATTCTTGAAACCGGCAAAAATCTCGGTTTTGCCGGGGGAAATAATGTCGGCATGCGGCATGTCCTGAACACCACTTCAGCGGAGTATATCTGGCTCTTGAACAATGACACCGAGGTCATGCCCGAGACCATGGCCGAGCTGGCGAAAACCGCCGCAGAAACGCCTCGCGTTGGTGCCTTGGGCGCCGTCTTGATGGAGGCGGATCGGCCCGGTATCGTCCAGGAATGGGGCGGCAGACGCATGTGCTTATGGACTGGAATAGCCTGGCCGGCATCGCCAAAGCGCCCCCCGAACTACATCTGCGGAGCCAGTCTTTTTCTGCGGAGGGAGTGTTTGGAACAATGCGGCTTGCTTGACCCTGAATACTTCTTTTTTTTCGAGGACACGGACCTCGGGTATCGCATCAGAAGCCGAGACTGGGATATCTTGACGGCCCGGCATGCCGTTGTCCTGCACAAAGGATCCGCTTCCGTCGGCTCCCAAAGCCAGAACCAATTCTACTGGTACCGCCGCGGACTGATCCGCTTTCTGCGCACCTACGCCCCTTTCCCCTGGCTCCCGATCCTCGGCACCACCGCCGCCCGCCTTCTACTGGCCGTCCTGGCCTGGAACGGCCCGGTGCTTCGGGGGACCTGGAACGGCTTTTGGGACGGTCTCGCGCAGCCGAGGCCAACGAAGCCCTGACCCGCCGACTGGACCGCTTCATGATCTGAACCCTGGGCTTGATCGCTTCCTCCACGGCCTTGATCATCACCGTTTTGAAGTAATCACCTCCACGACCACCCATAGAGATTGACAATCACCTCGCCTGGAATGGTTGCCGAGTCCCGCCTTTTTGGCTAAGGGCCTAGGATCATGTCCGCGCATCACGTTCAAGACGCCCCCTTCCGACAAACTCCGCCGTTGCCCAAAGCCGCTTCCCCTGTACTGGTCGTCATTCCGGCCTGGAACGAGCAAGCCAGCATCGGTGATGTTGTCCGTCAAGTCATTGCTCTTGAAGAATTCCACGTCTTGGTCGTGGACGACGCCAGCACGGACGACACGGCTGATCTCGCCCTGCGGGCCGGCGCCCAGGTGGTGACGCTGCCGGTCAATCTGGGAGCTTGGGGCGCCATGCAGACCGGGATGCGCTACGCCCGACAAAACGGCTATCAAACAGTGATCACCATGGACGCCGACGGGCAGCACTTGGCCGAAACCCTGCCGTCGCTGCTCACGCCCCTTCGCAACTACCACGCCGACGTGGTCATCGGCTCCTGCACCCCTCGGGGCAGCCGGGCCCGGAAAATAGCCTGGACCATCTTCCGCCGGCTGTCCGGCCTGAACGTCAGGGATCTTACCTCCGGCCTCCGGGCCTACTCCGGCCCGGCCGTCACGCTGCTGGCCTCCAGTCGGGCCTCTCTCCTGGACTATCAGGACGTCGGCGTCCTGCTCCTGCTGCGCAAGGCCGGACTGCGCATTCAGGAAGTCCAGGTGGCCATGTGCCCGCGCCAACATGGTTCATCCAAGGTTTTCAGCTCCTGGTTGAAGGTCGGCGAATACATGCTGCTCACGCTGATTCTTTGCCTCTCCCACTGCATATCCCGCCCGGCGGCTTCCTCCCAAGGCTCCAAGTGACCACGACCGCGATTCCGCTGCAATGGACCACCGCCCTGCTCGGCCTGGGCATCGCCTGCGCCATTCTTCTGCTGATCCGCAAGGACAGCCTGCACGTCCGGCATTCCATCTGGTGGATGACCGTAGCCCTTGGCTCGGTCCTGCTCGGCTTCTTCCCCCGGCTGGTGGATTTCCTGGGCAGACATCTTGGGGTCCACTACCCGCCCATTCTCTTCCTGACTCTGGCCCTTTGCATGGTCCTGATCAAAATCCTGACCATGGACATCGAACGCTCCCGCCAGGAACGCGACCTGCGTCGCCTGGCGCAGCGGATGGCCATTCTGGAAACAGCTTCTTCGGAGCGGACACAAGCCGATAAAGCACCATAAATCAGTCCTTTATCTTTTCCTCCCCAGCCCCCTCGCCTCTTCGACTTCCAGACTGAAAAATTGCTTGACACGACAACTCCGGTACCATATACGGAACCACTTGCAGCGAGGCGGCCTGTTTGTGGTGGCCGATCACGCTCTTCCCGACCTTTCGATTTCTCGATGCAACTCATCGAGTACCCTCGCGTTCCATTGGCACGGGCACCGTACAGCGTTTCGTATGTTTTTCGGAATGCAGACCACAAGCTGACCAGTCTCTAGAGGATCCTCTGATGTCACGTAATTACTCATCCTCCCCCCGAACACTTTCAAAGCATGTTCTCACCGGCATGCTTGTTGTTGCCCTTGCGTTTCCTCCCATACAGACCATGGCCCAGGAAGCCGGGTCTGCCAACAATGCCGCACCGAGCGCCTTGATCCTGGAAATGGAGGAATGCGTCCAAATCGGCCTGGTCCGCAATCCCCGCATCAAGGCCGCTGAATACGCCGTTCAACGAGCCGGGTCGGATGTCCATGCCGCTTTCGCCGATTTTCTGCCTCGGATTGACACCGGTTTTCAGGCTCGCAGGATGCGCCAAATGCGCTCCGGCCTGCCGTCCGCGGAAACAAAGGAACAAGAAAACGGGGATCCAGCCGAGAATGGTGAAGACGACCAATACGACGGCCCGGCTGAAGGCGAAGGCGCCCGGATGCTGGCTCGGGCCTTGGCTAAAAATAACGACGACACCCCGCTCCCTGCGGACCCGGTCAATCCCACCCCCGTCTTCAACCCATTTGAAGAACTTCAACAGCAACTCGACCAGATCAACCAGGGCTTGAATCAGCAGAATCAATCCTTGGTCGGCCTCAATGAAAACCTGGGCAACCTCGATGAAAGCCTTGAGGAACTCAATGTCAAACTGGACGATCTCCAGGAAGCCTTGAACAAGCGCCCCCTGGACGCGGATTCCACCAGCTTCGACGAGACCGTCTGGTATGCGCGCATCAGCCAACCCGTGTTCACCGGCTTCACCATCACCAACACCTACCTCCGTTCCCGATTGACGCGGGAAATGACGGAAGCCGAGTTGGAATACGTTCGATTGGAGGTGGCCCGGGATATCCGCCTGGCCTTCCTGAACGTGCTCTGGGCCCAGGAGGACATGCGCAGCCTGGAGGCCCGAATCACCCGCCTGGAAGCCCAGCTTGACGCGGCCGAGGCCTTCACGCGTCTCGGTATGAAGCCCTACCTGGACGTGCTGCAGGCCGAAGTGGATCTCAGCGAGGCCCGCCAGGATCACACCCAGGTGCTCAACGCCCAGCGGGTGCACACGGCCCGCCTGCTGACCCTGATGGGTATGCCCTCGGAAACCCCCCTGGAGGTCGCCGGACGTCTGGAGTCCTTTCAGCCCGACTTCGCCCTGACCCTGCGTGAATGTCTGGCCGAGTCCCGCAACAATCGCCCGGATCTGTTCATCGCCCACAAGGCCGTGGAAGTGGCTGAAAAAGATGTCCATCTGGCATGGGGCCGGTTTTCGCCCACGGCATCCGTGGATTTCGCCTACAATGTTCAGGACCGGAAATACCGGGACAGCGAAGTCGCCGAACGGTACGACTACAGCGACCGCCAGTACTGGACCCTGGGCCTGAACGTCTCCATGAACTTGTTCGAGGGTGGCCGTTCGCGGGCCATGGTCATGCGCGCACGCCATGAACTATTCCGGATTCGGGAGGATATGCTGCATCATGAGATGCAGGCTGCCTACGAAGTGGAGTCCGCGTACCTGGTCCTGCATGAAGCTCAACAGCGCATCGACTCCACGGTCAAGGTCCGGGCCGCGGCCCAGGAAGCCTACGACATGGCAGTGGTCCGCTACCGCACCGAAATCGGCACCCAGACCGAACTCCTGGACGCCCAGGAACGCCTGGCCCGTTCGGAAACCAATACCAATCAGGCCCGCGCCCAATACAACCGCGCCCGCGCCCAACTCTACTTCGCCATGGGCTGGCTCGAATCCCACCCAACCCCACAAACTCAACAAGTTCAACAAACCCAATAAACCCAAATGCCTTCCACCTACTCCATAACCTTGCTCTGGGACGAACAGCGGTACGGATATATTGCGTACTGCCCTGAATTCCCGGAGTTGGAGGCCTTTTCTTCCTCCCCCGCAACCGCCGCCGCCGGAATTGAAGCCCAGATTCTGGCACGGCTCAATGAGATGCAAGGCCGCGGAGCCCCTCCTCCTGCTCCGCGGCACTGCGTCCCGTTCAGCGGGCAGTTCAGGCTTCGGCTGCCCAAGAGTCTGCACGCCGCCTTGTCTCGGGAGGCGGAGGAAGAGGGTCTCTCCTTGAACGGCTACATCCAATACCTCCTGGCCGCCCGACACGCCGCATCCATCGGAATCCAACCCGGCACGGCAAACCGGATCGACACCATCCAGGAAACCGTCCGCCTGATCCAGGATCGGGTCGACAGCCTGACCTTCACCCAGGAAGAACACCCGAACTTCCTCTGGAACAACGAATCCGCCGCCACCATTTCACTGCAATAACCCAATAAACCCCAAAAAATGATTCGACTCGTCTGGTCCATCCTTTGCCGCGAAATCCTGACAGACCGGGAAACCAATTCCGTGAGCTACATCCACAGTATAGAGGAAGGGGCCGCCACGGTTCTGCCCACCCGCATCGCGCCCGTGAGCCTGGGAACGCTCTGGGAAATGGACGGCACTCAGCCGGAGCCCTTCGCCGCCCGGATCACGCTCGGCACCCCCTCGGGCCAGGAGATCGGCATGCTCCAGACCGGCCGGTTGACCTTCACCAACCCCAGGCACCGCCTCCATTTTCGCCTTCAAGGCCTGCCCATGACCGAGTTCGGCCGCCACGAAATCCGTCTGGATTTCACCAAAGACAACCAATGGCAACGCGCCGCGACCATGCCCTTCGTCCTGCGCCGCCTCATCCTGCCCCCAACCCAACAAACCCCAAAAACCTCATAAACCCAAAAGACCCAAATGTCCTACCCCGCAACCATATCCACCACCAATATCCGCGCCCATAGCGCCGTAAGCCGACCTGCCGGGGTTGACCCGGTCACGGCTAAACTGCGTGCCCTGACCCGACACGTGGTTGGACGCACCCTGCTCTTCAGCCTCGTAATCGGGCTTCTGCGCTTGTCCGTGCCCATCAACATGCTGGCCATGTACAGTATCGTCATCCCCAGCCAGGATGCGCACAACGCCTACGTTATCACCGGAGCGGTCCTGGGGGCGCTTCTGGTTCTGGGCCTGCTGGAACTCATCCGCTCCCGGCTGATGGTCCGTTATGGTACAGCAATCAATCGGGATCTTTCGGATACCGTTCTGGCCGGGATGCTCCGTGATGCCGCTGAAATGAACTCCCACGGTTTTTCCGAAGCCATGAACAACCTGCGCAAGGTCCGCAACTTCGTCAGCTCACCAGCCGTGTTCGCCTTTTTCGACTGCCTACTTGCTCCACCACTGCTGATCATCGTTTTCCTGATCCACCCCCTGATGGGGATCACGGCGCTGGTGGCCATCGGCTGCGTCATCATCCTGGCCTGGAGAATGGAAAAAGGGTCCAAGGCCCCCTTGAAACAGGCCAATGCCCTGGCCGGCAAGAACAACTCCTTTCTTCAGGAGTGCCTGCGCGGCCGGGCCGCGATCCAGGCCATGGGCATGACCGCGGCGGTGGCCCGGATCTGGCGTGGAGACCAGGACAAGGTACTGGCCCTGCAATCCGGGGCCAGCGACCAGGCAGGGCGCCTCTCGGCCCTGTCCAAGCTGGTGACCATGGGCAACTCCGTCCTGCTGTTCGGCATCGGCGCCCACCTGGTGATCAACTCCCCCATGGGAGCAGGCAACATTTTGCTCGCCGTGATCATTGCCGGCCAGGCCATCACCCCCCTGCACCAGGTCATGTCCAACTGGACAAGCCTCCAGGAAGCACGCCAAGCCTACGAGAATCTCAAGGATCTCCTGGCCGCATCCGCGCAACAGGCTGACCGCATGGACCTTCCCGCCCCCCAGGGCGCCCTGGCATTGGAACAGGTTGTTTTCAGCCTTCCCGGGCAAGGCATCCTGCGCGGAGTCTCCCTCTCCCTGGAGCCCGGTGAATTCCTGGGCGTCATCGGCCCCATGGCCGCGGGGAAAACCACCCTGGCCCGGCTGCTCACCGGCGTGATCAAGCCCAGCGCCGGGACCATCCGCCTGGATGGCGCGGACATGTACAACTGGGATCAGACCAGACTGGGCAGATTTCTGGGGTACCTGCCCCAGGAGGTGGAGCTTTTCCCCGGATCCGTCCGCGACAACATCGCCCGCTTGTCCCTGCCCTCGGAGAAAGACCTTACCGAGGCCTGCTCTCTGGCTGGTCTGGACCAGGCAATGACCCTGCTCCCCGAGGGGCTGGACACCCATATTGATGAAGGGGGAGCCAATCTGCCCGGCGGGCTGCGCCAGCGCATCGGACTGGCCCGGGCACTGTACGGCGTTCCGCGCGTCGTGATCCTGGACGAACCTGACGCAAATCTGGACGAGGAAGGGCGCAGCGCGCTGTTAACCGCCCTGGACAAACTCAAGCAACACCGCGTTACCGTGGTTATGGTCACCCACCGTCTTTCCCTGGTCGCCCGTGCGGACAAACTTCTCGTGCTGCGCCAGGGTGTTCCTGTCCAATACGGCCCCACGTCCGACGTCCTGGCCAAACTTCAAAACAAATAGTCCGGTAAGCCTTGGACCAAAACCCTGTCACAACCGTTGAACCGTGAACCACTGAACCGAGAAACCAATAAAATGTTCCGCTTCATCCCCAAATCCCTCATCCCCATCTACGGCACGGCCTTTTTCTTCAGCCTGTTCATAAACGTTCTCAGCCTGGCCGTGCCGTTGCATATGCTTCTGATTTTCGACCGGGTGCTCACCGGGCGCAGCGAGGCCACCCTGATCTTCGTCACAGTGGCCGCCCTGGGCGCCCTTGCGGTCATGGGTCTGCTCGAAGGGTTGCGCTCACGACTCCTTGTTCGCCTGGGCAACCGCGTGGACCAGCGCATGGGCGATCCGGTGCTGAAGACCATGTTCACGCCCAGGGGACTACCCGGGACCCCGACCTACGAGCGAGGCGCCGCGGACCTCAACGCGGTGAAGACGTTTCTCGGCGGCACGGGCATTTTCGCCTTTTTCGACCTGCCCTGGCTGCCGATTTACCTGGCCGTGACCTTTCTGCTTCACCCGGTGATCGGCATGGTTTCCACGGCCGGCGCCATGCTGCTGTTCATTCTGCTCTTCGTCAACGAAACCCTGACCCGCAAGGCGGCCCGAGAAGCCGCGGAGTCCTCCTCCACGGCCGCGGTTATGCTCCGCGCCGCCCAGCGCAACGTGCATGCCGTATATGCCATGGGCATGCTTCCGGCCCTGGTAACCCGCTGGCAGCAGGCCAACGACCGGGACGTGACCCTGGAAACACGGGTCCACGACCGCACCGGCCTGAGCGCCGCCATGACCAAGTCGCTGCGCATGGGCCTGCAGGCCATCATTCTCAGCGTAGGCGCCGTGCTGGTCATCGCCAATGAGATCACCGCCGGGGTGATGATCGTCGGGTCGATCATGATGGGCAAGGCCTTGCAGCCCCTGGACCTGATCCTGGCCGGCTGGAAGCAGTTTCAGGAAGCCCGTCTGGCCTCGATTCGCCTGAACCGGGCCCTGACCGAAAACGGGTCGACCTCCGGCCCCCTTGCCTTGCCGGCACCGACAACCGCGAGAGCTTCCGGCCTGGTCGTCAGCGACCTGAGTCTTCAGCTTTCCGGACGCACCGTCCTGTCCAATATCAATCTGTCCCTGGCCCCCGGTGGCGTGATGGCCCTGATCGGGCCCAGCGGGGCGGGGAAGACCAGCTTGGCCGCGACCATTGTCGGCCTGCATCCGCCCTCCGGCGGGTGGCTGAGTTTGGACGGCCACGACCTGACCCGGCTGGATGAGGGCCTTCGCTCCGGATTGATCGGCTACCTGCCCCAGGACGTGGAACTGCTCACGGCCACGGTGGGCCAGAACATCGGACGCATGGCCGACGAGGACGCCGAAGGCATCGTGGCCGCTGCCCGCGCCGCTGGAGCGCACGACATGATCCTGCGCCTGCCGCAGGGCTACGACACGCCCGTGGCCCCACGGGCCGCCAACCTCTCTGCCGGGCAGCGCCAGCGCATCGCCCTGGCCCGGGCCCTCTACGGCACCCCCAGGCTGCTGGTCCTGGACGAGCCCGACGCCAACCTGGACGACGAGGGCCGCCAGGCCCTGGCCCAGGCCATTACAGTCGCCAGTGCCGACGGCAACATGGTCCTGCTCATCTCCCACCGCCCCTGGATCCTCAAAATGGCCGACGTGGTCATTGAGCTTGAGCAGGGAAGGAAAGTATAGTTTATTGGGTTTGTTGAGTTACCCCTTAAACCCCATAAACCCCACAAACCTCACAAACCAAAAAACAACCCGACATGAAAAACCAACTCCCACTCCCCGCATCCCTCTCATCCTCAAGGCCCGATAACGATCTGACCGCTCCGCCGGACAACACGCGGCCGATCATCATTGCCGGGCTGGTCATCATTCTGCTCTTTTTCGGCGGCCTGGGCGCCTGGGCGGCCATGGCCACCATCAGCGCGGCGGTCATCGCCCAGGGCGAGGTCAAGGTGGATTCCAACCGCCGCACCGTTCAGCATCTGGAAGGCGGCATCGTCCGGGAAATCCTGGTCCGCGACGGCGACCGGGTCAGCCGGGGGCAGGTGCTGATCCGCCTGGAGGCCGAGCAGGTCAGTGCGGCCTACGATCTCCAGCAGGGCCAACGGGACCACCTCCTGGCCGTCAAGGCCCGTCTGGAAGCCGAGCGGGACCGCGCCGAGCGCATTTCCTGGCCTCCGGTGCTGCTGGACCGCCAGAACCAGACCAACGTATCCGCCATCATGGAAGGTGAGAGCAAGATCTTTCAGGCTCGCCGTTCCGCTCTTCAGGGTCAGACGGGGCTGCTCCGCACCCAGATCGAGCAGCTTGAAATCCTGATCCGGAGCCTGGAGGAACAGGCAGAGGCCGTGGACCGGATCATCGCCTCCCTGACCGACGAGATCGAATCCAAAACCATTCTCATGGAAGGCCGCTATCTGGAAAAATCGCACATCATGGAACTGACCCGTTCCCTGGACTCCCACCGCGCCCGCCAGGAGCAGCTCATCGGCGAACGGGCCCAGACCCGGGAGCGCATCGCCGAATTGCGGTTGCGCATTCAGGATCTGATCACGCAATACCTGCAGGAGGCCGTGACCAGGCTTGGCGAAGTCCAGAACGCCCTGTTCGAACTGGAGGACCGGCGGCGGCCAACAGTGGACCAGGCCCGGCGCCTGGAGATCATGTCCCCGGACGACGGCATCGTGGTCGGCCTGAAAGTGCACACCCCCGGCGGGGTCATCGCCCCCCGGGAGCCGCTGATGGACATCGTGCCCGGGGACATGCCCCTGATCGTGGAGGCCCAGGTGGACGTGCACCGGATCAGCGACGTGCACCTTGGACAGCAGGCCGAGCTGGTGCTCACAGCGTTCAAGCAGCGCACCACGCCACGGGCCCAGGGCACGGTGACCTACATCTCGGCTGACCGCCTGACTTCCCGAACCCCCTACGGCGAGTTCCCCCACTACGAGGCCCGGATCGCCATTGACCGCGACTCCCTGGTCGCGGCCATCACCGACCCGGACCTGCTCACCCCGGGCATGCCCGTGGAAGTCTACATCAAAACCCACCCCCGCACGGTCCTCCAATACCTCATGGAACCGGTCACCGCAGGCCTGCGCAAGGCGCTGCGCGAGCAGTAGCCCACTACCCAAAATAGCGTTAAACCCAACAAACCCAATGCCCCACTCCTCGTCCCCCGCGGCCATGCTTCGCGGCCTTTGGCGCAACCGGCAGCTGATCGCCAGAATGACCAAACGCGAAATCATCGGCCGCTATAAAGGTTCGGCCCTCGGCCTGTTCTGGTCCATCCTGCATCCCGTGTTCATGCTGGTGGTGTATACCTTTGTCTTTTCCGTCGTGTTCAAGGCGCGTTGGAATACCGGGGACGAGGAGACCAAGACCCAGTTTGCGATCATCCTTTTTGCCGGACTGATCGTTCACGGGCTGTTCACGGAGATGCTCAACCGCGCTCCCTGGCTGGTCCTGGCCAACCCGAACTACGTTAAAAAGGTCATCTTTCCGCTGGAAATCCTGCCGATCACGGCTCTGGGGTCGGTTCTGTTCCATTCCATTGTCAGCCTGACCATCCTCCTGGCGGCCTTTCTGCTCTTCAACGGCTTCCTGCACTGGACGGTCCTGCTCGTTCCCCTCGTGCTGCTGCCCCTGATCATTCTGTCCCTCGCCTTTTCCTGGATCCTGGCCTCACTGGGGGTTTTTCTTCGCGACGTGGCCCAGACCACCAGCATCGCCACCATGGTCCTGCTGTTCGCATCCCCGATTTTCTTTCCGGTCAGCGCCATCCCGGAAAATTTACGCATCTGGATCATGCTCAACCCGCTGACCTTCATCATCGAACAACTGCGCATGGTCTTGGTCTGGGGCACGCCTCCGAACTGGCCCGGCCTGGCCCTGTACACCCTGATCGCCCTGGTCGCAGCCTGGGTCGGCTTCGCCTGGTTCCAGAAAACCCGCCCGGGCTTCGCGGACGTGCTGTGACAACGGCTGAAGGCACAATGTTTGTTTTCCGCTGCCAAGAACTTGGTATTTTTTGAATGGAGAATGGACAAGTGGAATATATGAACAGTCTACTCACAAAAATTTTTCGGGCCTGTCGCAAACTGTCCGTAAAAATCGAGTCGCGATTTGACCAGGAGTATTTGAGCCCGGATCTTCCCATGTCAAAACTTGTCGCGCATCAAAAATGGCAAAAATTCTTGTATGCCATTGGAAACAAACCAGGCGTCAGGGTCCTTGAAATCGGCAGCCGGGAAGTAACCGTCGCATCACGAGCCCGTAAGGAATTCGCCAATGCGGAGTATGTTGGGTTTGACTATTATCCTGGCGTTAATGTTGATATTGTCGGCGATGCTCATAGGCTTTCATCGTATTTCAAGGACGGCGAACAGTTCGATATTATCTATTCCAGTGCATGTTTCGAGCACTTTGCAATGCCTTGGGTCGTTGCCCTTGAGATTGCAAAAATGCTCAAAGTTGGTGGTCTTGTTTTTGTAGAAACTCATTTTTCGTTCTCTTCGCATGAGAGGCCATGGCACTTTTTTCAATTCAGCGACATGGCCTTACGGGTTCTCTTTTCCGATGCTCTTGGATTTGAATGTATGGAGGCAGGCATGTCGAACCCGATTGTCGGCAGATTTTCGTCACTGGCTGATGACTATCTGAAGAATAAGCCCGTTGCGGGCCTCTACTGCCATAGCGAGTATCTTGGAAGAAAAATTAAGCATGTGAATCATTTTGATTGGGCTCAAGTAGATTTATCAAACGTCGTGGGCGAAACAAAATATCCCGAACCAAACCAATGACCAGACAACCTGAATACGTGCCCTTGCCCACCGACACCGCCATCCGCGTCCGCGGCCTTTCCAAACACTATCAGATCTACAAGTATCCCGGGCATCGTCTTCGGCAGTTCATTTTTCCGCGGCTGGACAGGCTTGTGGGGCGCCCCCCACGCTGCTATTTTGAGGAATTCAGGGCCCTGCACGACGTTTCCTTCGACGTCCGCCGCGGGGAAACCGTGGGCGTCATCGGCCGCAACGGCTCGGGCAAGTCCACCCTGCTCCAGTTGGTCTGCGGCACCCTGACGCCCACCTCCGGCGAGGTGGAGTTGTCCGGCCGGGTAGCGGCCCTGCTGGAACTGGGTTCCGGCTTCAACCCGGAATTCACGGGCCGGGAAAACGTCTTCATGAACGGGGCCGTGCTCGGTCTTTCCACCCGGGAGATCGAGGACCGCTTCGAGGCCATCGCCGCGTTCGCGGACATCGGGGACTTCATCGAGCAGCCCGTGAAGACCTATTCCAGCGGCATGGTCGTGCGGCTGGCCTTTGCCGTTTCCGTGAACGTGGACCCGGAAATCCTGGTGGTGGACGAGGCTTTGTCCGTGGGGGACTCGGCCTTTCAGTTCAAGTGCATGAAACGCATGGAGACGCTGCGGGACAGGGGCGTCACGGTGCTGCTGGTTTCCCACGACATGGCCACGGTGCAGAACATCTGCACCCGAGCCGTGTACCTGGAGAAAGGCCGGGTCAAGGCCGAGGGCAATCCCGAGGCCGTGGCGGCCCAGTATTTTTTCGATAACCGGGAGTTGCACCGGCAGGCACTGGGAATCTCTCGGCCCATCAAGCAGCAGCAACCCATCGGTCCCCCGCCGCGGGCCGCGGCCTTCGGCACGGGGGAGGGCCAGATATCCGCCGCGCTCTTCGCGGACAGCCAGACCTCCCAGACCCAGGTCCGATTGGGAGAGCCCCTGGAAATTTTGATCGACCTGCACTGTCCTCCGAACGAGGAAAAACTGGCCCTGGCCGTGGTGGTTCAGACTCATCGCCTGGTAGAGATCACAGGTCGACGCTTTGCCCTGGAGCCGTCGGAACATGCACGTCGGCGCATGCGCATCATCCTCGAGAACCCTTTTTGCCGCGGCGACTTCTTCATCACCCTGCGCCTGGTGCGTCGTGTCGGGGAAAACGACTATAGCCCGTTGCAAAGCCAGATCGCGGCCCTGCATTTCCGTGTCGTCGACCAGCAGGAACAGGACTTCATGGGCCTGTGCCGGACCGATATCCGTTTGGAAGAGCGCGAGGCAGGTCCGTTCCGGGTAATTGCCCTATTGGGGGTGCGCAACGAAGCCGTGTATATGGAGCGCTGCCTGCGCCATCTGTACGAGCAAGGCGTGCAAACCGTGATCATTGACAACGACTCCACCGACGAAACCACGAATATCGCCAGGCAATGGCTGGGCCGCGGGGTGATCGGGATTGAACGGTTCCCCTACCCCGGCTTTTATGACTGGCGCGGCATCCTGGAGTTCAAGGCCGAGTTGGCCGCAAGTCTGGACGCGGACTGGTTCATTCACCATGATGCGGATGAGGTCCGGCAAAGCCGGAGGCCTGACGAAACCCTGGTCCAGGCCCTGAAAAGACTGGACAAAGCAGGATACACCGCGGTGGACTTCGATGAATTCGTTTTCCTGCCACTGGACAAGACCGGACAGCCCCTAGAGACCCCACCCAAAGAGACGGACTACGTGACCGGATTTCCCCTGGCTTATTATTTCGCACCGGGCCCGCGGCATCGAATTAACGCATGGAAAAAAATTGACGAGAGAGTTGACTTGGCCTCGCACGGAGGTCACCGGGTCGCCTTTCCCGGTCTGCGTCTGGCTCCGGAAAAACTGATCCTGCGGCACTACCCCTGTCTCGGCGTCCGCCACCTGGTAGAAAAGTACGGCAAGCAGCGAATCTATTCCACGGAAGAAGTCCGAGAACTGGGATGGCACGGTAGACGAGCCGTTTTTGACCCGGAAGGCGTCTGGTGGCCCAGCCCAAACGAACTGCAAAGGCCGGAGGTGGACGGTTGGAAGACGGATCGAGTCCGAATTGAGCATCCTTTTCTTGGCGGAAGGTCCGAAGTCCTCCAGCCTATGCCCTTTATTGTTGGCGTGGGGCGATCCGGAACCACCCTGTTGCGTCTGATGCTGGACGCTCACCCGGATGTCGCAATCCCTCCGGAAACCCACTTTCTGGCCGCGATGCTTCAGGACCCGCCCGCGAGCGCCGAGAAGTTCATGACCATGCTCACCGATGCACCCACCTGGGGCGACTTCCAACTGGACGCAGAAAAACTGCGCCTGGACGTGACCGGCCTGGAGCCCTTCGACTTGGCCCGGGCCGCACGCCTGTTCTACAAGCACTACGCGGCCCGCTTCAACAAACCCCGCTGTGGAGACAAGTCTCCACCATACGTCAAGTACATCTCAGCCCTGGCCGATGTGTTTCCTGAAGCCCGGTTCATCCACATGATTCGAGACGGCCGGGACGTGGCTTTGTCATATAAGGACAAATGGTTCGGCCCTGGTCGAAACCTGGCGGATGCGGCGGTCTTCTGGCGCGAGCACATCCTTCAGGCCAGGCTTCAAGCCCGGGAACTAACCGAAGGACGCTATCTCGAACTGCGTTTTGAGGATCTGATCGGTTCGCCCGAGATATTTCTGAAGCAAATCTGCGATTTCCTGGACCTCACTTATAGCCCGGCCATGCTCGACTACCACCACCATGCAGCTCGACGTTTGGACGAGATGGGCGACCGCCCCGATGAACGCGGAAACGTGCAGGTTCCCAGGGAACAACGCCTGTCCATCCATAAGCATGTGCGGCGACCACCGGACCCGACGCAGGCCGGCAAATGGAAGCAGGCAATGAGTACCGAGGAAATCTCAAGTTTTCAAGATATTGCCGGAGACCTTCTGACGGAACTCGGCTACGATGACTAAACAGAAACCGATCATTATTGGCGGCTTTTATCGCAGTGGAACCACGTTGCTGCGGCGTCTACTGGATGCGCACAGCGCGATCCACTGCCCTCCGGAGGTCAAGTTCTTTCGGGATCTGCGCATGGAATTCCAGGACGATCCCTATACTCATTTGCGTTTTTTCACCACAGTGCGCAGTCTGCCTGCGGACCTGAACGACCTGCTGGAGACCATAGGAAAGGGTTACGTCGACCTGCGCAAGCGAATCGCAAGTCGATTGGGCAAGTGCTGCTGGGCTGACAAGGATCCAGAAAACGCTCTGTATCTTGCGCATTGGCGCGTCTTGCTTCCCGAAGGGTTCCGCTACATACACATGGCCCGCCACCCCTTGGACATGTTGGCATCGGCCCGGGAAGCTGCGTTCGTCAAGACCCTGCCACACGACTTCGACAAGATTCTTGACCGCTGGTCGACAAATTGCCGGGCTGCGCGGGAGCACATGGACAAGCGGCCACGAGATTGCCGCATCGTGCGCTACGAGGAGTTGGTCGAAAGGCCGGAGACGGTTCTTGACCGTCTTTTCGAATGGCTGAACCTGCCCTTTGAGACGTCAGTACTGTGTTCGTTCGCCTCTCCACAACGCGGAGGCGGCATCGAGGATCAAAAAATCCTTCTCAGGCCAACCATTCACGCCGACAGCGTCGGAAGGAGTCGGCGCGACCTCTCCGAGGAAGAGCGGCGCCGTCTTCTGGACCGATGCGGCGATGATCTTACATGGCTGGGTTATTGACGCCAAGCCCGGAGTGCTCGAGCATTGCCCATGGGACTGGGCAAGGAGGGGAACGAACCTTTTCCCTCTGTGCCATCTATCGTATTCTCTGTGGTGAATAAGCTGAAACTGACCTCTGAAGGAGTCCATGCATATGCATCCGCATGAACAAAACGTGTCCTCACCAGCCGCTCGCGCCGGCAAACGGCTCATCGTGGTCCTGGGCATGCACCGCAGCGGGACCAGCGTCGTCACCCGCGGTCTGCGGGCCCTGGGCGTGGAGCTGGGGGAAGACCTGATGCCCGGGGTGGCCGGGGACAATGACAAGGGCTATTTTGAGGACCTGGACGTCAATGCCCTGAATATCG
This sequence comes from Desulfonatronum zhilinae, assembly GCF_900182865.1. Classification (NCBI taxonomy): domain Bacteria; kingdom Pseudomonadati; phylum Thermodesulfobacteriota; class Desulfovibrionia; order Desulfovibrionales; family Desulfonatronaceae; genus Desulfonatronum; species Desulfonatronum zhilinae. Next base: position 146,780 of record NZ_FXUJ01000006.1, read on the forward strand.
ACCTGCTGGATCATTTCGGACGCTCGTGGGACGCGCTGCGCTTCTCGGACCTGGGCCGCATCGCCGACTCCGCGCCCGCGGCCTTCAGGGACAGGGCCGCGGAAATATTGCGCAAAAAATTCGAGCAATTCGACGTGTTCGGCCTGAAGGATCCGCGCATCTCCATCCTCCTGCCCTTTTGGCAGAGCGTCTTCGCGGCCCTGGACCTGGACGTCGGGTACGTGGTCGCCGTGCGCCATCCCTTGAGCGTGTCCCGCTCCCTGGCCCGGGACGACACCAGCCGGGGCTACGTGGCCCCGGTCAAGAGCCATGTCCTCTGGCTGGCGCATATGGCCATGGCCCTGCTGCATACCCGGGAGCACCGCCGCGTGGTCGTGGATTACGACCTGCTTCTGGAGGACCCGGAGCGGGACCTGCGACGGATGGCCGAAGCCCTGGGGCTCACGCCCAGCCCGGACCCGGAATTCGCCCAGGGGTTCCTGGAACCCCGGTTGCGGCACTCTCGTTTTGACGAGCCGGACCTGCAAGCCTTCCCGGACCTGTTCCGGGACGTGGCGGAAATGTATCACGCGCTCCGACGCATGGCCGCTGACGCCGACAATGAGGGCGACACCGAGGACGTTGTGGGGCGGGCCGTTGAACTCCTTCACCGCCAGGACCCGCTGCTGGCCTACGTGGACGAACGCGACGCCCTGATTACCGGGATGCGGTTCGAGGCCGAGGGACGCACAGCCCGCATCGCCTCCCTGGAGAGCCACGTCACCGACCTGGAGAACCACATCACAAATCTGCAGAGCCATGTCACAAATCTGGAACAGTACGCTGCCGGACTGAACGCCCACATCACGGCCCTGCACGCCAGCCTCTCCTGGCGGATCACCAGCCCCTTGCGCTGGCTGGCCCGCAAAGCGAGCCGGACAGCGGAAAAAACACCCCCCAGCTAACCCCCTCTCAACTCAACCCCTCAACGGCGAAGCCCTCTGTGCCCTCTGTGGTAAAATTCTCGTAACTACTCAGCACAGAGTAATTCTGTTGCCGGGGTCGGAATCGGAATCGGGATCGGGATCGAAAACGTTGGGATGCGTTCTTAATCCTTCCTGTTTCGATTCCGAATCCGATAGCGAAGCGCCGACCCCGACACCGATTGCCGGAGCAAGATCGGACACAAAATGTACTGAGTAGTTACAAATTCTCAAAACATCCCACCACAGAGAACACAGAGAACCACAGAGAACTCACCCCCCACAAACCCCACAAACCCAACAAACCCACCCCCCCCTCACGCCAGAAAACCCGTATACCCCTCGTTCATCCCGAACCGCAGATAGTGCTCCAGAGGGTTCATGCCGGCCTCGGCCGCTTCCGGGTACCGCTCCAGGTAGGCGGAGGTGGAAAAGTACATTGAGGGATCATAACCCATTATCCAGCCCTGGGTGTAATAGTGCTCCACCGCCGTGGTCAGCCCCAGTTCCACGGCCTGCCGGACGTCGGCGTAGCTTTCCAGGTAGCCGGCCGGGTCGAAGAGCGGGTTGGGCATCCGGGACTCGGCCAGGCCGTTGGTCAGGAAATGGACCAAGGGGTCCACCCCGGCCATGGCCACATCCGGATTCATCGCCAGATAGAAGGCCGGGTCCAGCCCAAAATCAAGGATCCCGGCCGTGGGGCTCAGCATGGTCACCGCGTTGTCCCCTGTCACGATCAAGGCCGTATCGAACAAGCTGTCCGTAAAGATCGGTCCCTGGACGACTGCCTCCAGGCTGTTGCCGGTGATGATCAAATCCCCCGCGGCGAAACCGGAATAGGCCGCCACGTCCAGGCCCGGGCCGCCCAGGATGACATTGTTGCCCGCCCCGCTGAAGACGATGTCGTTGCCCCGCCCGGCCATGACGGTATTGTCCAGGGCATTGACCTTGATGCGGTCGTCGCCGTCCCCGGTCGCGACCATCTGGATGGATTCGGGAGAGACAATGGTGCCGGTCGTCGGACCAAAGGCAAACCCGCCATCCAGCCGCAGATTGATGACCGAGTCCCCGGTGAAGGCCGCGGCGTTGATCACCGCATAGCCCCGGGCGTCCATGACCGGCGTTCCGGAAACATCCAGGACCGCGTCCGTGATCACATGGGCCTTGGGCGCGTTGCCGCCCAGGGCGGAGAAGCCGATTTCGTCGATGCGCCCGGCCGAACCGGTATTGGTCATTTCCAGGGTCCATCTGCCGACCGCGTCCTCGCCCAGGAATTGGGCGCTGGTAAAAGCGAACTGCAGCCCGTCGGTCTGGACCAGGGCGTCCTTGATCAGCGTGGAGCGCGTTCCGGACGGGGAGATCAGGTCGATGCGCAGATTGTCCAGGGAAACGCCGTCAATGGCCACCGGGAGCACGACATGCTCCAGGGTGAAGCTGTCCGCCACCGTAAAGGTGTAGCTCAGGCTTCGCCCCAGCTCGCGGCCGGCCAGCCCGGTCAGCGAGCCCTCCACTTCCAGCTGGTTCCGCGCGGTGCTCTGCTTGTGCCAGGTTTCGGCCAGACGCACCGCGGCCAGGGCGTCCACCACGCCGAAACCAAAGGCGTCGGAAAAAGTCAGTCCGCCCAGGTTCCAGTTCTCGGCCCCGTTGGTCCGGGCCTGCATGAACGCGGTCTGACGGGCGCTGTAGGCCAGAATTTCCTGGACGTCCCGAAAGCCCAGGTTCGGGTTGGCCTCCAGCATCAGGGCCACCACGCCGGAGGTCACCGGCGCCGCGGCCGAAGTTCCGCCGAAGTCCGTGTAGGCGTCCTCGGGAATGTAGCCGTCCGGGGGCAGGCGGTCCGTGGTCACCGTGCCCTCACCCGGGGCCGCCACCAGGACATTGGCCCCGGGCAGGGAATTGCCTTCGCCCGAGTAGATGGCCCCATCCTCGGCCAGATTGGCCACGGCAATGGTGTAGGGGTGGTTCTGGAAATTCAAGAGGTTGGAATTGAACTTCATTGGCAGGCCGCTCTCCTCGTCAAGCTCCTCGTTGCCCGCGGAAAAGACGATGATCGTGCCCAGACCTCCGCGCCCCTCCCGGGCCGCGGCTTCCAGATTGGCGTAGGCTTCCCGGAAATTTTCATCGAACCAGGAATCCCCCAGCGGGCCGTAGCCCCAGCTGTTGTTCATCACGTCATGGTCCCTGGCCAGGGCAAAAGCCCGGGTCTCCTGAGCCGGCAGATGCCCCTCGGACTCGTCCTCATTGAAGTTCATCCTGGCCAGGACCAGGCCGGCCCCCGGGGCCACCCCCACCACGCCCAGGCCGTTGATGGGCGCGGCGATCAGCCCGGCCACGGATGTTCCATGATTCTCATTCTCCGCTTGGGCCCGGCCGTCGGGGCGCATGGTTTCCAGGTCGATATGGCTGATGATGTTCGCGACCAGATCCGGGTGGTCCACCTGAAAGCCGTCGTCCGCCACCAGCACGCTCACCCCCCGGCCGAGGTACTCCGGCCAGAGGAAAAAGGCTTTGGTGTTCCAGGGAAAATTTGGAAACAACTGCCACTGCTGAGGAAACAGGGGATCGGTGATCATTTTGACCTCGCTTGTGTTCAGGTGATGGTTGGTGGGCTTTGCCGCTGGTGATTGATGTCCTGCTCACAATAGCGTCCATGAAATCAGGACGCCCCGGTCAAATGCGTGCAGGTGCCTGCCCAGGCCCTGTCGGGATACGTCTTGAGCAGGCCGTTCATGGCCTTGTAGAACCCGGCGTCCAGTTTGCCCCAGCTCAGGTGCTTGCAGTCCATCTGCACGGCAAAGGACGCTATGCCGTGGTCCCTGCTGGCATTCAGGCAAAACTCCTCGGCATATTGATGAAAGGCGTAGACCGGGTCCTCGGAAAATCGCAGCGCATGCTTCCGAAACAGGTCGCTGTGCAGGAAAACGCACTGGCAGTCCAGGGTGTCGACCTGTTTCGGGTTCTCCACGGCCTCGCCATGAGCCACGAACCCTCTGTCATGGCCCTGATGAATCTGCCCGTAGAGCTTCTTGGCGCCGTTTTCCAGCACCGCGCCGATGGGGCCGTAGATCGCATGCCGGTCCAGGCCCTCCACTATCTTTCCGACATCCTGGAGAATAGCGAAGTCGTTGTGGACGAAGAAGATCCAGCCGTTGTAGCCTTCACGCAGCAGCACGTCCACGGCCTCGTTGTACCGGAGCGGGATCGGAACATTCTCGGCCCTGTTGTCGTATTTACGTATCGGATGTTCGGTCATCCAGGCTGAAGCGCCGACAGCCGCTGCGTATACGAGTTCGTTGTTGGATACGCAGACAAAGGTGATCTTTTCGTGCGAGCCACCCGCCGCGGCCTCGCCGCCGCGCCCAACCTGCCTTCCCAGGAAACCGAGAATCCCGGCCACGATGTCCGCGGGCGCGGTGCTCTCCAACACAAGCCCCCGCTGATACGTCTTGACCCGCTCCGCGGGCGCGCCCACGTCGAACACCGCCACGGGCAACCCCATTCGCAGGGCCTCTTCCGTGGTATAGGAGAAGGTCTCCGGGCAGATGGACGGAATGAGCACGATATCGATTGCATTGGCTTCCATCAGCCGGGGCAGGTCCGATTTCTCGTATGGCCCGTGCATCCGGCTCGACGGCAGGGAACTGATGCTCTCCTGCGGTTCGAGAATTTTTCCGAAAAAATGCATCCGCATATCCACCCCCTTAAGGGCGATGTACGAGGCCAGGGCCGAAACGACGTGATAGCCCTTGGAGATGTTGACGTGCCCCGGCACGGCGACGTTGACCGTGGGTGTGGTTGGGGTGATCGCCACCGGCCTGACCCAATCCACGGCATGCGGCGCAACGCGGATCTTTTCCGGAGACAGGCCCGGATGGCACTTCATGAGGATCTGCTTTGAGGAATTGGAAAAGCAAACGATCTTTGCGGCCTTTGCAAGCACCTTGAAAAAATGCTCTCGCCACTGTCCAATGCCCAGGCCGGGATACGCATGCAGGACGTTTCCGGCCAGCTTCGGGATCAAGGGGTTGGTGCGCAGGCACGCCCCGCAGCGCTCCCGGCTTTCCGGAATCCCGCAATACCGGAGTTCATCGTCCAGCAGGTTGAACATGGGGCACCCGCAGTAGTAGTCATGCACCATGTACGTCAGGGTGACGCCCTCCAGCCCGGCGATCAGGTCCAGCAGTTCCAGAGGTCGCGGAAAGGAGACAATGCTGTTCACGACCACCTCCCTGACCTTGAAAAAGGCGATCACGTCCTTGAGCGTGTCATGGCCCTCGGCCGTGAACAACGCCCGCCCGGGAAAGGACCGCCCGGAAAAGGCGAGCGTAAACCGCCCCGAGCGGCGATCCGGGGCAAGGACGCAAACCATGTCCTGGTCCCGAAGATGCCGTTTTGCGAATTGGTTCGCCCCGCCCCCAAGGGCATGATCGAGGAAAAGCACCATGCCCCGCGTTTCAGCCAGAAGCCGGGCCGCAAGCACCGACCGCAAAGCGCCCAGCTCGTCGGCCTGGATGAACCTGGCCACCTCCTTGTGATAGTCGGGGTGCTTTTCCGCGAGCAGAACCCTGTTGCGCTCCTGCAGCCTGCGCTTTTCCTCCTTGAGGAATGATCCCCCGTGGTTGTGGAACACGAACAGATTGGTGACGTGCAGGTTGACATACCCGGCCTTGATCGCCCGCCTGCACCAGTCGTTCTCCTCGCCGTACCCCAGGCCGAAAGCTTCGTCGAACATCCCGATCGCGTCGACCACGTCCTTGTTGACGCCCATGCAGAAGCCGATGCCCGTAGGAATGCGTACAATGGTCTTGTCAACATGCACCTGCTGAAAAAAACGGTCCACCCCCTCCACCGTAAGCCCCTCCGGAAGCGCGTTGTCCTTGAGCCATTCCGGGAAACTGCATATCGTGCCGGCATTCGTGAACGGGGTGGTGCTCGCGACCTTCTTCATCGTGAAGATCGGATACATCAAGCGCTCCAGCCACAGCGGCGGGACCTCGACGTCCGTGTTCAGGATTACGAAATGACTCCGCGCATGCTGCTTCACCGCCAAGTTGACGCTTTGCACGAACCCGAGGTTTTCCCGGTTCGTCACGAGCAGCACGTCACTGCCCGGGTTGTCGTCCCGGAACGCGGCCAGGAACGGCCCGACCCTGGGGTCCGTGCTGAAATCGTCGACAATGATCAGCCGGTACGTACCCGGGGTCGTGTTCCGGAGTACGCTTTGCAGCAGCGGACCAAGAAACTCAAACCCGTTATGGACCGGTATAACGATGTCCACGGCCTGAGGCGGCGCAGCAAAGGCCCGCAGGTCATCGGAAAACATGGCAAGAATCTTTTCCACGGCAGGCGCCGAGACACCCGGCGCCGGGCTTTCCGCGGGCCGACGCAGGCACCCGATCACATACGCCCAGGTTTTCTTCAGTGTGATGAGTAGACCGCCGCACCTGAGTTCATCACGAAAGACAAAAGCCAGATAGCGCAGCTGGCACCACCAGCCCCCGATGAAATCAATACGACGCGATACAGAGTTCCAAAAACGTTGAAGCATGGTATGCCTTGGATAAAGGTATTATGATCCCGACACCGCCAACAACTCACCAGCTCTCCCAGGGCGAAGGCCCTGATATCCTCCCCCCCCCCCCCCCCCCAACCCCAAAAACCCAAAAAAAATTGCCAGCCGCTTCCAGGTTGGGTAACGTGTACAAAAGGGAGGCGCTGGCATGCAGGAATATGTGACCAAAGCCGAGGCTTCCGGTTCCTCCCGAAAGGTGGGCAATATTTCTCTGAGCCCTTGACGCCCTCAGCGCAGCGAGCGGTTCAACCTTCAAATTCTCCAATCAATTCAAAAACAAACCCAAAAAACCCCAAAAACCCACACGGAACAAGACATGTCCAGCATCACGTTCGACACCCTGGCCTACGTGAAAAAACTCAGGCAAAGCGGACTCTCCGAGGAACAAGCGGAAGCGCACGCATTAGCCCAGAAACAAGTCCTGTCAGAGGTCCTGGACGCGACCCTCGCCACCAAGGACGACATCCACAGGCTCGAGAAACAAATCCTGGTCCTCAAGTGGATGATGGGAGTCATGCTGGCAGGGGTCGTCTCGCTGGTGCTCAAAGCATTCTTCACCTGATCGGCGGGCAGCTTTACTGAAAGCAGCTTTTCCCTGTTTTCAACAAACGCATCCCCCCTCTCTGTGCACCTCTGTGCTGATATTCTTCATCATTTTCCACAACAACCCCCAAAAACCCAACAAACCCAAAAGCGTGACCATGACGACAACCCTGGAATCCATCAAGAGCGAAATACTGGAGCAGATGCCCCTGCTCATTGAGCAGGATCCCGCATTTTGCGCGACCCTGGCGCGGGCCTTGCGCGGCGAGTTCCTGCCCCGCGTCGAGGCCGAATCCCGCTTTGACAGGCTGCTGGATGAGCTGCGCCGGGATCGGGAAGAGCAAAATCGCAAATGGGAGGCCAACCAGCTTGAACTCAAGCGCCTGCATGAAGAAGTCATGGCCGTGTCCACCAAGATCGACCGGACCATCGGCGGCCTGGGGGCGCGCTGGGGCATGCAGTCCGAGCGGGCCTTCCGCAACGCCCTGGCCGGAATCCTGGAAAAGAGCTTTGGGGTCCAGGTGCTCAACGTCACGGAATACGACGTATCAGGAGAGGTGTTCGGGCGGCCGGACCAGGTGGAGCTGGACGTGATCATCAAGAATGGCCTGCTCATCGTCTGCGAGCTGAAGTCCTCAGTGGACAAGTCAGCCATGTACGCCTTTGAGCGCAAGGTCCGGTTCTACGAGAAGCTCCGTAACCGCCAGGCGGATCGACTGATCGTGATCTCCCCGATGATCGACCCCGCGGCCAGGGTGGTGGGAGAACGGCTGGGCATCGAGATGTACACGGATTCCATCGACGTGCCCGCGTAATATATATTTTTTTCTACCACAGAGAACACAGAGCCCCCACAGAGAAACCCCAAAAAACCACCAACTCCTCAACACCTCAACTCTTCAACGGCGTAGACTCTCAACGGCGAAGCCCAAGGCGAAGCCCAAGGCGAAGCCCTCTGTGCCCCTCTGTGTCCTCTGTGGTGATATTCTTCAATTCATTCTACCACAGAGAAAATCAACCCAACAAACCCAAAACCAGCCCCCCATGAGACGATCATGAAATTCCCCTACGGCATCAGCAATTTTCGCGACATTGCCACCAACGGCTATTTCTACGTCGACCGCACGGACCGCATCCCCCTGCTGGAGCAGGGGAAGTTCCAGCTTTTCATCCGTCCCCGGCGCTTCGGCAAGAGCCTGCTGCTGTCCACCCTGCACAACTACTACGACCTGGCCTCGGCCCATCTCTTTGACGAGATGTTCGGCCCTTTGGCCATCGGCCGCAATCCCACCCCCCTGCGCAACAGCTTTTTCATGCTCCAGCTCGACTTTTCCTGCGTCGACCCCACGGGAACCGTGGACCGAATCAGGCGGGCGCTGCATGATCACGTCAATGTTCGGATCGAAAGCTTTTTGAAGTATTATCAGGATTATGGGGTCCAGGGGGTGGGCATTGACCCGGATAACGCCCTGAGCTCGCTGGAGTCTCTCGCATCCTCCGCTCAGGCTGCCGGCCATCCCCTCTTCCTGCTCATCGACGAATACGACAACTTCGCCAACGAAGTGATGACGAGCGCCCAGCGGGACGCGGGGCGGCGCTACGAAGCCCTGGTCTTCGAGGAAGGCCCGCTGCGCACCCTGTTCAAGGCCGTCAAATCCCTGGCCGGCCAGGGCCTGATCGATCGGATCTTCATCACCGGGGTCTCGCCGGTGGTCATGAGCGACATCACCAGCGGGTTCAATATCGCGGAGAACATCTCCCAGCGTCGACAGCTCAACGACCTGTGCGGTTTTACGGACGAAGAAATCGCACGGGGCATGGATCTGGTCGGGGAAGCCTGCGCGCTGGATGCGCCGGCCCGGGAGCAGGCCCTGGACATGATGCGGACGTGGTACAACGGATATCGGTTTTCCCCGGAAAACGACGGCAAGCTCTACAACCCGACCCTGGCCCTGTATTTCTTCAAAAATTTTGCCCTGGACTGCGAGTATCCCCAGGAAATGCTGGACGACAACCTGGCCACGGACCGGTCCAAGCTGGAATACCTGGCCCAGCTCACCGGCGGCGGGCAGATGCTGCTGGACCTGATGGTGGAGGGCGCCCGGATCCAGGTGGAGCGCCTGGCCAATCGCTTCGGGATGCGGGACATGCTCCGGGACCAGAGCAAGGATTATACCTTCATGGCCTCCCTGCTGTACTACTTCGGGGTGCTTTCCCTGGAGGGCAGGACACCTCTGGGCAAGCAGATCTTGCGGGTGCCCAACCTGGTGATGCGCAAGCTCTACGTGGAGCAGATCGCCGAGATGCTCCTGCCCGACCCCATGCGCCGGGACGCGGGCAAGGATGCCGCTGAAAAGCTCTACCAAAGCGGCGACATGGCCCCGCTGTGCGCCTTCGTGGAGCAGCGCTACTTCAAGGTCTTCCACACCGCGGACTACCGCTGGGCCAACGAGCTGACCGTGAAGACGGCCTTTCTGACCCTGCTCCACAACGACATCCTCTACGTCATGGACTCGGAGCCCGAGCTGGAACGCCGCCGGGCCGACCTGACCATGATCATCCGCCCGGACGCCCGCCGGTTCACGATCCTGGACATCCTGATCGAGTTCAAGTTCGTGACCCTCAAGGACGCCGGGCTGAGCGGGGACCAGGCCCTGGCCTTGAGCCTCGAGGAGCTTCAGGGCCTGGGCCTGATGCGCCAGGCCATGAACGAGGCCCTGGAGCAGGCCCGGCGGAACATGAAAATTCTGAATCAGCGCCACGACACCCTGCGCCTACGCGGCTATGCGGTGGTCAGTCTGGGGTTTGAGCGGATCTGGTGGGAAGAGGTATGAGACATGCCCCCAAAACCCCTCAACGGCGAAGCCCTCTGTGCCCTCTGTGCCCTCTGTGGTGATATTCTTCCATTTTTTTTTCTACCACAGAGAACACAGAGAGCCACAGAGAAATCAACCCCTCAACTCCTCAACTCCTCAACTCCTCAACTCCTCAACGGCGAAGCCAAAACATTCCACCACAGAGCAACCCAACAAACCCAACCCCGAGGTCTCTCATGTCGCCGAGCACAACCTTGAAGCAGAGAATCCATGATGAACTGAATGTCCTGGACGGTCCCGCCATGGCCGCGGTCTACGAACACCTGCGACATATCAATCGTCTCCGCGACCTTCCACGTCACGCACTCCCGGAACCGCCGGACATCAACCATGTGCTCCGCCTGACCGCCACCTCCGGGGGGTCATGGTCCGACACCGTTTCCGCGGAACGCGACGAAAGATCGTGACCGGCTTTTTTCTGGACACGTCCGCCCTGGTCAAACTCTATCACCGCGAGCCAGGCACCAACTTCCTTTTGAAACTATATCGAAGCAAGGCATCTCTGTTCATCTCCGAACTGGCCCGTGTGGAATTTCGCTCCACTGTTTTTCGAAAACTTCGAGAAAAGGAGTTGAGCGAGCAAGCGGCCGACGCCGCGCTCCTGCGTTTTGCATGGGACGGACAAAGTCGCTTCGTTGTCTTGCCTACCGCATCCCTGGTCTACGACAATGCCTCCGACCTCCTCTCACTCCATGGAAGAGACTACGGATTGAGGGCTCTGGACAGTATCCAGCTGGCAACATTCCTGACCTACCGCGAAACGAACCAGGACATTTTCATCTGCGCGGACGCAAGGCTTTTCGCAATAGCAAAACGAATGAAACTCCAATCCATCATGCCCAGCGACGGCTCCCCCGTGTGAAAGCGATTCCCGCCCCCCCCAGGCAACGACCCTTTTGTCTTCCGCATCGCTCCAGCGGAAGACAAAAAACTCTTCTCGGCGTACTCCGTGCCATAAGCGAAGCGAGCGGTGCCCTCCCCATCCCAACACCAACTCTTTCTCACCCAAAACCCCAAAAACCCAACAAACCCATCTCCTCAACCCCTCAACGGCGAAGCCCTCTGTGCCCTCTGTGGTAAATTCTTAAAACATTCCACCACAGAGAACACAGAGAGCCACAGAGAAATCAACCCCAAAAACCCAATAAAACTCAAAAACCCCTTGACACCCCATCCTCTCTCAATCTAGATATTTTTAGCTTTTTTTGAATATGCTACGCGCAAGTCATGGGATGGGCTCTGGATGAAAATTTTACAAAGTATTAAAAAAAATCATAATTACTGACCCCAGCAGCAGTCAACGCCTTGAAAAGAATAGATTTTTTCCCTCCTCTTTTTTTAGGCTTTTTTATTGACAATCATTTCCGGCCATGGCAAAAGCTTTTGAAACAATCAATTCAACCACGGAACAGGAGGGGATAAACGAGGAAAAGGTTTTGTGGTAATTGACTGGATCGGTAAGTTTGCTTTAGGTAGGCACGGTCAGGCTGGTTGTTAGTAACTCGAAAGGCAGGAAGGTTGTGACTCTCGGGCAGGTCTGATCGAATTTTTGGAATGGGCTTTTTTTTACTTTTCACAATTTTAGGAGGAAGAAGATTATGGCAACAGCAGCGCAGTATCAGAACAAAGTTAATGCGTACTTCAAGGCCAGCGGCTTGAATGCGACAGCTGCCGACTTGGCTCTTTGGACGCAGAACCTGGTGAACACCAACGGCAACGTCTGGTCTGGTCTCGGCTTGCAGCAGCATGTCAGCCAGCAGGCTGGTTGGGGAAACAACGTTCCTTTTTCAACAGCTCTGGCCACTGCCCGTGTTAACGGGATCTTGACCAACATGCTCGGGAACCACGTAGGTGTCAGTCAGACAGTCAAAGATTACTACGTCAACCACTTGGTTGCTGGTTCCATCAAGGAACGCGGCTTGGTGAACGCCATCATCAACGACCTGGGCCTGATGCCGAAAGTTGACGGCACCTACGGCAGCCCCGCTGGTTGGGAAGCTGGTCCTGCCGGTGCGAACTCCCCCGCCCTGGTGACCGCTGCGCAGCGTGTCGCTTGGGAGTCCAATGTTGAAAACCTGAGCGGTGGAGAGTTTCTGTTGTCCGCCAACACCGACTATGCTGATGGAATCAACTCGTTTAACGGCGTTCTGCCAACTGCATTCAAGTTCACCGATAACAGCGAAGTTGTATACGCTCCCGCCGGTACGCTGCAGTGGGCCGACACCCTGCTCGACACCAACTGGGGCCAGGCTGGCAAAATCCGCGACGCCGATGAGTTGTACATTGGAGCCAATCGCGCATTTGGATTGCCTGGTGCCGGAAATGCGCCCACCATCCGAGGGATTGAACACATCATCATCCAGGGTGAAGACGCTATTGCTGGAACCATGGATTTTGGACTTACGACATTCGCCCAGAGAATTTTCGTTGAAGGTACGCTGAATGGTCAGCAGACTTTGATAAACTTGGCGGGAACAGGCGCTACACGTTTCGACTTCAGCGATGCCCGCCCCTCTGCTGGGACCAACTGGGGCGTCACAATGGTAAACCCCACGAACGCTGATTCAGTTATTATCGGTAGCGCTGGTAGCGACATTCTCCGTGGCGGGAACGGCGATGACTCCATTACCTCCGGTCTGGGCAACGATGTCATTTACACCGGACAGGGCTCAGACAGGGTTACCTTGAACGGCGGAAATAACACTGTTCACATTAATGATAACGTTGGGGGCGATATTAACTACATCACCGCAACAGCTGGAACAAACAATGTTATCATGGGAGTTGCAAGCAGAGTCGACCTTTCTGGAGATAATGCACTTGGAATCGGCGCATCTACAGTAGGCGTTAATGTTCAAGGTTCTAACGGAAATGACGTTATTATCGGCGGACAAGGAAGTGATGTGATTCGTGGCGGACTTGGTGCAGACAATATGACTTCAGGTTGGGCGAGCACTACGTTTGTGATGGCATTGGGTGATTCAGTAGCATCTACAGCAAATACACTTGCTGGAGCATTTGCAAATACTCAAACAATAGTTTTTGCTGGTGGCGTAGATGTTATTAATGGCTTTACAACTGGCGTTGACAAACTAGATGTAACAACAGCACTGAACCTTACTAATCTTTTCGGAGTCAACTCTGCTGCTGCTCTTACTGCTAACAATAACTATTTCTTGCGCGGCGATTATGTTGGAAATACTTTTACAATTAACAACGCTGCCGGCGCAGATACACTTGTTGTGACAAATGCAGCTGCAAATACAATTGACAACGCTGGTCAAACTGGCATGGTTATCCTTTTAGGAGTAACTGATCTAACTGCGGTAGACATGGTATAACAACCACCGTCTTTTTGAACCAATGACTCGTTAACTCAAAAACTAAGGGCAGTTGCTTAGCAGCTGCCCTTAGTTTTACATATTAAGGAGTAAGCATGACAATCACCGCAAGTAGCTATAATAACAAAGTAAAGGCTTACTTTGAGACAATAGGCAGGGCACCTTCCGCTGCTCAGCTTACTCAGTGGAGCCAGGCCCTGCTTGAGAACAACGGCAACGTCTGGAGAAGTGGATTGCAGGAGTTTGTGAGCAATCTTGGCGGGCTGACCGCTGAATCTCCTAACTTGGCAACAGCCCAGACACTGGTTCAGAACATGCTGACCAACATGTTCGGAACACATCTTGGCGTAAACACCTCAATCGTCAACTACTACGTAAACAATCTTGTTGCAGGCTCGATCCTGCCGCGTGGTCTTGGCAACGCCATGATCAACGATCTTGGTCTTATGCCTCGCGTTGATGGTTCTTTTGGTAGTCCTAGTGGCTGGAACGCAGGTCCAGCAGGCGTTGACTCCCCTAGTCTTCTGACACCTGCCCAGGTTAATGCTTTCGTGGATTCAGTCACCCCGACCCCGAGTCCAATACCTGTTCCCCCGACACCCGGCCCCGGCCCAGCACCAGTACCTCCGGGACCCGATCCAGCTCCGATTCCTGAGCCACAACAAGAGCCTTTCCGCTTAACAGCTGGCAATGATATCGCTACATCGACTGAAGCTTCGAGGGATGGCGTTGCTGATCCTTTCAGATTCACTCCGAGAGTTGAGCTTGTTATTGCATCGGCAGGTACATTAACCACCGGCGATAGATTGGTCGACGATTGGAATGGTGACAACGACTGGATGCACATTCACTTAAATGCTGCTAATGGTCTCAATGGGATAGGAACCCCAACAGTTACCAACATTGAAAACCTGATGTTTATCGGTGATGGGGCTGCGCTTGGCACGTTAAATTTGACTACCTTCACCGGTGTGGAAAGACTTCAAATGAACGGCACTGCCGGAGGAACTCAAACATTCAACAACTATGACAAGACCGGTGCACACACTTTCGATTTCAACAGTCTTGGTGGTGCTGGCGTAGTATTAAATGCAAGCGATGCCATTGCCACAGGCTATGGAGCTAATTTTTGGCTTTCAGCGCAACAGGATAAGGTTGTTTTTAAAGGAAATGCAACTAATGATTATTATGTTGGCAACCTTGGTAAAAATTTAAACGATCAGTTGCAGCTTGAAGCTGGTGGTGCCAGTGTATGGGCTGATGCCAATGCTGGTAATTTTACTGCTACAAACCAAACCTGGAACAAAAGCACTGACAATACTAAATTCACAATCACTGCGCATGGCAATCGTGTAGTCAATATGGCGGATGCAGAAGTTGGTGGAGGCGAAAAAGGCTTCACCTTGCGCAGCGAAGGAACAGGTGCGATTACAGGTTCAGGTGCTGCTGATAGACTTTTAAATCTATTCGCAGATTCAACCTTTACAGGTGGCGCAGGTGCTGATTATTTTGGTGCTGTAAACAACAAAATGACGATTACAGACTTAGCAGCAGGCAATGCAGCTGACGTTATTGAAATATTTGCTGGAGCTCAACTTCAAGCAACATTTACTGGCAACTGGACAGCTACTGATGCTTCTGTGAATAACGCAACTGCTGCTGACGCTGTTCTTATTACAGCAGCTGGAGGCAGCGAAGTTAACTTGTCAGCAATTGATAGCGGTAACGGATACACGGTTCAGATTACAGCCGGTAATGACATAATCACATCTAGTGGTCGTGGTGATATTTTTTCGTTCGCAGCAACTACTGCTGGGGCGAACTCAATTACCGGTTTTACACGGGGAAACGTTGCGCAATTAGATGTTTTAAATTTTCTACCATTGACACCTGTAGTAGGACCCTTAACATATGCTAATGTTGCAGCTAAGATTACAGGTGGAGTTAATGAACCTACAGCAAACATCATTAGTTTCTCAGTTGGAGCAGTAGCAGGCGCTGGTGCAAATGATGCAGCAGCAGCTGCTCATCTAATTACTGCATTCGGTCAAAATGGTGCATTTGAGGACAATACTGCCGATGTAGAGTTTGCTGTTGATTCTGTAAAAATATTCCTTATAGCAACTGGTAATGGTGCAGCACCAAACACTAATACACAGATTTGGTTATTTCAAGACGGCGAGGGTGCTGGAGTTAGTGACGGAAAAGTAGACCACGCAAATGAGTTGACTTTGCTCGGCACCTTGGTAGGCATCAATGCTGCTGGATTGGCAGAGTTTAACAACGCAAACTTTACCCTCGCATAACAACCAGCAGTAAACTTTAACTTCATTTAACTAACAAATCCAGCTATATAGTAGCAAAAGTTGCCCTTCACCGCTGTAAAAGGTTGTGAAGGGCATTTTTTATTTCAACTGTAGACCTGCCTTTCCAAATCGTGAATTATGAAGAAGAACGTAAACTTCATGGAGATGGAAAAAGAGGGAATCGAGTGCGAGACCGTGCTGGCGGAGGATCAGGTGCTGGTTAAGTACTTGCCAAGTACAGAACCCATCCCGACAGTAAATGCAACTATCAACAAAAGGCTATTTTGACCATGCCCACATCCTGGCAACACGGCTACTACTCAGACACCTCCTACACCTACGGCTTCTACCGCGAATTCGCACCCAACTGGCTGGACTGGGTAGCCCTACTCAAAGGCTCCGAGCCGCCGAACACTTCCGGCAGAATGCTGGAACTCGGTTGCGGGCAAGGCTACGGCCTGTCCATCATGGCGGCTGCCAACCCGGACATGATATTCGTGGGCGTGGACTTCAACCCTGAGCAGATCGCCCATGCCCGAAGTCTGGTACGCCGTACGGGGCTGACCAACATCGAGTTCCATGAAGCCGACTTCATGAAGACCGAGACCTACGGGCCTTGCGATTACGTTGTAGCCCACGGCATTCTGACCTGGGTGAACCGGGAAGTTCGTAGCGCCATCTACCGAATTATCGATAAGTGCCTCACACCCGGAGGCTTGGCCTACTTCAGCTACAACGCCCTACCCGGCTGGCTGGCAACGCATCCTGTTCAGCACCTGATGATGCAGTACGCCCAGCGTACCGGCGTGAACGCCGCAAGCTTCAAATCCGCCCAAGGTGCCCTGGAAAGCCTGAAGGATGCCGGAGCGGCCTTGTTCGGAGCGCAACCGGGGATCAACTCCCGATTGGATCATTTGCGAAAGCAGGCTCAGAGCAACGACAACTACATCTATCACGAGTATTTCCACGACTCCTGGACCCTGTTCTACTTCACCCAGATCGCCCAGGAAGCCTCTGAAGGCAAGCTCAGATTCCTCGGCAGCGCCACGTTGCCTGACAACTACGACGGAATGTTCCCTGAAAAGATGCGCGAGGCCCTGAACAAAGCCCCTGACCCGGCCATGCGGGAACTGTTCAAAGACTTGGCCATCAACCAGAGTTTTAGACGCGATGTGTTCGTCAGAGGTGTCGCACCCGTATGGAGCGGCGAGCAACTGACCCTTTTCGCTCAGAAGATGATCACGCTGACCCAGGAGCCGGACGCCATAAGCTTGAAATTCCAGACCAGTTCCGGTGATGTTACAGGGCATGACAACGTGTACAAACCCATTATTGAAGCCCTGAGCAAAGGCCCGACGAAGATATCTGAACTGTCAAAAGCCTTACCCAATTTGAACGTAGCATCGATACTCCAGTCCATCAGCATGCTGGCCCACGGCAACGCAGTCGGCTTCTTCGTTCCCGACGCCAAAAAGAAACCCGCAATCCAGTTCAACCAAGTAATCGCCGAAGCCGTCTCCCGTGGAGCGCCGTACCGGTATTTCGCCTTGCCTTCAGTGGGTAGCGGCTATACTCTGGACGATATCCAGTATATGGCCCTGGACGCCTACAATAAAGGCGCGAATACATTGGAAACCATGGCTACCGGCGTGGAGCAGAGACTGAAGGGCCTGGGCAAATCCATTCTGAGGGAAGGCAACCTCATTCCCTACGGCGAAGAAACAATGCAAGAACTGACCACCCGCCTGAACGCCTTTGTGACCAAAACACTGCCCATGCTCAAAAGGCTGGGCGGAGTGAAGTAGAGAAGAGAAAGATTTCCACCACAGAGGACACAGAGAAGCACAGAGGGTGATGAATTTCTTGATCTTTTCCTCTGTGACCCTCTGCCTGCCCGTTGACCCGGTTTGCAGTCAACCAGGGCGCTTATCTGTGGTAAAACATCCCTTGCCATCCCCCAACCTCTGCCCTACGATCCGCCTCCATAAGGTGAAAAACGAGGACAAGCTGGAGACTATTGTCTGTAGGACAATGGCGTAAACAAGGCTCAGTCCGTTTGCCTCAGTCCTTTTCCTTGCCGGACCAGCCTCGTTTTTATACACTTTCGAGCTTTCAGAGCCATTCAGTCAGACGTCCGTTCGGCGCGTATCCAACCGCAACCAGAGCGTCGCCAAAACCAAAAGGAACCCCATGCCCAACTACGTTCTCGTCAGCAAGGAAACCCACTCGCCCAAACGCTGGAAGCGCTATGAATCCTACGCCTATGCCATGTCCCAGCATGTACTCGGCCTGGTGGCGGCGGAATTGCCCAAAGCGGCGCTGGCATTTCCCATCGGCTTTCTTCAGCAAAACTCCGATTTCTTCCCTGTAGCCCTGCTCGGCCTGCACCCCGGCAAGAACCTTTTCGTGGCCGCCAATGGTCAATGGGTGGGCTCATACGTTCCCTCCGCCCTGCGCAGCTATCCCTTTCAGTTGGCTCGAACCGAGGATGGCCAGGCCATGCTCTGCGTGGACGAAGACTCTGACGTGATCACGGACGGGCCTGACGGAGAAGCCTTTTTCGACGACACCGGCGAGCCTTCGGAAGCGGTCAAGCAGGTTCTGAACTTCCTCAATCATGTGGAGCAAAACAGGGTGGCAACGGCATCGGCCTGCGCGACCTTGGCCAGACACGACCTTATTGTTCCCTGGCCGATCACCATCAAGACGGAAACCGGCGAGCAAAACATCCAGGGGCTGTACCAGATCGACGAGTCCAAACTCAGCCAGTTGCCCGACGAGGCGTTCCTGGAACTGCGCAAGTCCGGTGCCCTGCCCATCGCCTACTGCCAGATGCTTTCCATGCAGCACCTGCCCATGCTCGGCAAACTGATCGAAGCCCACGCCAAAGCCGACACCCAAACCCAGGCCGCGCAAGGTGGCGGAATCAAGGCGGAAATCTCTTTTGATGATGATATGATCAGGTTTTCGTGAGGGTTTTTTGGCGGTTTGAATAGCCCATACCCGACCTGAGCGTG
>NZ_FXUJ01000007.1:0-165236 GCF_900182865.1 Desulfonatronum zhilinae
AAGCCTTTCAAGTCGTTACATGGCAAAAACTCCTATTAATCCATTAATTTCAAACAAATACATGTCTTGGCAATGACAATGTTGGGACACTAGTGTATTTAACACTCAACCAAAAGCAGTATACAAATGAACGTGATCAAAATCATGATCGTCATCGGCCTGCTCTTGGCCGCCGAAATGGCCTGGGCCGCGCCCAAGGCCGACCTCTGGCCGCGCTGGGAGACATACGAGTCCGTGTCTTCGCAACAGGTGGACCACGGAGCATGGGACGCGTTTCTGGCCGCCTATCTCGTGACCGACCACCCATCAGGGGTGAACATGGTCCGGTACGCCGACGTAACCCCGGCGGACCGAAAAGCCTTGCAGGCATATATCGAAAGCCTCCAGGGAACGACTGTGTCCGCGTTGAACCGCGACGAGCAGATGGCCTACTGGATCAATTTCTACAACGCCTTGACCTTGGAGGTGGTCCTGGAACACTATCCGGTCGTCAGTATACGGCGGATCAACGTTTCCCCCGGTTTTTTCACCCGCGG
Source organism: Desulfonatronum zhilinae (assembly GCF_900182865.1). Lineage (NCBI taxonomy): Bacteria > Pseudomonadati > Thermodesulfobacteriota > Desulfovibrionia > Desulfovibrionales > Desulfonatronaceae > Desulfonatronum > Desulfonatronum zhilinae. The sequence goes on from NZ_FXUJ01000007.1 coordinate 537, forward strand.
ACCCTGGGACGCGCCCCTGGTGGAAGTCGAGGGGGAATCCCTGACCCTGAACGACATCGAGCACCGCATCCTGCGCCCGATCTGGCAAGACCCGCGCATCCACTACGCCGTGAACTGCGCCAGCATCGGCTGCCCGAACCTGCAACCAAGGGCTTTTACCGCCGAGAACCTGGAATCCATGCTGGAGGCCGCGGCCCGGGAATACATCAACCATCCCAGGGGAGTTGACGCAACGGGCCGACATCTGCGTCTTTCCTCCATTTATGACTGGTTTTCGGAGGATTTCGGGGAAAACGACCAGGAGATTCTGGAGCATATCGCCCAATACGCCGAGCCCCCCCTGGCCGCGACATTGCGCGGCTACAGCGGTCGCATCTCGTATGATTACGATTGGGACCTTAACGAGTGAATCAATCTCTTCGCACTAACAAACTCCAAGGAGCTGGGAATGCAATCCTACTATGATCCCAAAGATCTGCCGCGCTTTTCGGAAATCGGCAAGGACGCCCCGGAACTGGCCAAGAAATTCTTCGAGTACTACGGCGCGGTCATGGCCGAGGGGGAACTCACGGTCCGGGAAAAGAGCCTCATCGCCCTGGCCGTGGCCCATGCCGTGCAGTGCCCTTACTGCATCGACGCCTATGCCAAGGAATGCCTGGAGCAGGGTTCGAATACGGCGGAAATGACCGAGGCCGTGCACGTGGCCGGGGCGATCCGCGGGGGGGCCTCGCTCGTCCATGGCTTGCAGATGCGCAACGCGGCGGACAAGCTTTCCTTGTAGGCATTCCGGGTGATTTGGACATGACGTTGGAACCGCGGGATTGTGTCATGCAGGAAGCCCGGTCAGCGCTCTGCCCTTCGACCTGTGTCGGTTTTGCCCAAACCCTTGCCCGGCATGGATTGCGCCTGGAACGTGAGCAGACCCACACCCTGCAGATCAACACCGGTTTGCTCTGCAACCAGGCCTGTCGACACTGTCACCTGGAGGCCGGGCCGAAACGCACGGAGATCATGGACCGGGAAACCATGGATCAGGTCGCTGACTACGCGGAGCGGGGCGGATTCCAGTCGGCCGACGTGACCGGTGGCGCACCGGAAATGGTCCCCGAGATCGATCACCTTTTGACCCGTCTGGCCGAAGCGGCTCCAAGAGTCATGCTCCGTTCCAATTTAACCGCCATCAGGGACTCGGCCCGGGAACATCTCGGCCTGCTCTGCCGCGATTTGAAGATCGTTCTCGTCTGCTCCCTCCCGGCGACCCACGCTTCCCAGACCGACGCCCAGCGCGGCGGCGGGGTGATGGACGCCAGCGTGCGCACGCTGCAATGGCTGAACACTTTGGGTTACGGACAGTCCGGAACCGGGCTGGAGTTGAACCTGGTGTCCAACCCGGCCGGGGCGTTCATGCCGCCGGACCAGGGTCGGACAGAGGAGCGTTTTCGCCGGGAACTGCAACGCAAGTGGGACATTGTTTTCAACAATCTGTACACCTTTGCCAATGTGCCGTTGGGTCGGTTTCGGACATGGCTTGAGGCTTCAGGCAATTACGAACAGTACATGACTCGCCTGACCGAGACCTTCAATCCCGAGGCCGTGGCCGGTCTGATGTGCCGGAGCCTGGTTTCCGTGGACTGGAAAGGAGATCTGCACGACTGCGACTTTCATCTGGCCAAGGCCATTCCCCTGGACGGGACAAGACGGCACGTCGCGACAATGAGCGGCCCGCCCCTTCCCGGCACGCCCATAGCCACGGCCGAGTATTGCTACGCCTGTACCGCGGGCGCCGGGTTCACCTGAGGGGGGAGCATCGCGGCAACGTAGAGGCGGCCGGTCGGTCGCCCACACACAGAGTCCACATTTGAAACGCACAACAATCGCGGCAACCAGATGCAATCAAAATCCATCCAGAAAATCTTCCTTATTCTTGCCCTGTCCGCCCTGGTTGGGGCGTTTTTCCTCTTTGACCTGGGGCAGTTTCTTTCCCTGGACTACATCAAGGATTCCCAGCAGCGGTTTCAGACCCTGTACGCGGAACAGACCGCCACGGTGATCGCTGTGTACATGGGGGTCTACATTCTGGTCACCGCCCTGTCTCTGCCCGGTGCCGCGATCATGACCCTTGCCGGGGGAGCCTTGTTCGGCCTGTTGGTGGGGACGGTGGTTGTCTCCTTTGCCAGCACCATCGGGGCCACGCTGGCCTGTTTCGTTTCCCGCTTCGTTCTTCAGGACTGGGTCCAGCGCCGGTTCGGACAACGTCTGGTTGCGGTCAACCAGGGCATAGCGAAGGAAGGGGCGTTTTATCTGTTCACGTTGCGCCTTGTTCCCATTTTTCCATTCTGGATAATAAATCTGGTCATGGGCCTGACCCGGATGAAGCTGCGCACTTTCTTCTGGGTCTCCCAGGTCGGCATGCTCCCCGGCACCCTGGTCTACGTCAACGCCGGTCGGGAACTGGGGCGGATCGATTCCCTGGGAGGGATTCTTTCGCCGGGCTTGATTTTTTCCTTTGTCCTGCTGGGCGCCTTTCCCCTGGCCACGAAAAAAATCATGGTCTGGTACCGGGCCAGGCAGGACAAACTTCTTCCAAACGTCCCTGAATAAAACGAACAATGGCATCAGAATGGTTAAGCTAATAGCTTTCTACCTACCGCAATACCATGTTATCCCGGAAAACAATTTCTGGTGGGGAGATGGTTTTACTGAGTGGAACAATGTAAGGAGTGCGAAACCTTTTTTCAGCGGGCATGATCAGCCGAGAATTCCTGACAAGACAATTGGTTACTACGATTTATCAAGTGAAGACTTCTTGTTGTATCAGCATAAGATGGCGTTGAATTCTGGAATATTTGGATTTTGTTATTACTACTACAATTTTGATGGCCACACCCTTTTAGAGCAACCACTTCAGATCATGCTTAAAAATAAGGTAATACAAAATAAATTCTGCTTGTGCTGGGCTAATGAAAGTTGGACGAGAGCTTGGTATGGCCAAAATAAAGAAGTTTTGATCAAGCAAAATTATTCAGAAGATAACGCTGTCAGAATTTTTTATTCACTTGTCAAGTATTTTAATGACTATCGGTATATAAAGATTGAAGGAAAGCCTGTTTTTATTGTTTACAATCCTGACGAGATCACAGACACAAAAATGTATAGTCATGTCTGGAGATATCTTGCAAAGAAACATGGTTTTGAAGGTTTGTATTTGATATGTGTGGAATCTTTGGTTTATAATATGCACCCTGAATTGTATGGATTTGATGCTGCTATTGAATTTGCTCCAGACTGGACAGTTTCTTGTCTTGAAAAAAAGCTTGATACAGGATTTCGGATTTACGATTACAAGCAGACAGTCATTAACATGATGCTGAAGCCTGAACCGGGATATGTCCGTTTTAGAGGTGCTTTTCCTGGATGGGATAATACTCCGAGGTATAAGAATTCTGGGATTTGTTTTGATAATTTTTCACTTGGTACATTTAAATATTTTGTTGAGAATCGCATCTCTGAGACAAAGAAAAATTTTCCTCCTGATTACCAATATGTTTTTGTTAATGCATGGAATGAATGGGGTGAGGGCTGTTATTTGGAGCCGGATGTTAGATATGGATTTTCAAAGTTGAATATAATTAAAGATCTAATCAGATGAACGTTTTATAATCGTGGAGGCTTGACATGCCGCAATACGACTACGACATCGCCGTGATCGGGGCCGGGGCCGCCGGGTTGACCGTGGCCGCCGGGGCGGCTCAGGCCGGGGCCAAGGTTTTGATCGTGGAAAAGGAGCCGGCCATGGGCGGGGATTGCCTGCACTATGGATGCGTGCCCAGCAAGACGTTGATCAAGTCGGCCAAGGTCTACCACCAGATGCGCCAGGCGGCCCGGTACGGTCTGCCCGAGGTCGCGGTGCCGGAGGTGGATTTTCGCCAGGTTCGGGACCGCATCCGCCGGGTCATTGCCGCGATCCAGCCCCATGATTCTCCGGAGCGGTTTTGCAAACTCGGTGCGGAGGTGGAGTTCGGACGGGCCGTGTTCGTGGATGAGCACCAGGCGCGTATCGAGACCAATGCCGGGGATGTCCGGACCGTCTCGGCCAAGACCTGGGTCGTGGCCACCGGTTCCACCGCGGCCTTGCCTAAGTTGGAGGGGCTGGACCGTACGCCCTGTCTGACGAACCGGGAGATTTTTTTTCTGGACGAACTGCCGTCCTCCCTGGTGATCATCGGCGGCGGGCCCATTGCCGTGGAGATGGCCCAGGCTTTTGCCCGCCTGGGGTCCAAGGTGGACGTGATCCAGCGCAGCCCGCAGATTTTGTCCAGGGAGGACGCGGACATGGCCGGGCTGGTCCAGGGCGTCATGGAACAGGAAGGCGTGACGTTTCACTTGGGGACCGAAATGCTGCGGGTCCAGGATTTGGGCCGGGAACGTGAGATTTTTTTCAAGAACGGCGAGGGCGTTGAAATGTCGTTGCGGGGAACGGCCCTGCTGGTGGCCCTGGGGCGGAGCGTGAGCGTGGACGGCCTGGGGCTGGAGAACGCGGGAGTTGTGTTTGACCGCAAGGGTGTCCAGGTGGACGCCCGGTTGCGCACTTCCCAGAAGCACATCTTTGCCTGCGGGGACGTGACCGGAGCGTACCAGTTCACCCATGCCGCGGGATATGAGGGCGGGGTGGTGGTGACCAACGCCGTATTTCATCTGCCGCGCAAGGCGGACTACACCTGGATGCCGGCCTGCACCTACACGGACCCGGAATTCGCCAGCATTGGGATGAACGAGAAACAGGCTCGTCAACAGGGGCTGGAGTATACGGTCTGGACCGAGGAGTTCGCTGAGAACGACCGCGGTCTGGCCGAGGAGGAGCGGGAAGGGCGGATCAAGCTGCTGCTGGACAGGAAGAACAAGCCCTTGGGCGTGCAGATTGTCGGGCCGCATGCCGGGGAGCTTTTGGCCGAATGGGTCGCGGTGCTGGGCGGCAAGGTCAAGCTGAGCACCCTGGCCGGAGCGGTTCACCCCTATCCGACTCTGGCCGAGATCAACAAGCGGGTCGCCGGAAAGCATCTGAGCGAGAAAATTTTCTCGGACGGCGTCAAAAAGACCCTGAAGTTTTTCTTCGGTTTCAAGGGCCGGGGCTGCGGCGATCAGAGCGGACCCTGATAAGATTTGGGCGCAGTCGCTTCAACGCCCAGTTATGCGGATGTCTTGGAGCCATTGCGCGTGGTTCCGGCGATGGGCAGGGTGACGACGAAGCGGGCGCCGTGGCCTGGTTTGGAGAAGACATGGATGGTGCCGTCATAGTCCGTGATGATGTCGTAGCAGATGGATAGGCCGAGGCCGGTTCCGCGACCGACTTCCTTGGTGGAGAAGAACGGTTCGAAGATCCGTCCAATGACGTTTTTGGGTACGCCCGGTCCGGTGTCCAAGACCTCAGCGACCACGTGTCGGGCGTTGGATCTTGTCCGCAGGGTGATCATCCGGTCGGATTCAGCGCAGTCCTTGCCGGAGCATTTGTCCTCGATGGCGTCCCGGGCGTTGACCAGCAGGTTGATGAACACCTGTTCCAGCCTGTTCGGGTCGGCCAGTACAGGCGGCTGGTCCGCGTCCAGTTCCCATGTGACGGTGATGTCCCGGATTTTGAGCTGCTCGCTGAAAAAGTCGCAGGCCCGGCGCAGGACGTCGTTGACCTGAATGTCGGTGCTTTCCAGGTTGGGCTTGTGGCCGAACTCGCGCATGTGCTCGATGATCTTGGTGGCTCGGTCCACGTTGTTGATGATCTTGGCGGTCATCTGGCGCAGTTGGTCTTGATTCGGAGTCAGGCCTTTGTTCGTCTGGCGGGTAAAAAAGTTGGCGACCATCTTCAGGACGGCCAGGGGTTGATTCAGTTCATGGGCCACCCCGGCGGCCATCTCGCCCAAGGTGGCCATCTTGCTGGACTGGATGACCTGCTGTTCGGCCCTGATGCGGTCCGTGACGTCGGAAACCACGGCGAGAAGGAGTTCCTTGCCCTCCAGGGCGGTCCGTGAAGTGTCGATGGAGACGAAAAACTCCTGGCCGTCCTTGTCCATGTGCTTGGCCTGGGGGATGTGCCCGGAGTTGCGCAGGGCCGTGAGGTGGGCGTCCGTGGAGTTCAGCGCGAAGAGCATGGAGAAGGATTTGCCGATCACTTCTCCCTTGCAGTAGCCGTAGAGCTGGGACATGCCGCGGTTGCAGTTGCGCACGTCCAGGGTTTCGGCGTTGAGTTCAAAGACGGCCACGGGGATATTGTCAAAAATGGTGGAGTACTTTTTCTCCGATTTTCTGAGTTTTTGCTCCAAGAGCTTCCGGTCGGTAATGTCCAGGCACATCTCCATCACGGCGGTGATTTCGCCGTCGGCATCCCGGATGGGAGCGGTGCGGACGATCCAGTGCGCCGGAGTGCCGTCCTTGTAAAATCCTTTTTCCTCCGTGGTATGTGACTTTCCGTCGTTGAAGGTCCGCTCAACCGGGCAGTTCTCGCATTGCGTGATCCGGCTTTTATAGACCTTGTAGCAATGCTCCATGGGTTTGGCGTCGAACAATTCCCTGAACATTTTGTTGTATCGAAGCAGCCTGTATTCACGGTCGTGAACCGTAATCAGACAAGGGACGTTGTGAAATAGGCTTTGATACATGTTCAGTTGTTCGTCCAAAGCCAAGCGACGTTGGCGGACCGAAGCGGCGATGAGGTTGACCGTCTTCGTCATGTCACGCAGTTCCCCCGCCTTGGCTTCGTCCAGCTCCGCCCACGCGGAACCGAGGGCTTTGGCCTCCAGCGCCTCTTGCAACGCGGCCAAAGGTCGAGTCAGGCGATGGGCGACCAGAAATCCGAATCCGGTCAGAATAAGGAGGAATATGGGCAGGACTTTGAGCAGGTCCCGGCCGGCCGAGACCCAAGGCTCCGTCGGCTCGGCTTGGCCGAGCGCGATAAGGAAAAAGGCACCCATGAGCGCCGCCATCCCAAGCCCCATGGCCAGGCAGAGTTTGAACGTCAGGGAGCGAAAAAAAGGCGGGAGGGGGCGGTCAGGAGAGGGGTGAGGCATGGTCGCTGGTCGGCTCGTCCTCGGAAACCGAAGGTTGAGCCAGGGGAAGCGTGATTCGGAACGTGGTTCCTTTTCCCGGGGCGGAGTCCACGGTGATGGTTCCGCCGTGCCCGGTGATGATCTCATGGGAGACGAACATGCCGATGCCCGTGCCCAGAGCGCCCTTGGAGGAGAAGAACAGGGTGAACATGTTGTCCATGGTCTCCCGGTCCATGCCGATGCCGTTGTCCCGGATGGTGAAGACGGCGTGGCCGTCGGCTCGAACGACGTGAAAACCGATTCGGTGTTCCGCCGCGTCACGGTTGAACAGGCAGGCGTCCACGGCGTTTTCCAGAATATTGGCCATGGCCGAGTAAAACGCGACGTCGTCGATCAGGATTTGGCCGTCCGCTTGGGAAAAGTCCGTTTGAAAGATGATCTCCGACTTGCTCGCCTTGGCGGAAACGGTTTCGGCCAAATGTTCGGCCACGCCGTGCAGAGGGTGCGGGGCGAGGTTTGGTTCGCGGGACTTGGAGTAATACAAAATGTCCATCACGGTCCGGCGCATGTGGTCCAGTCTGTGGCGAACGGTTTTCCAACCCGCGGCGACACGTGGCAAGTCACCCTTTTCCAGACCCTTGTCCACCCGATAGGCCCCGCCGTCGATGGCCATGAGCAGGCCTTTGACGCCGTGGGACATGGAGCCGAGCATGATGCCCAGGGAAGCGAGATGGTCCTGCAATTGGCGAATCTGGGTGATGTCCGTGGAAACTTCCAGGACGTGGTTCACCGTGCCGTCACTATCGGCCAGGGGCGCGGTCCAGACCAGAATGTTGCGCTGCTCGCCGCCGCGGGTGGCGACCACGGTTTCGTACTGGTGCGGGGCGTTGTCGGCGAAACTGGCCAGGACCGGACAGTCGTCGCAGGGAGCGTCGCGGTGCTTGTACAGTTCGTGGCAGGCCCGGCCCGCGGGGTCGCCGAAGTCCCGGCGAAAGGTGGCGTTGGCCTCCACGACGCGCAATTCGCGGTCCTGGACGCTGATGGCGCAGGGCACCATGTTGAAGAAATATTCGAATTTGCGCTGGGTGCGGGACAGTTCTTTCTGGAGGCGGCGCATTTCCGAGACGTCCACGGCGATTTCCAGCAACAGTTCCAGTTCGCCCGCCGCGCCGATGACCGGAGAGACATGGGTCATCACCGGCACTACGGTTCCGTCCGTGGCAACCATGGTCTCGTGGCGATGGATGCTGGCCCGGGCCTCGGCGGCCTCGCGCACCGGACTTTTCCATCCCGACTCGCCGCAACGTTCGTACGCGCCGCAACTGGCCAGCCCGGAGCGGTCGCCGAAGCGGTCGCGATAGCCTTGGTTGGTGGTCACGACTTGGCAGTTGCCGTCATGAATGGCGACATGGAACGGCAATTCCGGAAAATAGTCTCCGGAAGCAGGGTCTCCGGCCAGGATGGTCAAGGCCCGGCCCATGCCTTCCATGATCTGCGTCGCGGCCAGCTTACGCTCCATTTCCACCAGGGCCGCGGATTTTTCGCGGACCAGGGCTTCCAGATTTTCCGTATGTTCGCGTACCTGACGCCGCAGGCCAATCCGTTCCGAAACCTTGCCCAGGGCGATTTCCAGCAGCTCTTCGTCGATGGGCTTGGTGATGAAGTCCGCGGCGTCGTGCTTGAGGCTTTGAATGGCCAGATGCATGTCGCCGTGGCCGGAAATCATGATTACCTCGGTTTCCGGGCGCGCGGCCTTGATCTCCCGGAGCACGCCGATGCCGTCCTTGCCGGGCATCTTGATGTCCGTGAGCACGATATGGGGCTGGTGGCGGTTAAACGCTTCCAAGGCCTTGACCCCGTCGGCGGCGAGGTGGGTCGTGAATCCGAGTTCCTGGAGCAGGATCTCCAGCATTTCGCGGATATCCTGCTCGTCGTCCACGATCAGGACGGACAAGGTCTCGGATGACGGAGCGGAAGGGAGAAGTGATTCACTCACGGGACTGAGGCGGCTGAAAGGCCGCGACCGATCCGACTGGACGTGGATCGGTCGCGGCGCAAAGCGAGATTACTGAACCATCTCGGCGACAAGCTGGAGCAGCTTGGCGTTGTCGATGGGCTTGGAGATGGTCGGGACGTCCTTGGTCAGCACCGGCGGGCGCGGACCCACGCCGCTGACCACGATCACCGGGATATCCCGGATTGCCTGGTCTTTGCGCAGTCCGGCATAGAAATTGGTTCCGCCCTTTTCGGGCATGTCCATGTCCAGGGTAATCAGGTCCGGCTGCTCGGCGCGGACTTTATCCAACCCTTCGACGCCGTTGATGGCGGTTACGGTCTGGTAGCCGTTATCCTCGAAGAGTTCGCTCAGATAGTCCAGAATTTCCGGGTCGTCGTCGACAATCAGAATTTTCTTGGCCACGGGATACTCCTTTATGACGGGTGTCGTGAAGCAAGGAAGGCCACGGACCAAGCGTCCTGGTCCGTGGCCGCGAAACGTCTATTTCAGCTTGCCAAGGGTCTTGGTCATTTCGAGCATCACGCCCAGGCCTTGTTTGGCTTCCGGACTGGACATGGCCTTCATCATGCCGAACATGCCGCAAGGTTCGCAGTCTTTCAGGTCCATGGAGGTGAACGCGTCGGAAGCCTTTTCGATCATCTCCCGGACTTTGGGATCCTTGAACTTGTTCAACATGCCGATCAGGAACACGAAGGCGTCGCCCATTTCCTCGATCTGTTCGGGGCCGTATTCCTGGGCCACCTTGGCACGCAAGGAGAGCATGGCCTGGTAGGTGCGGAAGACGCCCTTTTGTTCCAAGTCGTCGAGATAGGCGATGGCCTTGGGTACCGTGTGCTTTAACAAGGGTTCGGAAGTGTGCCAGAGATCGATGATGTTTTCCATCTGCTTCATCATGTAGGTCAGGTTCTTGACGTTGCGCATGGTGGTTTTGACCATATCGAAGAGATCTTCCAGTTGGAAGCCGGTCTCGATATCGCCCAACTCGTGGAGCATGACCTTGAACGCGTCGTTCATGATGGGCTGCAGCTCATGCCTGAGGTTCTGGGCGGCCACGGCGCGATCGTGCACCAAGGCCACCTTCGCCTCGATCTCGTCAAGGCGTTTGAGGATGAGGTCTTCTTTGGACATATGCATCAACCTCCCGCCTTAGGCTTTGGCCAAGTGGCGCATTTTTCCGGCCATGAACATCTGCGGCTCCAGGGGCAGTTCACTGCCCTTGAGCATCAGGTCGAAATAGACCCACTTGAACATCATCTTGCCCCAGTAGTTCATGTGCGATTCGCCGAGCAGGGAGAACGGGCCGACCCCGGGGAAGGGGTACTTGCCCGGAAGCGGCTGGACCTCGTAGTTGAAGTCGATCAGATAGGCCTGCTCGTACCCGGAGACGATGAAGCAGGTGGAGTGGCCGTCAAAGTCCGGACGCGGTTCCTCGCCTTCCATTTCCCGGATCAGGTTATCCACCACGATGTCGGACTGGTAGTGGGCCACGCTGCCGGCCTTGGAGGTGGGTACGTTGGTGGCGTCGCCGATGACGTACATGTTTTCGAAGTTCTTGGCCTTCAACGTGTGCTTGTCCGTATCCACGTAGCCCATGGCGTCGCCCATACCTGAATCAATGATCACCTGCTGGCCGAAGTTTGGGGGAATGGCCACCAGCAGGTCGTAGGGCACTTCCTCGCCGGAGACGGATTCAATGGCCTTCTTACCCACGTTGACGTTGTCCACCACGAAGTTCGGCGTGACCTTGATGTTCTTGTCCTCGCAGACCTTGCCCAGGATCTGTGCGGCCACGGGCTTGGTGAAGGCGCCGGTGAGGGGGGTGACCAGCTCGATTTCGATGTTCTCACGCACGCCGTTGATGGTGAAGAACCAGTCGGCGAGGTAGACGAACTCCAACGGGGCTACCGGACACTTGATGGGCATCTCGGAAATGTGATGGACGATGCGCCCTTCCTTCATGTTCTTCCACTTCTTGAACAGAGCCACCGCGCCGTCCGGAGTGTAGAAGTTCTGGATGTTTCCGCCCCAGTCGTCCATCATGCCTTCAACTTCTTCCGGCGCGATGCGACACCCCGTGGCCACGACCACCCAGTCGTAGGTGTACTTGCCGTTCTTGCATGTGACGACCTTTTTCGCCGGGTCGATGGACTCGATGGAATCCATGACCAGCTTGACGCCCTTGGGAATGAAGTCGGCCTTGGGCTTCTTGCAATCGTCCAGGGTATAGACGCCGAAGGGGACGAAGAGCCATCCGGCCTGGTAGTGGTGTTCCCAATCGCGGTCGATGACCGTGATCTCCCACTCCTTTTCCGGAAGCTTTTCGCGCATCTTCGTGGCAACCATGGTTCCCCCGGAGCCGGAACCAAGAATGAGCAATTTTTTCATGACGAGCATCTCCTGTTGAAAGGTTTATGATTTTTGATGGATCCCCGTGGAACGGTCCGTGTTCAAAAAGTCGAAAACGACTTGTGAAAGCGTATCGCCTCGGTGTGTCGGCAGTTGTTTTGGGGGTGTTCAGGCCGCTTGGGCCGTGTCGTGACGGTGTACGTCCGCCTTGGTTTTCCGTGCCGCCGGCGCGGCTTTGAAAATGGAATCCTGGCGCATCATCCCGCTCAGGGTGATGGAGTTCAGCTTGCCTTGGAGCGTGCTGGTAAGGTCGGCCCAAAGGGCTGGGGAGCCGCAGAAATCCGATGGCAAGCAGGCGTCCGGGTCGGCGCAGCAGGACAAGTGCGGCCCGCCGTCCAAGGCCTGGACAATTTCACCGAGCGTAATGTCTTCGGGAGCCCGACCGAGAAAGTAACCGCCGCCCGGGCCGCGCAATCCCTTGATCAATCCGGCTTGGCGCAAGGGCTTGATGATTTTTTCCAGATATTTGACGGAGATTCCGATATTATTGGAGATGTGGCTCGCCCGGAGAGGGCCTTTTTGGGAAAAGTGGGCCAGATTCATCAGCAGGCGTGCGCCATGGCGTGTTCGCGAGGAGAGTTGCATGTCGTGTCTCTTCTGGTTGTTCGCCGGATTGAGAAAGCGGCGAATCCCGGTATAATCGATAGGTTTAATTTAGATTGATTTTGTCGTGTTTTTGCGCACGCTATTGGCGTGAAACCTTGTCCCATTTGATAAGATCAGCAAAGGCCTAAGGAAATGAAAACACCACGTCCTGATGCCGTGAGCGATGGTGTTTGTCAGGAGAAAGGCAACAGATTTAATCTAGACTAAATTAATATGAAGTAAAAACGTCGACAAAAGATGAGGGCTCATAGGCCGAATGCGAAAGCCTGTCAAGGTCTGGTTTGAACCTTCAAACGTTCAAAGTCGGCTGTTTTCGATCGGACCGCTCTCGGCCGCGGCGCTCGGGCACAGATCGGCTCAACAGCGGAAGGCGTCGACAACGGAGGAAAGGCTGGCAGGCCAAGCCCGGGTGACTCACCGGGTCGCGGATATCCGGGGGGGGACGGTCGTGGCGTCCATGCGCCAACAACGAATCCTTTGCGGGGATCAGTTCGGTTGGGCGTCCTCAGGACAGTGAACTCGAGGTGGGGAAGACGTCCCGGACTTTACGGCGATCTGTTCCGGATTGAACATCAGATCCGCCAAGGTAATGGCGTCCAGTTCACGCTCGATGGTCCGCGATATATGGCCCCAGGCAAACCGGGTGCGGCAATCGCCGCTGCGCTCGCAGGACTCCGGCGTCGAGCAGCACTGGCTGATGTTGATTTCGCCTTCCATGGCGCGCACGATGTCGCCGAGGGTGATGCAGGAAGGTTCCTTGAGAAAGATATGCCCCCCGTAGGCCCCGCGAACGCTTTTGATATACCCGGCTTTTTTCAGGGGGCGGAGAATTTGCTCGATGAACGGCACTGAAATGTCCGTGCTTTCGGAGATCGCGGACGCACATAGCGGCCTGTCCTCGGTGTGCTCGGCCAAGTCGAGCAGGATGCGGGTGGCATAGCGTGAGCGGGCGGACAGTTTCATGATGCATCTCCCATTCGTCGCGACGTTTGTCGGGAACTGGATACGGAAGTCTCCATCTCGCAGGGACCTTCGTTCTTGACACTGGTTTCGGGTGTAGGTTCCGAATCCAGGCAAGTCAAGAAATTATTCCGCGTTCAGGAAACACCACTTGAAAGTTCACGCAGGCATACTGGACACCCCAATGGGTCTTCGATAACGTGCCACCGGCCAAGCGGACGCCTTTCCCGATACGGATCGGATGCCCCGACGGCACCCGATGATGTGCGGAGCCTGCCACGTTCGCGACGGTGTTGGAGGAAAACCTTGATTTATGTCGTCTACAATTTTGCCGCGGGACCGATGGTCTGGCTGGCGTTTACGGTATGTATCGCGGGCCTGAGCTATCGTCTGATCCGCTATCGCCGCAAGGCCGTTGCCGCGAGCAAAGGCCTGCCTTCGGATTTTCAGACAGTCTGGGCCGTGGGCTCACTGGCGCATTATCTTCTGCCGCTGAACCGGACAGCTAAAAGCAGCCCCTGGTCCACGGCGGCCGGATTCGCGCTGCATATCCCCCTGCTTGTGGTGGCCTTTTTTCTCTCGGCCCACGTGATCATGCTGGAGCAAAGCTGGGGCGTGTCCTGGCCGACGATCCCCGATGTCTGGGCCGATGGATTGACCATCATCGCCCTGGCCGCCCTGGCGTTTTTGGCCGCGAAACGGTTATTCCATCCGGCGTTGCGCGGGCTGACGGAACCCAAGGATCTGCTGATCCTGTTGCTGGTCGCCCTGCCCCTGGCCACCGGGCTGGCCGCGCACCGGCAGTGGGGCGATTATCCGCTGATGCTGACTTTGCATGTGCTTAGCGCCAACACTCTCCTGATGCTCATTCCGTTCACCAAGCTTTCGCACATGGCGCTCTTTTTTGTCTCCCGCGCGGCCACGGGCAGCGATTTCGGCAAACGTCGGGTGGGGGCATGGTGACCTTCATCTACATGAGGAGCAATCCATGAGCATCGATTCTCGGGCCCTTTCCCGCGTCCTGGCCGACAAGGCCGGAGCACGGCTGGAAATGTGGCTGTCCATTTGTTCCCGGTGCGGGATGTGCGCGGAGGGGTGCCATTACTACGCATCCAATCCCAAGCCGGAGCATGTTCCGGCTTACCGCATCAAGCCGCTGCTGAACCTGTACAAGAGGCGCGGTCGAGTGGACGCCGCTGTGCTCGAAGCGTTGCGCGACGTCTGCTACGGCACCTGCACCATGTGCCAGCGCTGCACCATGTACTGCCCGCACGGCATCGGCATCGCCTCCCTGGTCCACGCGGCACGGGGCGTGGCCGTGGCCATGGGGCTGACTCCGCCCGGTCTGGCCAAGGGGCTGGAGAACGCCTTGGAGTTCGGCAACAACCTCGGAGTGACCGAGGAAGATTTTCTGGAAACCGTGGAGTGGCAACTGGAGGAGCTTCAGGAGGAAATGCCCGGGGCCCGGGCGCCCATGGACAAAGAGGGCGCGGACTACCTGCTGACCTTTCATCCGCGGGACATCAAATTTTATCCGCAAAATCTCTTCAACTATCTCAAGCTTTACAACGCCGCTGGGATCGATTTCACTCTGTCCTCCAAGGCCTGGGACTCGACCAACCTCGGGCTTTTCGCCGGGGACGTGGCCAAGGCGTCCAGGCTGGCAGCCAACGTGGCGGACACGGCCGAAAAACTCAAGGCCAAGGCGGTGATCACCGCGGAGTGAGGGCACTCCATGAAGGCCCTCGGGTTCGAGGCGCCATACTGGTTGGGCAGAAAATTTTCCTTCGAGGCCATGCCGCCGATCAAGGTCTGGGCGGAGTGCCTGCATGCCGGAACGCTCAAGCTGAAATCCGGTTTTCATGAAGCTCCGGTCACGTTCCAGGATTCCTGCAATTTTATCCGCAACGCTGGCATGTTCCAGCAATCCAGGGATTTGATGTCCGTGGTGGCCGCGGACTTTCGGGAGATGCACCCCCACGGCAACGCGACGTACTGCTGCGGCAACGGCGGCGGTCAGGGGCTGATGCCGGAATACAAGCAGGCCAAGATCGCCGCGCTCAAGGCCAAGGCCGACTGCATCCGGGCCACGGGGGCTCAGATGGTCGTGGTGGCCTGCCACAACTGCGAGGACGGAATTCACGAAACCTGCAAAAACTATGACCTGGACGCCAAGGTCGAGCTGTTCAGCGCCTATCTGGCGGAGGCGGTTGACGTGCCCGAGGCGGATTGATCGCTCGCGGAAAGGCTCGAGGATCGCTTACATAAGCGCACGGCCCGGCAAGCTGATAGCTTGCCGGGCCGTGCGTTTTTTGGTCGAAGGTTGACGTCCTGTTCGGTGTTTTGTCGACGCGATTTCATGGAATGTGAGGAAATTACTGGTACCCCGCATTGTCACGCCCATCCAGGGCGGCCGCAAGGGCCGCCCCTACGGAAGGTCAAACGCGTCACGGGAATAACTACCACACTCATCAGGATAATTTTGCTTGCTTCCTTACGCCTCCGGGCGTTCCATGCATTGGTAGATGATGTCCCCCAAAAACTTGATATCCATGCCCAGCTCGTACTTGTGCACCGTGTCGTCCAGGCCGCCGTGGCAGTTGTGGCAGGGGGCGATGATGGTCTTGGCCCCGGTGACCCGGAGCTGATCGGCTTTGGCCTTGCTGCCGGCCACCCGAGAGTTCTTGAAGGGGGGGCCGCAGTTGATTACGCCTCCGCCGGCGGTGCAGCAGATGTTGTGATCGCCATGGGCTTCTGTTTCGATGATCTCCCCGTCCACAAGGATTCGGGCAACCTCGCGCAGTTTGTCGCCTAGGCCCCGCCCGCGAACCACGTTGCAGGGATCATGGATGGTGACCGGCCCCGGGTACTTGGAAGCCAGCTTGATCTTGCCCTGGGTCAGCAGTTCCCAGAAGAACTCGATGGAATGGATCACCGGCACGGGGTAGTGCTTCCATCCGGCCCAGCGGTTGCCCACGTCGTAGATTGAGCGAAAGGCATGGCCGCATTCGCCCATGACGATCCGCTTGACCTTCAGCTTCTGGGCGGACTCGAAGTGCTTGCGCTTCAACCGGCCCATCATTTCGAAGTCGCCGGTGAACATACACATGTCCGAGTTGTCCCAGCCAGGCTCCGAAGGCATGGTCCAGTCGATCTTGGCCGTGTGCAGGATGGCCGCGGCCTGGTAGATGAGCTGGGTCCGGAATTTCGGCTCCGGAGCGATGACCGAGTAGTAAACGTCCGCGCCCTCCTTATCCAGGGGAATCCGTAAGTCCGGAAATTCGTCTCGGGCCTCCTCCTCCTGCCATTGCAATGTGTCCGGCCACTCGTCGTCCTTGACCCACATCTGGTTGAAGGTGGCGGAATGGCTGTGGGCCGTGTCCTGGATATACTGCGGCGTGACCCCCAGCTTATGACAGATCCGGCGCATGGTGATCATCATGTAGGCCGTGTCGATGCCCACGGGACAGAAATGGACGCAGCGCCGGCACAGATTGCACTCGGTGTAGGCGATCTGGGCCATGTTGTAGATCTGGTCCGGGCTGACCCGCCCGCTGTTGGCCAGCAACGTGCCGATGGTCTGTTTGACCTTGGCCGCCGGGGCGTAGGAGGGGTCCTGGTCGTGGGAAAGGTAGAAGTGGCAGGCCTCGGTGCACATTCCGCAGCGCATGCATATCTCGGCATAGGCCTTGAGCCGCGCCCCGGTCTCCCCCTGAAACACCGCGTTGACGGTCTTCTGTATTTTATCCTCGGTCAAACGTGAAACCCCTTCGCGGAGCCCCACGTCCTCGATCAGTCTGTCTTGAATGCCCATATGTTTCTCCTTGTGATCCTACCAGTCTCTGGCTCTACGGATTTTGCCGAATTCCGAGCCCATGTAGGCGCGGGTGAACACCGCGAAAAACATGTGGCTGAGGCGGGTGAACGGGATCGCGGCGATCATGATGTTGCCGGCCAGCACGTGGGCGATGATCAGCACCTGGTAGTTGAAGAGCTGGTGGTAGGCCAGAAAGCCGGTGATGAAAGGTAAGGCCGCGATGGTCAGAATAAACCAGTCCTGGCCGGTGGTCAGAAAGCGGACGTCCTTTTGGAGCAGCCGACGTCCGGCAAAGAAGGCGCAGGAGGCAATGACCAGGATGGTCAGGATGTCCGCGGTGGAATCGGAAAGATTCCACCAGCTGACGCCCCAGGACTCCTCGATCATGATGATGTGGGCCGAAAGCAGGATGGGCGTGGCCAGCAGGCAGATGTGGAACACGTACGTGACCACGGTCAGGAACGGGTTCTTTTTCCAGCCCAAGGCGTTGAAGGGAATCAACCAGTTGAAGATGGATCGGAAAGAGAATTTCCAGTCCATGTAGGCCAGGGAGACGGCGTCCTTCTTTTTGGCCAGGGCGTACATGGAAACCAGGCGATAGATGGACCCGAGAATGAAGATGGCGAAGGACGCCCAGACCAGGGGTCCGGTGACGAAGTTGTATAGGCCGTACATATGGCTACCCCCTTGACGAGAAGTCCGAAAGTGTGGCGACGATGCGCACGAACGCGCCCTTGTCCACGGCCCGGATGAGCACCTTGGAGCCGTCGGGGCTGAAGACGGGGTCCCAGACGCGGTCAAAGTCCCGCTTGTAGGCCTTGCCGTCCACGAACACGGCATGTCGGCCCGCTTTTTCCACCTTGGCGGCGACATGGGTTCCGTCGGCGCTGAAGACCGGCTTCCAGGCCATGTCGTAGGTTCCGCTCCATGGGCTGCCGTCCACGACTATCCGCCAGTCGATATTGTTGTTGTTGGCCAGGACCGCGGCCCGTTTGCCGTCCGCGGACAGGGTCAGATCCAAGAGAACGGGAAACGTGGCGGACCAGGGCTTGGCGTTCACGGCCACGGTGAACTCGCCGAAGGTGGGAGCAACGATGGCGGCCAGGGTTTTGCCGTCCGCGCTGAACTGCTGGTGCCAGCACTGAAAAAAGTTCGGTTCCCAGATGGTCTTGCCGTCCTGGGCCATGCCCCAGGCTCCGGCGATGCGCACCGGGGCGACCACCGCGCCGGTGGCCGGGTTGAAGCGTGGTTCCCAAACGCAGTTGTAGGTTTGCCCCCAGACCGCGTCGTCCACGGCAATGGAGTATTCATAAAGGTTCAGGCGAACCTGGGCGGCCACTTTCCGGCCCTGGGAATCGAAGGTCGGGGTCCAGACGTTCATGAACGTTTTTTTCCAGGCCTCCCCGTTCACGGCCACGGTGTAGACCCCGCGACGGAAGGCGGCCAGGTCCGCGGCGGCCATGGCTTCGGTCTGGATCACGGCGGCCGTGCCTTGCCCGTCGGCGCTGACGGCGTACTCGTTGGCGTTGTCGAACAGGTTCCCCCAGACCGCGCCGTTCACGCTCATGCCGTATTGACCGTCGTTCTGGATGGCCGCGGCGATGACCGAGCCGTCCGCTGAAAAACAGGGGTGCCAGAGATACGCGTAGAATTCCTCCCAGGGCTCTCCGTCCACGGCCAGGGTCCATTCGCCGTCCTGCTGGGCGATGGCCGTGAGGCGTCCGTCAGGGGAGAATCCGGGCTTCCATAATTTGTCAAAAGCGGACTCCCAGGTTTTACCGTTTACGCACATGGAAAACGTGTCGTCTTCCAGGCGGACCACGGCGGCGAGACTCTCGCCGTCCGGAGCGACGTAGGGCTCCTCCTGCCACTGGTGCGCAACTCCGCAGGTGGTCGAATCCAGAATGACCCGCTCACCCGGCTGCCAATCCCAGGATGATGCAGCATCTTGCATAATCACTCCTCACTTTGTTTCTGTTGGAATGCCGAAGTTCGGGAAATGCTCGGGCGTCACCGCCGTTCGGCGGGATGTCGGACCGTAACGTCATGATCCGTGTTTATGGCCTGACGTGACATTCCCCGCACATGATATATCCGGTTTTCTTGTCCTGACGAAGGTATTCCTGGTGACAGCCGACACACTGCTCGTGAAAGGCCTGCATCAATCCAAGGCCCGTCTCGTCCTCTCCGCTCACCGTATGACAGTCGGAGCAATGGTTTTTGCCGGAAAACATGTCCCAATAGTTTTCTTTTTTCTCGTTGACGTAGACGTAATCATGATGACAGTCCATGCAGTCGATGATTTCATAGTGTAACAGATGGTTGAACTCCACGCCGGGGCGTTGCCGGTTTTCAAAGTCCTTGCTTTCGATGAAGTATCGATCCTCTTGAGCGACGATAGTCCCGGCGATGAAGACGCTCAGGGCAAGGCAACAGATGAAAAGAACTCTGCTTTGCATGCACTCCTCCGTTGTTACGGTTGTATTGTGTCCTGGTTGTTGATGACGTTCACCGTCGTCTCCAGACTGGTGCACGTTGCCCAAGGCCGGTGAGGGCCACATCACTGAGTCTCCCTCTTGTCGGTCGTTGCGAAGCGTTTTCAGGCATGGTCCTCCTTGTTGCGGTCTTCAGGCTTGTCCTCTTGTCGGAGATCTCCTCTTCCATTGAGTTCCGCTCGAGAGCAGACGCACCGGTCGTCCACCCACAGACAGTTTTCTTCATCGGCCACGGGAAAGGTGATGGTGAAGCAGGCGCCGCCGGTTTTCCGGTTCTCGGCGACAATGGTTCCATTGTAGTCCTGGATGATGCCGTAGGAGATGGAAAGCCCCAGGCCCGTACCCTTGCCCACCTCCTTGGTCGTGAAAAACGGCTCGAAAATTTTTTCATTCATGTTCTGCGGCAGTCCCGAGCCCGTGTCGCAGATTTTGATGATCACGACGGCGTCCGTGGAGTCGGTGACGATGGTGATGGTCTTGTCGCCGGCTTTGACGTCCTTGCCGTTCCAGCGTTCTTCAATGGCGTCCCGGGCGTTGACCAGAAGATTGATGACGACCTGTTCCAGGCGATTCGGTTCAGCGATGATCAGGGGCAGGTCCTCTTGCAGTCGCCAGTCGACGAAAATATTGCGAACATTGAGTTGTTGGCTGAAGAACTCGAATCCGCGCTTGATGACGTCGTTGATCTGGACGGGCATGGTCTTGAGTTCCGACTTGCGGCCGAATTCGCGCATGTGGGAGATGATTTTTCCCGCCCGATCCACATGGGTGCTGATGCTCTGGGATATCTCCTCCAACATCGCCATGTCGATCTCGTGGCCCTTGCCGACCTTTCTGGCCAAAAATCCGCTGATGGATTTGAGAATCGTCAACGGCTGGTTGAGTTCATGGGCCACCCCGGTGGCCATTTCGCCCAGGGTGGTCATTTTGCTGGCATGGATGAACTGCTGTTCCGCCTCCAGGCGCTTGGTGATGTCGCTGCACGAGACGATCAACACTTCGTAGGCTTCGAACGTGGACAAAGAAATGCGCATGGAGACGAAGATGCTTCGACCGTCCTTGGTGAGCTGCGATGTCTGGTTGATTTCATGGGTGGTTCGCAGGTTCCGCGTCCAATACTCTCGCTCTTCTTCCTTGAACAACGACGTAAATGGCTTGCTCAATAATTCCTCGGGCTTGTATCCGTACATTTTGAGGACCGCGTCGTTGCAGTTCATGATGGACAGATTTTGGGCGTTGAGAACGAACAGCGCACTGGGGATGGCCTCGAAAATGGAATGGTAGAACAACTCGGAGGCGGCCAGTTTGAATTCGAGTTCCTTGCGCGCCGTGATATCCAGCATCATTTCCATGGCCGCCACGGTGTTGCCCCCGGCGTCCTTGACCGGAGCCGTATAGACGATCCAGTGGATGGTTTTGCCTTCCTTGGAAAGCCCGACTTCCTCACTGACATGGGGAGAATCGTATAAAAAGGTCTTTTCCACGGGACAGACCGTGCATCGCTCCGTGCGGCCCTTGTTGATCTCGAAGCAATGCCGATCTCTGATATTGCTGCCGAAGTGATCCTCGTACTTCATGTTGTGGCGGATGACTTTGTAGTCCTTGTCCACGACGCTGAGCAGGCAGGGAACATTCTGGAAAAGATTTCGATATTCCTCGCGCTGGGCGACCAGGAGCGTTTCCTTCTCCGCCACCTTGCGGCACATGGTGTTGTACGAGTCGGCCAGGACTCCGATTTCGTCGGCCTGCTTGATGTTGATGCCCGTGTAGTCCTCTCCGGAGCAGATGTCCCTGGTCACGTTGATCAGCCGACGGATGGGCTTGAAGATGAGGATGTGGTAGTTCAGGAACAAGACCAGAAAGGTTGCCAGAAAGACCAGCAAGGAAATGAGCATGTTGGCGCGTTCAAAATCGCGCAGTTTCGTGCCTTTGATCTCCGTGCTCACCTCCATGTCCAGCAGGCCGAGCAGTTGCTCGTCCTCGGAATGCACGTGGCACGGCGGTCCGTAGCACCCGGGCTTGTTCGGAACGGGAGTGATGGTGCCGACGATGGTCGCCTCATCGGCATCGATGATTCTGCTGCGTTTCTCCTGGCTCATGGTCGCCGGGGGCGGCGACTGGGCATGGCACGTCCAACAGGACTCGTCACGCATGTCCAGGTAGGTCCCGACCTCTTCGCTTATACTGGAATAAGCGATCCGACCTTTCTTATCCAGGAGACGGATGGCCTTGATGTCTTCTTGGCGGCTGATGTTGTTGATGATCTGCTTGATATCGTCCTCGGAGTCCAGGAGCATGGCATAGTCCAAGCCGAGAAGAATGGTGTCCGAAAGGATGACGATGTCGGATTTAACGCTGCGCAGGATGAAGTCGCGCAGGTAGACGATATTGAACGCGGTCCAGAGACCGGCGCAAATGAAGAACGTTACTCCGCCGGAGAGAAGCATCTTGAACGTCAAATTCTGGAACATGCTTCGAATTTTCATGGACATTCCTTGACGCGAAGCAATGTTGATAAAATCAGTAGCATTTGTTGATTCATTGTTTTAAGGAGGAATCGCAGTAACTACTCAGCACAGAGTAATTCTGTTGCCGGGGTCGGAATCGGAATCGGGATCGAAACGCTGGGATGCTGAATTCTTCCTGTTTCGATTCCGACTCCGATACCGACCCCGACACCGATTGCCGGAGCAAGATCGGACACAAAATGTACTGAGTAGTTACTCTTATTTTCTCTCTTCCACGTTCTTTTTGAGCGGATTTATACATGGAATGATCCAATCTGGACTGCATTTGTCGTATTTGCTCGCACTTTTTTTGTGTTTTTTAGTTTGTGACATAATACACATACTTTCTAAAGTAATGCAAGAGGGAGAAATCGGAACGTTCTCTTTTGATAACCTGGCGGAAAACTTCTCTTTCAGGGGGCTGCAAGAGGAGGATGGTCAAGGGTTTGATGGTTGCGAAAAGGAAAAATGCAGGAATAGAAAGTGAATGGAATAATTTCTGTAAAGAAACGCATAAAAAGGTTTCGGGCAATCCCCCCAAGGAAATCCGACTGATCTCCCTTGACGGCGTCATGCCCGAAACCATGATCTTCTGGATCAGGAAACGCTGAATCCCATGGCATTGACGGCGCTTGTGCCGCCTTCCACGCTGACCACATTCTGAAAACCTTCGTGACCCAGGGTTATGAGCGCTTCATAGGAGCGCGCCCCGGTGCCGCAGATGACGACGATGCCCTTGTCTCGCGGCAGCTTGTCCAGGTTTTCGGCCAGATCTCCCTGGGGAATGTTGACCCAGTGCTCAGGATGGGCCAGGGCTTCTTCCTTGGCGTCGGATGGTTCGCGGCAGTCCAGGAAGAAATGCGTGTTTCTTTCTCGCTGCTTCCAGAGGGCCGCGAACTCATCCGCTTGAATGGCCATGTTCCGTCCCGCGAGGATGTTCTCCGCCGCGTTGCCCAGCACGTTCAGAATATCCAGCGCGGCGGAAAATGGCGGAGAGTAGGCCGCTTCCAAGTTGCTCAAGGCCTCTACCCTCAGGCCCGAAGGCAGCAACCCGGCGACCACGTTCACCTTGCCCACCAAGGCATCGCCTTTGTCCGCCGTTCCCTGCATTCCCAGGACGCGACCCGTTTGGCGCTCCACAACCAAGTCCAGGTTCATCACCCCTTTGTCAGGGTGGAAGTGAGCCCGATCCAGTTGACTGACGTGGACACTCAGGGCATCGAAGCCCGCGGACCGCGCGGCCTGCAATGTCAGGCCGGTTCCGGCGGCGGCGAGGTCGAACAGCTTGACGCACCAGGAGCCCACCACGCCGGAAAAAAGGGTCGCGCCGCCGGCCAGGTTGTCGCCGATCACCCGGCCTTGGCGATTGGCCAATGAGCCCATGGGCAGGAAGACGTTGGCGTTGGTCAGCAGGTGGCGCAGTTCCACGCAGTCTCCTCCGGCGTAGATGTGCGGATCGGAAGTCCGCAGGTACTCGTCCACCGTGATTCCACCGCGCTCAGAGACGGCCAAACCCGAGGCACGGGCCAGTTCCGTATTGGGTCGAACGCCCACGGCAACGATGACCAGGTCCGCCGGGATCTCGTCGTCTTTGGTGCGTACACGGGTTACCCGGCCCTGGTCGTCGCCCTCCAGGCTGAGTACCTGGTCGCCCAGTTGGAACCGTACGCCCTTGTCCCGCATGTGCCGCAGGGCCGTGAGGGACAAATTGCCCCCGATCACGCCGGGCAGGATCTGCTCCCGGAGTTCGATGACCGTGGTCTCCACCCCCCAGAGATCGACCAGGGCCACGGCCATTTCCAGGCCGATGAATCCCGCGCCCACCACCACGGCCCGCTTCACGCTCCCGCTGGAAACGAGGGTGCGGATGCTTTCGGCGGAGTCCAGGTTGTGCACGGTATGCACGCCGGCCAGTTCTCTTCCCGGGAAGGGCGGAACCACCGGTATGCTGCCCGTGGCCAGCACCAGCTGATCGTAGGCCAGCACCTCGCGGCGTCCCGTGGGTACGTGGGCAAGCGTCACGGTCTTGGCCTCGCGGTCTATGGCCACGGCCTCTGTTTCGGTGCGCACGTCTACGCCTTTGCTTTTTCGGAAATATTCAGTGTCCCGAAGGACATGAAATGACGTACTTTCCAGTTCCGGGACGTCGTTGACCTCGCCGGAAACATAGAAGGGGATGCCGCAGCCGCTGTAGGCGATGCGTTTGTCTCGATCCACGAGCGTGACCCGGCTTTCCGGTTCCAGGCGCTTGAAGCGGGCGGCGGCTTTGGAGCCCAAGGCCACAGCCCCGATGATGACGATGTGTTGTGGCATGGCTTACGCCTTCCTCCCAGTCTGACGTGGTTTTCGAAAATGAGCGGCCGGTGCGTCCGGACCAACGAGCATCACCGGGCAACGCGCTCCGGCGATGACTTGGGACGAGGTATCGGGTTTCTTTTGGGAAGAGTCCTGGGGGCCGGCGTAACAGTCCGAAGCCAGGACGATCAGGTCGGCCTCGTTTTCCCGAGCGTACTTCAGGATTTCCACGGACGGATCGCCCTCGCGAACGACGAATTCCGTTTCAGCGGGCAGGCCCAGATTTCGGCCAAGATAAGCCAACCGGTTTGCGGCTTGGTGCAGTGCGTTGGCCAGGACGGCCCGGTCGGGCGCGGCGTCGTCCAGCGGCAGGGCATGGAACGCGAACAGGGTTCCGGCATCCGCCTCAATGATGCTCGCCGCCATGGTCAGGGCGTCCTGTTTCCCATCCCGAAGGTCGGTCGCGGCGACGATGCGGCGGAACGTTCCAGACAAGGATCGATTCGAAGCCGTCGGCATTCCCGGCGGAAGAACGAGCACCGGACAGGCGGCTTCCCAGGCGATGAGCAGAGCGGTGTCCATGGTCGAGGCGGAAAGCTCCCGTCTGCAGTGCTCGGCGTCGCCCTGGTCGCCGATGACCACGAGGTCCGGCTCCATGAGGCGGATGGTCTTGAGAACCTCCACATGGACAAAGCCGGAGCCGAGCATCACGTCCGCCGTCAATCTCTCGGGCATGTTCGCCCGGCAGAATGCCTCGATTTCGGCCCGTCGGGCCGAGAGTTCCCGCTCATCGGAAAGCTGGAGCACGCAACTTTGCTCACGCTCATGAGGAGCGCTGACATGTTGGACCGTAAAGCCCGACTTGTGTCGGGCCGCCACCGCTGCCGCCAACCTGAGGGCGGACGTACCGTCGGCCTTGTCCGACAGGGCCAGGAGTACCAGCTTAAACATTTGCGCCTCCCGTGGAACTGTTCACAGTATTTGCGTCGACGTTTGAGGCGGTTTATCTTTCCGGCTCGGAGCCGTTGGTCTTGCCTCGAGCCGAGGGTTCATTCAGCAGGTTTGGACGACGTGCCCGAAGACGTGCTCGAAGGGCCACGGGGCAGCCGCCTGAAAAACGTCCTCTCTTGGGTCCGCAACCGTGTCGGCCGGTTTCTTGTTCGCCTTGGCGGCATGGTCCACGAGCCTTGCCGTTTCTACCTTGGCCCATGGGGCCTGTTCCATCTTGGTTCGGCATACACGACCTCCTTGGGGTGGCATCCCACTGACCGTGCATAAGCAGCTTTCATGCCGTCGAAAAGTTATCTGTATTTGAATGGGTTGACATCGTTGAGGTCTTGTATAGAAATGGTCTGGGCGTAAAATTTGCCCGCTAAATTTGGCCGGGCGTAATATTCTCCCGATGGGAGAAGGTTGATCATCAAGTGAGGCGGCTATGCATTTTCCGCGCGACATTTCCTGTGAACATATCATGGACAGCTTGGCCGACGGGGTGTTCACCGTGGACAAGGACTGGAACATCACCTTTTTCAACCGAGCGGCTTGCGCCATCACCGGTGTGTTGAAGGACGAGGCCTTGGGGCGGAAGTGCTGGGAAGTCTTTCGCTCCAGCATCTGCGACGGAGTCTGTGCCCTGAAGGCCTCTCTGGAAGCCGGGGAAAGCCGTGCCAATCGGTCGGTGTATTTTGTGCGCAGCGATGGAACCAGGGTGCCCATCAGCATCAACGCCGCTCCGTTGCGGGACCGGCGCGGCAAAATCGTGGGCGGAGTGGAGACGTTTCGCGACCTTTCGGCGCTGCGTCAGATTCAGAAGAAGCTGGACGGGTTGTACCGGGTGGAGGATATCATCAGCAGAAGCCCGGTGTTTCAGCGGACCTTGAGCATCCTGCCTCAGATCGCGACCAGCGGATCCACGGTGCTCTTGCTCGGCGAGTCGGGAACGGGCAAGGAGTTGGTGGCCCGGGCGATCCACAATCTGAGCGGCCGCAACGGCAAACCGTTCGTGGCCGTGAATTGCGGGGCCCTGCCGGAGCAGTTGCTGGAAAGCGAACTGTTCGGCCACAAGGCCGGGGCTTTTACGGACGCCAAGCGGGACAAGCCGGGCAGGTTCCAGGCTGCCGACGGCGGGACGCTGTTTCTCGACGAAATCGGCGACATGCCCCTGGCCCTGCAGGTCAAGATTTTGCGCGTCTTGCAGGAAAAGGTGGTTGAGCCTTTGGGCGCGGTACGCGGCGTGCCGGTGAACGTCCGGGTCGTCGCGGCCACCAACAAGGATCTCGAGAATATGGTCGCCCGCCAGGAGTTCCGGGGGGATCTTTATTACCGTTTGAACGTGGTTCGCCTGGTCCTGCCGCCCTTGCGGGAGCGACCGGAGGACGTCCCGCTGCTGGTCCGGCATGTGGTTAAGCGCCAGAACGTATTGACCGGCAAGGACATTCAGGGAGTGACGGAAGAAGTGATGCGTCTGCTGGTGCGTCATTCGTTCCCGGGCAATGTCCGGGAGTTGGAAAACATCATTGAATACGCGTTCATCCTTTGTCCCGGCGGCTTGATCAAGCCGGAGCATCTGCCCGATGGTCTGTGCCCCGACACTCCGGCCACGCCGACCATGGCCTTGCGCGGCACCATGGATGAAATCAAACAGCAGGCCGCGGCCCAGGCGCTGGCCCGCAACAACGGCCGGGTCATGGCCGCCTGCCGCGAGCTGGAGGTGTCCAAGGATACCCTGCGGCGGTTGCTGCGTCGGTGACGATTGAATTTCGTAACCGTTAAAAGAAAATGAGGTAACCATGGCCTGGATTCCCGCGAAGGAGGGAATCCAGGTTTTTTATTCGTAACTACTCGGCACAGAGTCATTCTGTTGCCGGGGTCGGAATCGGGATCGGGATCGGGATCGAAAACGCTGGGATATGTTCTGATTTATTCCTGTTCCGATACCGATACCGATTCCGATACCGACCCTGCCGGAGCAAGATCGGACGCAAAATTCGCTGAGTAGATACAATATTTGGAGATTCACCTCGACCTCTCCCTGTTATATCCTCCCTTTCCTCATTTTCCGTCGTGCCGGGTTCGGAACCTTGAGCCCGGCGTCCAACTTCTTTTCACGCCGTGATTCGGGCGAATTATACGTCCATCGCTTTGCGCCAGTTCGTCTGATTTCGTCTTACAGGCTGGAACGAATGATTATTTTTGCTTGGCATGCAATATGCCAAGTGAAGGAATAAATGGTGCGATTTTCGTAACTACTCCGCACAGCGTCATTCTGTTGCCGAAATCGGAATCGGAATCGGGATCGGGATCGAAAACGCTGGGATGCGTTCTAAATTCTTCCTGTTTCGATACCGACTCCGATACCGACCCCGACACCGATTGCCGGAGCAAGATCGGACACAAAATGTACTGAGTAGTTACCGATTTTCTTCCCCCCCGAAGCATTTCGGAGAATCGGCGATGCGAGTGTGTTTGGCCTGCTACGGAAACCGTATCGCAACATTGCTGGATACGGCCACATCGCTTCACCTCTATCAGGAACAGCCTGAAGCGGTGATGCGCGGCACTCCGGAACAGATTCATTCGGTGCCGAACCGGGAGCCGAAAACCCACGTGTTGCCGAGTACGGTGCGAGACCTTGGAATGATAGGTTTTGCGCGGACCTTGGTGCAACTGGAAGTTGAGTGGTTGCTCTGCGGCGGATTGGCCTGTCCGGACAGGGAAGTCCTTATTTTTGCCGGGGTCCAGGTGGAGCCGTGGATTCGCGGCAGGACGGATGAGGTGGCGCAAGCCTGGTTTTCGGGCCGTATTCGGTCTTTCAAAATGCCCGGCCTTGGACGGCTTGACTGTGCCGCACGGCGGGGACGGCGACGAACTACAAAAGGAGCTTGTAAAATGAAAATGAAACGGATTGCTGTTTCCAGTGAGGGCCCGCGCCTGGACGACATGGTGGATCCACGGTTCGGCAGGGCGGCGGGCTTCGTCATCGTGGACCCGGCGGCCGGAGACGCCTCCAGCTACATCGACAATGGCGCGTCCCAGGTCATGGCCCAAGGCGCGGGGATCCAGGCGGCGCAAAATCTTGCCAACGCCGACGTGGAATTGGTGATCAGTGGGTTTGTCGGGCCCAAAGCCTTTCAAGCTCTGTCCGCCGCGGGAATCCAGATCATCCAAAATGTGGAGGGCGTAACCGTGGGGCAGGCCGTGGAACGGTTCAAGCGCGGCGAACTGACCGTGGCCGATGCGCCCAACGCCCAGGCGCATGGCGGGACAGGTCGAGGCAGTGGCCAAGGGAGCGGCCAAGGAGCGCGGCGGTGATCTTCGCTGTTGCCAGCGGCAAGGGGGGGACGGGAAAAACCACGGTCACCGCCTCCCTGGCCGCCATCTGGGAGGGACCGCTGACTCTCGTGGATCTGGACGTGGAAGAACCGAATCTGCACCTTTTCCTGAATCCCGAAATAACGAGAGAGTCAGCGGCCATGCTGGAGGTTCCGGTCCATAATCCGGACACGTGCACCCTGTGCGGCGAGTGCGCTACGTTTTGCCAATACAAGGCCTTGGCAATCATGGGCAAAACCATGCTGTTCTATCCGGAAATGTGCCACGGTTGCGGCGGGTGTCTGAGAATCTGTCCCGAGGGCGCTCTCAGTCCGGGCGGACGGGAGCTGGGCCGGATCGTTGAGGGCCAAACGGAGTTCGGACGTTTTGTGATGGGCCGGTTGCGGGTGGGGGAAGCCATGAGTCCGCCACTGATGCAGCAGGTCAAGCAGCGGGTAATGGAGCATATGAGTCAAGCTGGGGTGCCTGAAGGCGTAGAGGGCGGCGCACAGGGCGGCGTACAGAGCGACGTGCTCATTGACGCCCCTCCGGGGGTGAGTTGTCCGGCGATGCATGCCGTGATGGACGCCGACGCGATCCTGCTGGTCACCGAGCCAACGCCCTTCGGCCTGTATGATTTTCGTCTGGCCGTGGAGGCCTTTTCCGGGCTGAACAAACCCATGGGCGCGGTGATCAACCGGGTCGGGATCGGGGACCAAGGCGTGGACGATTACTGCCGGGCCGCCGGCATTCCGATCTGGGCCCACATTCCCAACAGCATCCTCGCGGGCAAAGCCTATTCGCGGGGGGAGATCGTCGCCAGGGAGCTGCCTGAACTGAGAGGGCTTTTTCAGGAGTTGAAAGAGCGCATGCGGGCCGCTGTCAGTGCATCCCAGGAGGTGGGCCGTGCGTGAAATCGTTGTGATCAGCGGCAAGGGCGGCACGGGCAAGACCAGCATCACGGCGGCGTTCGCGCATTTGGCGGACAACGCCATGGTCTGCGACCTGGATGTGGACGCGCCGGACCTGCACATGTTGTTGGCCCCGGTTGTCGAGGAAGAGCATGCGTTTCGCTCCGGGCACGAAGCAGTCATCGATCAAGAGCGATGCACGAAATGTGGGGTATGCGCCGAGCTCTGCCGCTTCGGGGCCGTGCGCGAAGACCAGGGGAGGTATGTGGTCGACTCCCTGCGGTGCGAAGGCTGCAAGGTCTGTGTCCATTTCTGTCCGGATCAGGCCGTGGATTTTGTGGAAAAGCATTGTGGACAGTGGTTTTCCTCGACCATGCGTTTCGGGCCGATGATCCATGCACAGTTGTTTCCAGGGGAAGAAAATTCCGGACGGCTCGTGGCCCTGCTTAAGAAGGAGGCCCGACAGCATGCGAAAAAACAGGGATTGTCCTTGATCCTGTGCGACGGAACGCCGGGAATCGGGTGTCCGGTCATCAGCTCGCTTTCCGGGGCGAATCTGGCGGTGGTGGTCACTGAGCCGACCCCGTCCGGACGGCACGACCTGGAGCGTGTGGCCGACCTGTGCCTCCATTTCCGCATCCCCGTGGCTGTAATCGTGAATAAGTTTGACCTGAATCCCGAGAACAGCCGGGAGATCGGCGCGTACTGCCGCGAAAAGGGGCATGGCCTGTTGGGCATGCTGCCCTACGATGAGCAGATGACCAAGGCCATGATTCTGGGCAAGTGCATCACGGAAATGCCGGCCTCTCCCTTTGGCGACGAATTGCGTGGGATATGGGCAAAGATTGTCGCGTATCCCGTTGGGCCGTTGCGTCTCGCTTGACTGTTGCAACGCAACATATTGGATTTAAAATTGCTAACCGCTTCGATATGAATAAGGAGATGTCACCATGGACACGTTGATTATCGCCGTCCCGTCCGAAACCCCCGGCGGCCTGGATGCCGCCGTCGGAATGCATTTCGGCCATTGCGATCTGTACACCATCGTGGAAGCCAAAAACGGGGAGATCGTGGACGTGCGCACACTGCCCAATGTTCCTCACCAGCAGGGTGGGTGCATGGCCCCGGTCAACCACCTGGCCCGCAACGGCGTGAAGGTGCTCATTGCCGGTGGGATGGGGCTGCGTCCGCTAATGGGATTCCAACAGGCTGGAGTGCGGGTCGTCCACGGAGCCGGTGCACCTTCCGTTGGCCACGCGGTGCAAGCTTTTCTGATGGATTCCCTGCCGACTTTCAGCACCGAGAATACGTGCGGCGGGGGAGCACAACATTAGCAGTCCGTTGAAAAACTCCCAATTGCTGCGTCGCTGCAAAAAGTTCAAACTCTCACGTATTAATAACTACGCTTCGACCTTGATTCGATTGCCAGGATGGCAAATCGATAATGTGGCGAAGCCACAGCCCGTAGGGGCCGGACACAGGACGTGTCCGGATAGCTTTTTCTTGCCCCTTGCACTTGGGGTTTTTGAAAGGACTTCCGGATAAGGACTTTTTCAACACTCAGTTAACCGATCTTCCACATTGCCACGTGGATAATCCGACGTCTCCCCGTGTCGTTCTGCGCACGAGAAGCGTCGGATCATCTTTTCCATGAGGTACTCTTGAATCGCCTTGTCGCGAAGTATCGGGGTCAAGGGAGGAGACGCATGCAGATACTGATAGCCACCAATCGTTCAGAGGATATATTCGCTCGCTTTTGCGACGCGCTGCGACAAGAGGTGGAAAATGTGGAGTTGCTGTTCACCCACAACTGGACCAATGTCCTGGCCGCGGTGAAGGTCATGCCGCCGGGATTCCTGATCCTGGACCAAGGCCTGCCCGAAGGCGAGACTTTGGATCTGGTGCGTAAGTTGATGTCGGTGAACGTGGCGGTGAATTGCATCGTGATCACCGACCTGGACGACGAATCCTTTCACGAGGTCGGCGAAGGCCTGGGGATTTTCGCTCCGTTGCCGGTGGAACCCGGCTTTGAGGACGGAGTGGCCTTGGCTCGACGAATAAATCGGTTCATGGGAGCCGCGGGCGTAGCTGCCTCTTCATGATCCTGAACCCTGAACCCGAGAGTTTCCATGCCCATTCACGAATACACCTGCGCTTCTTGCGGGAAGCTGTTCGAGGCCATCCAGATCGGGAGTCAGCCGCAACCGGGATGTCCGTTTTGCGGGGCGAAAGAGGCGACAAAAGTGCTTTCTGTCCCTGCCTCCGGCGTTGGTTCCGTCCGGCAGGCCGTTCCTGGCTCGAAAGATCACGGATGCTGCGGAGAGCGGCCCGGCCAGAAGGGCTGTACGCCTGGTTCCTGCTGCGGCAGAAGCTGATCATTTCTCAACGAGTGAACCGTTGGAGCCGATTCCGGCTGAAGAGGGTTGAAAAGGCATGCGCGTCACAGTCCTTGTGGACAATAACACCCTGACGGACCGTTATCTCCTGGGTGAGCCGGGCTTGAGCATTCTGTTGGAGCATGAGGGGCGACGGACCCTGCTGGATGCCGGATACTCGGATGTCTTTTTGCGCAACGCCGCCAAGTTGGGTCAGGATCTGCTGCATTTGGACAGGGTGGTGTTGTCTCACGGTCACCTGGATCATTCCTGGGGCCTGACCGAGTTGATCCGCTTACGCACCGAGGCGGCAATCATGCGGCGCACGGTTCCGGAGACCGAATTGCTGGCCCATCCTTTGGCCCTGCATGGCAAGTACCGCGATCATCTGCCGGAAATTGGATCATTAATGGATGTTGAGCGCCTCGGTTGCCACTTTTACCTGAATCTGCGCAGCCGCCCCATGCAGCTGGGCGGGGGGCTCGTCTACCTGGGCGAGATCCCCCGACGGTTTGCTTTTGAACTTGTTGAGTCGAAAGAGAGGATGCACAGGACGCACGAGGGACCGCAACCGGATGCCCTCTTGGACGATACGGCCCTGGCGTTTCGTTCCGCCAAGGGCTTGGTGCTGATCACGGGCTGCTCGCACAGCGGTATTTGCAATATCGCGGCCCAGGCCATGGACTTGACCGGCGTAAACCGGATCGTGGACATCATCGGCGGGTTGCACCTGCTTGGCGCCTCACGAGAGCGTCTGAAAGAGACCACGAATTACCTGGCCAACGTCGGACTCGAGGCCTTGCATGCCTGCCATTGTACGGACCTCGAGGCCAAGATCGCACTGGCCGGACGGCTTCCAGTTCGGGAAACGGGCAGCGGGTTGGTTCTGGAATATCCCGAGGAGGACGCGGCTTGAGCGTATGTTCAGGTTCAGGGAGGTCTTGTCTCGGGCTTGTTGTTCTTCTGAAGGGACGAGGGGCTAGAAAACCCAGACCGCCCAATGCGGCCTGGGTTCAAGCGAGGAGAGGCGGAACAATTTTAGATTACGTGGGTATGCACTTGACTCCGGTATTCAAAGGGTCACTTCGCACAATGACTTGCTATCAAGCTAAAATGATACTTTTTCTCGAAAACTGAGACCCCAAGCGTTGGCCTGGCTAGAAATCATGTGATTTCAGCTGGTTGTGTCTGTATACCGGAAACAAGTGCATACCCACGTTAGATTAATTTCTTGTCATTCGGCCTTCTGAGATCGCCGGGATCGGCTTGATTATGTGGTGCAAAGCCTTGGCCGTAGGGCCTTCCTGGTGAATGCGCAGGAGGGCGAAGCGCTGGTCTCCGGAGCGGACCACTTCCGGATACAGGGGGGATCCTGCCCAGAAACGCATGGCCACGGTGCTCTTGTCCACGCGGCCTTGCCGGAAAGGATGACGATCTTGTTTTTGATCCGGGCAAGGCTGGCCAGGAGAGCTTTTTCTTCCTCGCTCTGCCCGGCGCAGTCCTTGTCCGAACACGTCTCGCATTCATGGTCATTCATGATGCGCATACTCCTGACTCTAATGGTTGAAGGATGCGGTTAATCGGATTCGGTCCAACATTCTCAATGGCTATGGCAGGTTCCAGCAACGATGTAGCCGCATGCGTCGTTGCTTGGGACGATTGTCGGGCATGGGGGTTGGGTTTGTCGATGTATCAGGGTCGGTCGAAACGGGTGCCGACGCGGGAGCGGTGCTGCCGTCTTCCTGACCGCGCGTGCCCCTTTGACTCCTTCCTTGACCTCGTCCCATCCCCTGGCCGCCCTGACCGCGGCAACCGCCACGACCTCGTCCTTGACCTTGGCCCTGAGGGCAATTCCTGATCGCGCCCTGTCCCGTGGGGCCGGTTCCATCACCTCTTGGCATGACAACCTCCTGTGTGCTGTTCTTTGCTTGGGTTTTGGTGAGCATGCTGAGGCTTAAACACAAACTGTACCAAATGGAGAGGTGTAGTTGTTTCAGGTGGATAGAGAGAGAAGGAGGTAATCTGGACGAAATCTGGGCTTATAATACGCCTTGGGATGGAAAGTGGGCTTTTTTTTCGCCTTGGGTGCTGTATTTCTGGCGGATTTCAAAGGTTGTCGAATCTGTTTGCTCAGAGACCGATTCAAGAGGACATGGTCAACAAAGGCCAAGAAAGCAAGACGTTGGGCCATAGCTCCCGAATTCACTCGCTGGAATGAATAAGGGGGGAGTGGACGGAAGGCAATGATACCGCCCCCTCGCTAAAGCTATTCAGCGTCGGGTTCTTGCTGCTCAGGTGACCGCCGACTTGGACAAATCGCCGGTTGTTTTCGAGGCAGGGTGATGGTGAAGATGCTGCCTTTGCCGGGTTCGGATTCCACGGTGATGGAGCCGCCGTGTTTTTCGATGGTCTGGTTGGAGATAAACAGGCCCAGGCCGGTACCCTTGCTGCCCTTGGAAGAGAAGAAGAGGGTGAAGATTTTGTCGCGGGTTTCCTTGTCCATGCCCTGGCCATGGTCCTTGACCGTGATGACGACGTGATCCGGGGTTCCCGAGGCTGAAAACTCGACCTGGCGTTGCTCGTCTTCAACTCCCTCGCAGGCATCCACCGCGTTTTCCAGGAAATTGACCAGGGCTGCGGACAGGGCGGCGGCGTCGATCTCAAAGGTGCCGAGTTTTTTTTCGGCATGAAAGGCGAACCGAACGTCGGCCTTGTCCGCTCGCAGGCGGATCAGTGCGGCCGTGTCGGCCAGGAATTTCGCCGCGTCGAGTTCTTGGACATCCAGATCCCTGGACTTGGCGTAGTACAGGATATCCAGCACCAGCTTGCGGACCTTGCCGATGATGTTCTTCAGGGTGTTCATGGCGTCCGCGATCTGGTCGGGCTGGTCGTTTTTCAGTCCGGATTCCAGGCGGTACATGCCGCCGTCCAAAGCCGTGAGCAGCCCTTTGACCCCGTGGGACATGGAGCCGAGCATGATGCCCAGGGAGGTCAGATGGTCCTGGAGGCGGCGAATTTCGGTGATGTCCGTGTACATTTCAATGACCTGATGAATATCACCCTGGGCGTTGCGAATGGGTGAGGAAATCGCCAGCACGTTGAGCTGTTCGCCGTCCTTGGTGGTGACCACGGTTTCCATCTGATGCGACTCACCGTCCTGGAGCGTTTGCTGCATCAGGCAGTCCGCGCAGGGCGCTTCGCGGCCCTTTTTTTCTTGATAACACAGCAACCCCTCGGCCTCGTTGAACTTTTCCTTGAAACGGCGGTTGGTCTCCGCCACGGTGAAGTCCGTGTTCTGCACCGTAATGTAGCAGGGCACCTCGTCGAAAAGGCGCTGGTATTTGCGCTGGGTGGCCAGCAGTTCGTCCCGGAGGCGGCTGAGTTCCGTCATGTCCACGGCAATGCTCAGGACCAGCCCGACCTCCCCGCCCTTGTCCAGGACCGGGGAGGTATGCGCCGTGACCGGGATCGGCGTTCCGTCCTTTCCGGCCAGCGTTGCCTTGAGGCGTTGACCGTTTCCCGACAGGAAGGTCGCCTGGACGGGGCATTCGGATTCGGCAAAGGCCTCCTGG
Source organism: Desulfonatronum zhilinae (assembly GCF_900182865.1). NCBI lineage: Bacteria > Pseudomonadati > Thermodesulfobacteriota > Desulfovibrionia > Desulfovibrionales > Desulfonatronaceae > Desulfonatronum > Desulfonatronum zhilinae. The sequence goes on from NZ_FXUJ01000007.1 coordinate 35,843, forward strand.
GCGTACATCTGGGGCGTGTTCATGCCGTTGCAATCGCCGATGCGCTCCCTGAACAGGCTGTTGCAGGCCACGACCCGCAGATCCTTGTTGTGCAGGGAAACGAGGCAGGGCAGTTCGTTGAAGAGCCCGGTTCGGTTCTCCACCTCGGTGGTGATTCCGGATAAAAAATCACTGAATTTTTCCACCATCTGGCCGGCGGCGGTCTGGCGTTCCAGCTTGACGATGCGCTGGGTTTTTTCTTCCACGAGCCGTTCGAGGTTCTCCGTGTAGTTCCGTAGCTGGCGTTTCATCACGATTTTCTCCCGAACGCGGTTCAGGGAGATTTCCAGCACGTCGTCGTTGATGGGCTTGGTGATAAAGTCAGCGGCTTCGTGTTTCAGGGCCTCGATGGCCAGCTCCAGATCACCGTGGCCGGTGATGATCACCACTTCCACGTCGGGGTAATCTTTTTTGACCCGCCGCATTAACTCGATCCCGTCCATGACCGGCATCTTGATGTCGGTAAGCACGATGGACGGTTGAAAATCTTGCATTACGTCCAGAGCGATGCTTCCGTTCTCGGCGGTTTTGACCTCGTACCCCATGTCTTCCAGGGTCAGTCCCAGAAACCGTCTGATTCCCTCCTCGTCGTCGACGAGCAGTAATTTCTTGTCCGTGATCATGTTTGCTCCATTATGAAGATGAAGACGTAAAGCGGGCCATGCAGCGCATCCCAGGCTAAAAGGGCGGCTTTTTCTTGCCATACCGCCCCTTTTGTTTCCGAGTCAGTCATGCCCGTGAAGACAGGGATCCGGAATCGGAATGAGACCACGCACGGAATGTGCTGAACAGCTCCAGTGGTGGAAAAAAAGGAGTAAAAGGGACGGACGGAAAAGGCAATCCACGCATGGCGAAAAAACACCCCGTGGATGATAGGCGGGCGGTATTGGAAAGCGAAGAAAGTGAAAACGTCCACCCTTGCCCCGCGAGCGGGATAAGGGTGGACGGATATTCGAGGGGCCGGCTCAGCCGATGGTCTGCTTGACGATCTTCAACAGTTCGTCGCGGTCGAATGGCTTGGTCAGGCTGGCGACGGCTTTTTGGATCGCATACTGGTTGGACGGCAGGCCGCTGATTACGATGATCGGGATTTTCTTCAGGTCCGGGTTCTGGGTCAGCTTGCGGTAAAAGCGCGGACCCCATTCATTGGGCATTTCCAGATCAAGGGTGATCAGGTCCGGCTTTTCCTTGGCCACGATATCGTGAGCTTCGGAGCCGTCGTTGGCTTCCACGGTTTCATAACCGTTGTCCTTGAACAACTGGGTCAGGTACGAGGTGATTTCCTTGTCGTCGTCGACGACCATGATTTTCTTCGCCACAGTACACCTCCTGGTGAGATTCGGAATGAACTTCCAATCCTTGAGGTTGCCGAAATCAACGAGAGCCCGGCATGCATGCGAGGGTTTCCCGTTTCACACGCAACGCCCTACAATTCCACCACCCGGGTTCGGAGACATCGGGCGGCGGACGCTATGCTCGCAATACTTCTAGACTTTGTCCGGCCTGTTCACGCTGACCACCGGGCAGTTGGCCCGCAGAATCACCTGCTCCAGTGTCGATCCCATGCTGGCCAGTTCCGGGTCCAGCTCCGTGGTGTGGTGGGCCAGGACAATCAGGTCGGCCATGCGTTCTCGGGCGATCTTGACGATTTCCACGTAAGGATTGCCTTCCCAGACGTCGACTTCAAAATTCTTGAAATCGCCCATCTTGGGAACGTACACGTCCCGCAGGCGTTTGCGAAGCGTGATCAGTTTGTCCTCAATGTCGCTCTGAGCCAAGACCTTGCTGGTGATGTCCAGAGCGTGGAACAGGGTCAGTTCGCAGTCGAACTCCTTGGCCATGGACAGGGCGTACTTGAAGGCGCTTTCCGACTGCTTGGAGAAGTCCGTGGCGAAGACGATATGGGAGAAGCCGCCCATATACGACGCGGACTCGCGATGTACGGTCATTACCGGACATTTGGCGGCCTTGGCCACCCGCTGCAGGGTGCTGCCGGGATAGCCCTTGGAATACACGGCGCTGGAGTCCCCGGAGTGCGCCCCCATGATGATCATGTCCACGTCCTCGTCGCGGGCCGCCCGGAGGATTTCCCGGTGTGGCAGGCCCGTGGCCAGGATGATGCGCGAGTTCTTGCATTCCTCAAGCTGCTTGGCGTAGGTGTTCTTCAGTTCTTCCTCAACCCAGGCCATGTAGTCGTCGTCGACCTGAACGGTTTCCTGGGAGCGGACGTCGTTGACCTCCTGGTAGGAAAAGCCTTTTTTCGGTACGCCGGCGACGTGAAAGAGCAGCAGTTCCGCATCGTAGCGCCTAGCCATCTCAAAGGCCACCCGCGCGGCCCCGAAACTTGCCGGAGAGCCTGTGGTCGCCAAAAGAATCTTTTTCTTCATGAGTTACCTCGTATGTGCTGACTGTTGGTGCGACAATGCGGAGTCTATCCCTCTTCGCCTTCCTCGTCCTGGGGCTTGAGGTGATCCGGGACGATCATCATCTTGATCACCAACGGCTTGAGGAAGGACCATCGCAGGCCCATGGGATACTCTTCTTCCAGGTCGCGGATGGCGTCCCAGCAGTTGTGGCAGGGTGCGATCACGAGCTTGCACCCCGTGGCTATAATCTGCTCTCTCTTTTTTAGCAGAGCAAGGTTTCGCTGGGGGCGATACTTGCCGATACCGTTGAATCCGCCGCCGCCGCCGCAACAATAGTTGTATTCCTTGTTCGGGGCCATTTCCACGAAATATCCCGGTTCCACGATATAACTCATGATTTCCCGGGTGATGTTCTTCAGGCCCTGGTTGCGGACATAGTTGCAGGAATCCTGCAGGGTGACCGGTTCCTTGATCCGTTTGGTCGGGTCGATCTTGATCCGGCCGGTGCGCAACATCTCGGCCAGCCACTCAACGTAGTGGATATACGGCCTGGGCGGCTGGCCGTCTTCCCGACCGGCCCAATAGGGCCCTTCGATGACCGTGGCCCGGTGGGCGTGGCCGCATTCCGTGCCCACGACCCGCTTGGGGCGCAGCCGTTCGATGGCGTCATAGACATGAAGAACTTGTTGCTTGCACCCTTCCCAATCGCCGGCGAAGAGGGTCAAGGAGGTCTGTTCCCAGCCCTCGGAGGGCATGGTCCAGTTCTCGCCGGCCACGTGGAACAGGATGGCCGCCTCGGCGATGTCTTCCGGATAGTGTTTGGCCTCGCGGGCATTGATGGTGTACATGATGTCCGCGTCTTCCTTGTCCATGGGAATTTCCAGACCCGGCCACTCCTCGGAGTTTTCGTCGGCCATCCATTCGCAGGTGTCCACCCAGTCTTCGGTGGTCACGTCCATTTGGGCCTTGTACACCCGGTGCATCCCGGAACCGATTTTCAGTTCCCAAGGCACGAATCCCTGGGAGAAGAGCAGGCCGCGCAGGTAGGAGAACATCACGCCCATGTCGATGCCGTGGGGGCAAAACTGGCCGCAACGATTGCAGCAGGTACACCAACTCCAGGCGATGTCCATGCATTTGCGCATGAAGGCGTTGTCCACTTTGCCCTTGCGCTTGACAATTTCACCCAGGGTGGCGTGGATTTTGGCTGAGGGAACCTGGCGAGGGTCCCTGTTGTTGACTTCGTACAAAAAACAGCTGTCAGCGCACAAGCCGCATTTGGCGCAGATATTCAGCCATGTTTTCAAACGGGATTTCATGGTATTTTGGATCGTGGACCAGAGCTTGTCCGTGTCCACGTCCAGTTGTTCCATTTCCGCGTAGTATTGCCTGCCGCTCTTGTCATTGAGCGTCAGCTTGAGCTGCTCGTCCGTGACAATGGGCTGCTTGTTGCAAAGAATTCCTTCGGGCATTGTATTCTCCCTCTCGTTGAGCTTGTGTTTCCCAGAGGCCTACCAGGTCATCTGGGTGCCTTTCATCCCGCCGCGCTTGATGCCGTAGTCCATTCCCAGTTGCGCGCGGGACAGGAAGAAGAGGACCACGTGGTTCAGCTTGGTGAAGACCAGGCTGAGCAGCCAGACGTGGCCGGTAATGACGTGGATGAGCAGCCAGAAGTCGTAGTTGCCCACGTTGTATCGGGCGATCAGGCCGGTCAGGAAGGGGGACACGGCAATGACGATCAGCATATAGTCGTAGGCCGAGGTGAGAATCCTGACCTCGGGATAGGCGATCCGGCGCAGGATCAGGAAGATGCCGCCGATGACCACGACCCAGGACAGGAAGTCGGCCAGGCCGGCGGAAATGCCCGGCAGGCGGATGCCCCAGCTGTCCTTGAGCATGATGTTGTGCGCTTCGAGAAAAATCGGCGTGAACAGCAGGCCGACGTGAAAGCTGAAAAAGAGCAGGGTGAACAGCGGCTTGGCCCGCCAACCGTGGGAGCCCCAGGGCAGGATCCAGAAAAAGATGGATCTGGCGGCCCCTTTCAGGCCGTGCTGCATGTTGGGCCGATAGCCCACGCGGTCCAGTCGCCAGTCCAGGCCGCGGATGTACGTCACCACATGGTACGTCAATCCAACGACCACGACCAGAAACGTGATCCAGACCATGGGTCCAGTCAAGAAATTATACATATGCGTCTCCTCGAGCATCACTTATGTTGTTGCAAGTCGGACAGTGTTTCGTCCGTCGATCCAGAGGGTTGGGATCATGAGCAATTGGGCTCGTTTCGGAGGTATCCGGCACGTTCTCGTACCGGATATCCGCTCCGCCGCTTCGCCGCTTTGCTAATGACCATGGCCATTGTCATGTCCCTCACCGGTCCGGTGTGGGTTGTCGATGGGCTTCTTTTCGCCCATCAAAAACTGCCACCAGAGTACGGCGCCGATCAGTATTCCGCCCATGAGCAGGTAGGTCATGGTCTTGGTATGCAAAAAGAACTCGTGCATCGAGTTGAATTCCATTGGTATAGCCTCCCTTATGCTCAGTGTTGACCTTTGTAGTCAGGGTGCTCGAAGAAGACGGGCATCCTGGTGGACACGAATCGGAACACGACCACACCCACGGTGACGATGAACACGGAGATGATGATTTCCATGATGTGGGGGAAGTACTTGTCTTCCGAGGGCAGGTGGTAGTTGAACGCGACCAGGGAAACGTTGAACCGGTTCAAAACGATGCCCAGAACGGTCAGGATCGCCGTCCATTTGATCAGGGCGAAGTTCTTGTCCCGTGCGCCCACGGCGTACAGGAAGGCCGGCAGGGCCACGAAACAGAGCATTTCCACCAGGAACCACGCGCCGAAGCCGCTGGCCAGGTAGTTCCAATTGTTGTCGTAGGTCAGCCCGATCATCTTCAGAGCAAAGTAGCCGAACAGAACCCAGGAACAGCCCTTGGCAAAGCCGAGGACGACGTCGTTGTGGTTCCTGTTGTATTCGTCGTCCATCATCCGGTGCAGGTACTTGTGGGACAGTGAACCTTCAAAAATGACCATGGACAACCCGGCCGCGATGCTGGAGACGAAGAAGAAAACCGGGAGATAAGCCGAGTACCACAAGGGATGCAGCTTGGACGGGGCGATAGTGTACAAAGCTCCCAACGAGGACTGGTGCAGCGTGGAGAGGACCACGCCGAAGATGACCAGCACCAGGGTCATTTTGACCAGGGCGTCCCGCAGCTTCCGCCACCCGGTCCATTCGAACAGGGTGGGCAGGAACTCCATGAACAGGACGGTCAGGTACAGGAACACGCACAGACCTACTTCGAAGAGCAGGGATGTCGTGCCCTGCTGGACGAAGATCGGGTAGGGCAGCCGCCAGGGGCGACCAACGTCGTAGTGCAGGGCCAGGACCACCAGGGCGTAGCCCAGGAAGGCGGTCAGAACCGCGGGGCGAACCGCGGAATGGTATTTTTTGATGCCGAAGACGTAGCAGGCCGCGGCAGTGGTGTAGCCGCCGGCCGCCAGGGCGACGCCGCAGAGCAGATCGAAGCTGATCCAGATGCCCCAGGGGTAGTTGTCGTCCAGGTTGGTCACGGCCCCGAGCCCGCCGGTGAAGCGGATCACGGTGACGATCAGGCCCGCGATGATGATCAGGCCCGTTACGATATTGAATGGCGTCAAATATGACTTGAAGTCGTCATTGGTCACGGTGCTCATTTGCCCTCCTCCTCGTCCGTTTTGGTCGCGTCAGCCGCTTTGAGTTCTTCTTCCTTCTTGGCCAGGGCTTCCTTGACGGCCTTCTTGACCTCGTTGTCCAGGCGGCGGTTGGCGGCTTCCTCGGCCTTGCTCAGGGAGGTGGTCAGATTTTCCTCGGCCTCGGCCTTGGCTTTGGCCAGGGCGGCGGCCACGGCCTCTTGCTGTTCCTGGGCCGCGATTTTTTCCTTGCGCTTGTTGATGGCGTAGATTCCGCCAAGCAGCACGGGCCAGACGCCCACCACCACGGGGACCGCGGCCAGGGCGCCGGCGGTGAGTTCCGGAGCGGACTTGGTGCCCAGGTCCTCGCGCAAGCCGACCTGGGTGAAGGGCACGCCGGAGATGTACATCCAGCTGGTGCCGCCCATTTCATGCTCCCCGTATATCTGCTCCACATAGCGGCCCGGGAAGGCGGCGAATCGACGGCGGGCCAGGTTGATCAGTTCGTGGCGGGGGCCGTAGATCATGGCCTCCATGGGACAAGCCTGCACGCAACCCGGCAGGCGCAGTTCGCCGGAGCGCATCTGCGGACCGCACAGCGTGCACTTCATCACCCGGGGGGTGAAGGCCTTGTGGTATTCGTAGGTCGGAATTTCAAAGGGGCAGGCGATCATGCAGTACCGGCAGCCGACGCAGACGGTTTCGTCGTAGTCCACTGCGCTGTCAGATTTTTTCTGGAACGCGCTGACAAAGCACGAGGAGGCGCAGGCCGGTTCCAGACAGTGGTTGCACTGGTTCTTCCGATACACGGGACCGCCTGGGGTGTCGAACTTGTTGACCACGGTGAAGGTGGCCGAGTCCGTGCGTCGGCGGGTGTTCAGGATTTCCAGGTTGTCGAAGGGCACTTCCGGTTCGGGAAGGTTGTTGACCTGGTTGCAGGCTAATTCGCACTTGCGGCAGCCGATGCACCGCGTCCCGTCGAACAGCACGCCCGGGGTGTCGTGATAGCCTCTGAAATCCTTGGCCGCGGCCCGGGCGGCGACCGGAGCGACGGCCGGAGCCGCCAGCCCGGCCCCGGCCGCGCCCATCAATCCGAGGAATGATCTGCGTTTCATATGTCGGTTCTCCTTACGAGCTGTCAGTTCTCTTTCTGTTTGTGGCAGGAGGCGCAGTCCGTGGCCGCCGGCTTTTCCAGGCCCATCTCCGCGTGGCAGGACATGCACTGGATGTGGTAGGCGGCCAAAAGTCCCGGTCGGCCAAGACGTCCTTCCTGGGACCGCTGGTCGTGGCAGGATTGGCAGCTCGGCGGGGTCTTGGAGAGAGGGCTGTTGTGGTGGCAGCCCTGACACATGGTCACCGGCGTCGCGTGAAAGGTGGTGGCCAGGGAGTCGTCCTTCATCCTCTCCATCATGCTCATGACGATCTTACGGTGAGGCAGCTCCGCCGGCTGGTACTCGTCGGCCAGGACGTCGATCTTGACCACGTCTGGAATGTCTTCCTCGGCGATGAGCAGGGCTTCCTTGGGACGCTGGTCGATGAGTTGTTGAGCCAGAGCGGCGCGGCCTTCCTTGTCCTCGGGAACGATCACCGGCTCTCCGGCGGGCTGTCTGCCGTCGGCTTGGGCCGGAATGAGCATTTCGGTGTAGTCCGCGTAATCCGTTGACTGATGCCCGGCGGGACGCTGGGTGAGGACGTCCGGGTTGACGTGACACAGGGCGCAACTGGAAGCCGGGGGCTCGGCGCCGCGAGGCATGGCGGTGTGGCAGCCGGCGCAGGTGGGATCCTGCTTCATTTCGTTATGGCAGCCCACGCAGCTGGACTTGCTGTCCGGGGCGTGCATGGCCCGCTCCAGGGTGATGTAGCCGCCCTCCTCAGAGCCTTGCAGGGTATGACAATCCGTGCAGGAACTCTTCAGGGTTTCATGGTGGCAGTCCCGGCAGGCGTCCGTGGCCTGTTCGTGCAGTTCATGGTTGAAGGGCACGGGATACATCAAGGTCGGCCGGGTGGCGTCCTCGGGCAATTCGGGCAGCTTGGCCGCCAGCAGCACGGCGTCGGGCTGATTGCGGGGCAGGCGGGGCAACACACCGTCCAGCTCTTCCAGTTTGTCGGCGAATTTGGCCTGCATTTCCAGGCGCTGCGGCCCGCCGTGACAGGAGGCGCAGTCCAGGGGGCCGTTACGCTCGGCCTGAGCTTCCTTGTTTTCCAGGTGACAGGTCACGCACTGGCCGTGGAAGGCTTCGGAAAGATTGGCCTTGACGGGCTCCTTGGGTTCTGCCGTGTGGCAGGAGCGGCATCCTTCTTCGGCGAACTGGATGTAGACGAGTTCTTGTTTGTCCTCGTCATATTCGTGGTGACATTGTCCACAGTTGGTGTCCTTGCCTTCGTCCTTGGCGATCAGGTCCGAGTCCCAGTGGATATAGTGCAGCATGTTGTCCATGCTGCCGGAAACCCAAGCCTGGGTGTGGGCCGCGGGTTCCACGTGGCACTTGCGGCATTCGCCGATCTGGGGGCCGGGATTGGCCATTCGCGCCTTGGCGTTCTCCGCGTGACAGGCCGTACAGTTGTCGTGATACAGGTCTTTCAATTGATTCGCGGCGGGGTCCTCGAAGCGCATATACTTGTAGGAGATCGTGCCTTCGTCGTCCTTGATGTGACAGGCCGCGCAATCCTTGTCCTGTTCCGCCAGGGCTTCGGTATGCGCATCGTGTAAAAACTGAACGGCGGAGGCCTGCTTCGTGGTCTGCTTGGCTGTGGCCTGGATCATGATCAGATCGGCCCTGCCGGAATCCTTTCCGGAAGAGCTGATCATGCTCATCACGTCGGCCTGTAGAAAAAGCACGCAAACTAAAACGAACAGGCACCCGGACAAGCCCAGTACTAGTTTCCTGTATGCCATGAAAATCGCTCCCTTTTTCTCAATTTATCGAGCGGAGTTGCTTGCGGTGGTGAAAAAAACGCCTTTGCCGGATGACGGGTACTTTAATATGTTTGATGTTTATGTTCACTGTTTCACATGTACGCTCCTTTGCCGTGAATAACGCCGCTCCTCGAGCCGGAATCAGCGGAACGAGGTCCTGAACCCCTTGGGCCGAAAAAGACAAAAACCCCTCCCGGTTTGAGGGGATTTCGACAATAAAATTATGAGCAACGGCTCCCCCGGCCTCCCCGCCTTATTCATCGCGTTCCATGTGAACCGCCCGTGTGGAGGTTGGACAGCTTGCAGGTGAACACGGGGGTGGCTTCGGATACCCGAAAAACCTCTCTGAAAGGCGGGTTTTTAAGTAGGACTTGCTAGATGAGCCGGGGCGTGTTGTCAAGGCGTGGGCGCGGATTGTGAAAAATAGAGCGTAAGAATTCAATGTCTATATGTATGATTTTCTTTATCAATTAAAGGCAGCTTTCAGGGTCGCCTTTGGTTGTCCTTCGTTGCAACGGGCGGCGAGGCCAGACCTTCTGGCTCGCGGGGCTTGTAACCCCGAGATGGGCTGGTAGGCGGGATTGGGTCAGAGAGAAGGATTCGTGAGATCGGAAAGGATCTCGACGGCCTGAGGAAAGTGGTCAGGGCCGGCAAACCTGGAGCTCGCGGCTATCCGGGCCGCGGCGATTCCAAAAGCCAATCCGGCCGCGGCCCCGATCAGGGCGTTGAGATCCTCTGTGGGAAACGGTGCGACCCAATACGCTCCGAGAGCGCCGCAGAGCACGCCCAGCAAGGGGATGCCGAATAATACGGCGGGAGCGGCCACGGCGGCTTGGGGCGAGTCGACGACACGGACATGCCGACCGACGTCGGCGTCGACGATGTTGGCGACGGTCAAGGTTCTCGTTGAAGAGGGTTGGCCCTGAACATGGGGATTGGAGCAGGTGCAGGCGGCGCAACCCCGTGATTCACGCATCTGAACCCGAGCCATCCGGCCTTGTCGAGAGAGGACGATTCCGGAGCGTCCCGCGCAGGGGCGACGCGCTTTCGAGACGGCGTCACTTTCCGATGCAGAATTTGCTGAAGATGGAGTCCAGGACATCCGATGAGGTGATTTCTCCGGTTATTTCAGCGAGGATGACGCTGACGGATTCCAGCCGTACCCCGAGCAGGTCGTAGGGCAGTCCCGCATGGATGTCGGCTCGAAGGAGCGCCAGTTCCCGGTCCGCCTGTTCCAAGGCCGACGACTGGCGCAGATTTGGAGTCAGGGTGTCCGGCCGAGGCGTCGGGGCTTTGCTCGTGAGCATGGAGCGCATGGCGTCCTGCAGCGCGTCCAGTCCTTGGCCGGTCTTGGCCGAGATGTGTACCACGAGATAGCCGAGTTCGGCCAGCGAGACGACGGGTTCAGGGTCTGGTCGGGGAAGGTCGGCCTTGTTGGCCACAACCAGGGTCTTGGCGACGGGGAAGGTTTCGAGGATCGGTTCGTCTCCGGTTGGTGTTCGCTTTGGGCCGGATGTCGGGTGCCGCATCAAACTCGACTCCGAGTGGAAAGCGGCCTGGGAGCCCGCGGCGGGCTCCTCTCCCGGAGTCGCGTTGTCCACCACAAAAAGGATCAGGTCCGCCGTCTTCTGAAGTCCGCGTGCCAAGGACAAACCTGCTCGCTCCACGTCGTCGGCGTCGTGGCGCGCGCCGGCGGTGTCCACCAGCCGAACCTCAAGCCCCTGAAGGAAAAGGCGTTCCTCAAGATAGTCCCGGGTCGTTCCGGGGGTGGCGCTGACAAGAGCCCGCTCCCGGCCCAGAAGCAGGTTGAGCAGGCTGGATTTGCCCGCGTTCACGGCCCCGGAAAGAACGCAGAGGGCTCCGTCGTTCCAGATGCGGTTGCGTCGGCAGTTGTCCAGGACGGCGCGGATTTGGTCTTGGATGTGCTCCACGGCGCGAGAAAAATCTTCCGGCGCGAGGCATTCCAGGTCCTCTTCCGGAAAATCCACCGCAAGACACAGTTGGGCTCGGAGTTCCTCCAAACTGGATCGCAAGCCGTGGAGCCAGGCGCTCAGGGCTCCGGAAAGCTTGGTTTGGGCCAGGAGGGAGGCCGATGGAGACGTGGCGGCGATGATTTCGGCCACGGCTTCGGCCTGGGTCAGGTCCATGCGGCCGTTGAGGAAAGCGCGTTGGGTGAATTCGCCCGGACCGGCGGGAAGGACTCCCTGAGCCAGGATGGACTCCAGGACGTTTTGCAGCACTACCGGAGCCCCATGGCAGTGAATCTCCACCACGTCCTCACCGGTAAACGATCCCGGACCGGGCATGAATGCCGCCAGGACCTCGTCCAGGATACGTCCGTCCTCGCCCAGAATGTGGCCGTGGTGCAGGCGATAGGGGCGAAAGTCGGTGAACTTCGGACGGGTCGATGCGAAGCGGGTCAGGACCGCTGCCTTGGCTCGGGGGCCGCTGACGCGGATGATGCCCACCGCGCCGTGGCCCGGAGGCGTGGCCACGGCGGCGATGGTGGACGTGGCCTCCTGGGCCGAAGCGGTCATGAATTTTGTGGAGGCGGGGTCTCGGCGTTGGCGACTTCGTCCTGGGAAGGAGGGGCCTTGGGAATAATCAGGACGCGTTTCAACGGTCCATCGCCCTTGCTTTTTGTCTGGATGTCCGTGACCGCTTGCAGGGCCACGTGGACGATGCGGCGCTGGTAAGAGGGCAATGGCTTGGTGCTTTGCGGCGATTGCGTGGACTTGGCTTTTTCGGCCAAGGTCACGGCCAGGGCGCTGAGTTCTTGGTCCTGGCGCTCCCGGAATCCGTCGGCGTCCAGCATGATCCGTACGGCGCTGGGCCAGCGGCGGGCGACGATCCGGTTGACGACGTATTCCACCGCTCCGAGCACCTGCCCGTCGCGTCCCAAGAGCCGGTCCATGTCGTCGGAGGTTTGAATGGTGGCCTTAATTAGATCGGACTGATGCTCCACCACGACCCGAGGGTTGTCCACGATGGCGGCGGTGATCCGTTCCGTGATCGCGCGGATCATGGTTTCCAGCTCCGACAGCCGGACCCGCGGCTGGGCTTTGATCCGGGCCTTTTTTGCGCCCACCAAGCCGAAGATGCCGGCTGAACCGCCTTCCAATATCGTTATTTCCAATTCATCCCGGACACAGGAAAAAAACGAACAAGCCTCCTCAATGGCCTCATCGACACTTTTGCTTTGAAATTCCTTTGGTTCACTCATGTTGACGTTGGTCTCCTTCATCATCGGTGGACGGCTGGGCCGCGACCGATGGACGAACCGGCGACGGTTTGCGGTCTACGACTTGGCGGGTTCGCGCATCACCCACCACTGCTGGGCGATGGAGAGGACGTTGTTTACCAGCCAGTAGAGGACCAAACCCGACGGGAAAGTTAAGAACAAAAAGGTAAAAATGATCGGCAAAAACAGCATGATCTTGGCCTGCATGGGGTCCCCGGGGGCGGGGGTCAGCTTTTGTTGCAGGAACATGGTCGCCCCCATGATGATCGGGGTGACGTAGTAGGGGTCACGGGCCGAAAGGTCGGCCAGCCAGATGATGTCCGTGAACGGAACATGGGTGATGAACGGAGCGTGGCGCAACTCGATGGCCCCCATCAGGGCCTGATACAGAGCGATAAACACCGGAATCTGCACGGCTATGGGCAGACAGCCTCCCAGGGGGTTGACCTTGTAGGTCTTGTAGAGCTGCATCATCTCTTCGTTCATCTTCTGGCGATCATCTTTATGCTTCTCGCGCAGCTTGAGCATCATGGGTTGCAGCTTCTTCATCTGCTGCATGGACTTGTAGCTCTTCTGGGACAACGGGAAGAAAATCAGTTTGATGACCAGTGTCAGCAGGATGATGGCCAGACCGTAGTTGTGGACGTACCCGTGGAAGAAGTTCAGTACCTGGATCAACGGGCTGGCGATGAGGTCGAACCAGCCGTAATGCAGAGCTTCAAGCAGATTGGCCGGGGCCACGGAGAGGGCTTCCCGTTCCCGCGGACCGAAGTAGTAGGTGGACCGAAACTGCATTTCCAGTTGGGAGTCCAGAAAAAAGTTTCTGGTTTCCATGACTAGGCGGTGCATGCCGTCTTCAAGACGCGCCTTGAACACCGGGTCGGAAAAGCCGGGGATCACGGCAGCTAAAAAGTAATTGCTCTGGACCGCGCCCCAGAGGACGCCCGTGTCGGAACGGACGCCCGGCAGCAGGTTCTTGTCCTTGCGCTCTTTTTCCAACCCGTTGATGTCGTAATACATAACCTGGGTCGGGGTGTAGCGGTCCTGGATGGCGCTCAAGGGTTCGCTGGCCATGGTAAAGCCCAGGGTGGCACCGATCTGATTTGGTGAGTGGTTGCGGACCTGGAGATGCTCCTCAATCAGGTAGGTGTCTCCGGTGAAGCTGAAGGTGCGGACCAGTTCCAGTTGCCCGAAGCGGCCGGTAAACGACAGGGAGCCGCGCTCGCCATGGGCAAGATTCAGGTTGTCTCCCGTGACGGTCCACTCCCCCTGCATCCATGTGGGCTGGTCGTTCCAGAGCAAACCCAGGGGGCGTTTGCGCGGATCAGGAGAATCGACCAAATCCACGAACGGGGCGTTCGGCTCTATGGTCTGGCGGTACTGACGCAGCTTGAACTGTTCCAGCACCCCGCCCTCGGAGTTGAAGACCGCTTCGAACAGCGGGCTGCGAACCGTGATCCGCTGTCCTCGGGTCGCCGGGGAGGCAATGAATCCTGGATCCAGCGGAGTTTCGGATCGGACATCCGGTCCTGCTTCCAATCGCTCACCAGTTTGGTCTTGCGGGGCGATGGTTTGAGGAGCCAGGGCCGGGTCGATGGGCTGGATTTCCGGGACCGGTCTGGTTTCAGGACGGGATTCGGTGGATTCCTGCTGCGGCGTGGGCTGTTGGGGAGGCGGAGAGAACATCCAGCTCCAGAGGACCAGAAACAACAAGGAAACGGTGATTGCCAGGAAAGCTCTTTTGTGATCCATGATTCAGGAATTGGGGGGGTTGAGGTTGGCGGCGGCCGCCGGGAACGGAGCAGCGGCGGGTCCGGATGTGGTGGGCCGGGGCTCAGGAACCGGGTCCAGCCCGCCGGCGCAAAAGGGCTGGCAGCGCAGCAGGCGCCATGCGCTGAGCATGGTCCCCCGCACAAGGCCGTGCGTTTCCAGCGCTTGCTTGGCGTATTCCGAACACGAGGGAATAAAGCGGCAGCTGGGAGGGAAAAGAGGGGAGACGATGAGTTGATACCCTCGGATCAGCAGGATCAGCAAGTAACGCATGGTGACGAACGCGAGGTCGAGGTTGGGGCGTGACCCTGAGGGCCGTCCAGGGCGGGCTCATTCCCGCGGAGGAACGCCGGTTTCCCGACGAACCCGTTGCATGACGCCTCGGAAGTCCTTCTGGATATCGGCAAGCTTGAGCCGGGGGGTGTCGATGCCTCGTTTCACGACCACGACGACATCGGTATTGTCCGGGAACTGTTCACGCCCAAGGCGGAAGGCTTCGCGAATCAAACGTTTGATCCGATTTCGGCGAACCGCCGTGCCGATTTTACGGCTCGCGGCGATGCCCAGTCGCGGCCCCCGGGCGGGACAAGGCGCGGTGTCCGGCAGAAAAAAAAGGAGGAAATACCGGGAGTGGTATTTCCTGCCTTTGGTGTAACATTGCGTGAATTCCGCGCGTACCCTGAGCTTATCCGCGGGCCTGAGCGTTAAACGCCCAAGCGTTGGCGGCCTTTGGCGCGACGGCGGCGGATAATGGCTCGGCCGTTTTTCGTCTTCATGCGCGTCAGAAAACCGTGGGTGCGCTTGCGCCGGGTATTGCTCGGCTGATATGTCCGTTTCATGGTACTCTCCTTCGTCCTGCATGGGATGCAAATAAGTAGCTTTGAACTGCGTCGTGATCAAAACGAGAAAGATCGTGCCGTCCTCGAGTCAGGCCCGGAATCTCGTCGGTATCTCGCCAATATCTCGCCAGTATCTCGTCGAATATTTCGGAGGCTAGGCCGAGCCGGTACGTCGGATGCCGAGCAGTCTCATGCTTCCATCCGAAATTGCGACGCACGTCGTCAACTGTCGAATTCGACTCCTTACAAAGAGGCGTCCGTGGAGTCAAGGCATTGGTCGGCAAGCAGGAAAAGCCGGAATTACTTCTAAGGGCGGTCCGCGAGGGATGCAACCAGAAAATATGGACGATTCCACGTCCGGACATTGGACAGGGGCAAGCCCAGGCGTTGCCATGTGCGGGCGTGTTCCCGTCCGTGCCCCCAGAATTCGGCGGCGAAACGTCTTGGAATGTATATTTGCCGTGGGGCTCCGGGCAGTGCGGTCAGGGCTTGGATGAGCCATGACCGCAGGGCGTGGGATTTGGCCATGTGCCCCATTGCCGGATGCCAGGGGCCGCCCTGAATGGCCGGGGTCAGCGCCCCCTCCGGGGCGAGCCCGATTCGGATCACCGGGATGCCCTGTCTCCAGAAGGAACTCAGGGCCCGGCTCACGGCCCAGACCGTCCGGGACAAGGACCAGGGGCGATAGGAGCCCGCGCGGTGGGCTTGGCTGAGCGGGGTGCCGCGCAGCACGAGGCAGGGATAAATGCGGACGGCGTCGGGGGCCAAAGCGCGGGTTTGATCGACGTCCCGGAACCAGCCGGAAATGGTCGAACCAGGCAGGCCGGGCATCAGTTGGACGCCCATCTCCAAGCCGGACTTGCGAACCGTGAGGCAGGCCTCCACGGCGGTTTCGGCGCTATAGCCTCGTCGGGATTGGCGCAGGACGTCCGGCTCGAAGCTTTGAACTCCCAGTTCCACCATGTCCAGGCCGATTTCGCGCAGCCAAAGCAGGTGCTTCGCATTGATGCTGTCCGGACGGGTGGAACAGCGGACATGGGTGATGGTCCCGGCTGCTTGATGCGGCTGCACGGTCTTCAGGAATCGCTCCTGCCAGATCACGGGAAGGGCCGTGAACGTCCCTCCGTAAAAGGCAACGCCTTGATCTTTTGTACCGCCTGCCGTCAGGAGTTCCAGGCTTTGGCGCATTTTGGCGTGGATTTCTGTCAGTGCAGGCTCTCCTGTGGCGGTTTCCACGCCGTTGCTCATGCCGGTCTGCAGGTGCTGGGCGCAGTAGAGGCAGCGATGCGGACAGCCGTGGTAAGGCAGGAAAACCGGGATGATCCGAGGACGTCTTTGGACGGGTTCCGGATGGAAAAGGCGCAGCCTGTTCATTGTTTTGTCGGGGATAGATTGGAAAGGAGTTGAAAAAGTAAACGGTCTCAGGTAGATCAGGAGCGGCTTCGGTCATGCCCGATGGCCGTGATTTTTTTTCGCGAGGCGGAAAGACCTGCCTCGGGCAGTCCTGTGGGAACCTCCCGGACACCGGCCAGGCGCTCTTGAAACCGCTTGCCGCGCAACCCAAAACTGAGGGCCCGACATGTCCACATGCATCTTTTGCGAGATCGTCCGGGGCGCGATTCCTTCCGCGACGATCCACACCACGCCGAACACCATGGCCTTTCTGGATATTTCCCCGGTTCATCCAGGCCATGCCCTGATTATACCCAAGGCGCATCACGCCACGCTGTGGGATCTGCCTTCGGATTTGGGCAATGAGTTGCTGGAGGCGATGCAGACGGTTGCCGGAGCGATCCGCGCGGCCATGAACGCCGACGGCCTGAACGTGATGATGAACAACTACCGGGCCGCCGGACAGCTGGTGGACCATGCCCACTTCCATTTGATCCCCCGGTATGAGGGCGACGGTTTGCAGCTTTGGCCGCAAGCTGCGTACCCCAGTCCGGAAGCGATGCAGTCCGCCGCCGCGTCCATTCGGGCGGCGTTGGCCAGGTAAACGTTGATCCATGCGGCGTGATCTTCAGCGCTGATCGGCCACGCCGGCCAAGTAGGCACGGCGAACCCGAATATTCCATTAACCCTGCAACCAAGATGAGAACCACCGGAGAGCAACCATGAGCAGAACACTGACCAAAGCGGAAATCGTGGACACCATTTACGACAAGGTGGATCGAAGCCGGGGCGAAGTGAAAAAAGTGGTGGAGTCCCTGCTGTCGATCATGAAGACCGCCGTGAAGCGGGATCATGCGTTGCTGATCAGCGGCTTCGGCAAGTTCGAGGCCTACCCGAAAAAGGCCCGCAAGGGACGCAACCCGCAAACCAGCGAGACCATTACCCTGGACCCGCGCAAGGTGGTTGTTTTTCGGCTTTCCAAGAAGTTCCGCGCCGAAATCAATCCGCAATAACGAACGCTCCCGGTGTTTGGCGGGCGATTTGGCTCCTGGCGGCTTCGGCCTTATCCAGGTTGCCGAATTCGCCCACCTGAACCCGCCAGAAGGTCTGGCCTTCAATCTCGGCCTGGACCACTCTGCTGCCCGAGTATCCCCTGCCGCGCATTTCCTGCATCAGGCGGGCGGCGTTTTCCCGCTGGCTGAACGACCCGACCTGCACGAAGAACCTGCCGGGAATTCCGCCCGGCCACCTGCCCAAAGCCTCCACCCGTACCTTGGCCGTTCCCGGACGGATCACGTCCAATTCCTGTGCCGCCTTGTAAGAGAGGTCTACGATTCGGTTCCCGACAAAAGGTCCGCGATCGTTGACCCGTAAGACAATGGTCTTCCCGTTTTCCAGATTGGTGACCCGAATCTTGGTCTGCATGGGCAAAATTCGGTGCGCCGCCGTGAGGTCGTACATATTGTAGACCTCGCCGCTGGCAGTGCGCTTGGCGTGAAACTGCGGCCCGTACCAGGAGGCGACGCCCTCTTCCGAGAACCCGTCCGCCGAGGTCAGGGGGTGATAGGTCTGGCCGAGCACGGTGTAGGGTCTGGCCGTGGGCGGAGCTGGGGTCTGGGGTGGAGTTGGGACCTGGGGCGAGGTTGGACGACTGACCGCGGGGCGCGGCTCTCCATGGGGTGGAGATGACGTGGATGCACATCCGACCAGTAGCACCATCCCCAGCAGAATCCCGAGCACCATCCCCAACATCATCCAATGCATCGTCCGGGGCACGTCTCGGGCTGTTCCCAGCCATGGGGCACGAACCCGTCCCAAGGCAACGCCCACGGCAACGTCGGTCGACCCTTCCGGGGCGACCGACGGACAAGCAGGGAGAAAATCAGACTGGTGCATCCCCTTCTTCCTCTTCCAATTCAGTTCGGCGTTTGAGCAGTTCCTCGAAGCGGATGTCCGCGCCCAGGATGGCTTGGATGTCGTCGTTGGCGTCAAATACCGGCATGGAGACGGTCAGGCAGAGTTTGCCGGTAATGAATGACCGATAAAAGTCTGTGATGTTGAGCTTCCCGGTCTGCACCGGGGCGATGAACCATTCCCGGTCCGAGAGGTCCTTGCCCGGGTCGTAGGCCTTGTATTTGGCTTTGTCCTCCATGTGGGCGATGCTGCCGGTGATCAGGCGGCCTTTGGTGTCCACTATGTAGAGATACTGAATAAAAGGATATTTCTCCAGCACGGTGTCGATGGCGGCCCGGACGCGTTTGGAGTCCAGAGACTGGATTTCCTTGTTCTCCGACAGCTTGCGCATGATCCTGGAGGACAGGGTATGGGCCGTCTTCTTGAGCTGGTCGAATTCGGAGGAGAACAGTTGCGGCAGGTGGCGCTTGACCAGGTTCCACATCTCCTGGTTGGAAAAGGAGGTGGTCCGGCCGTCCTCGTAGGCCTTGACGATCCGGTTGTGGATCTTGCCCACGGCCGGATGGCGCTTGTCCACCTGCTGGGCGCCGCTCAGCCCGAAGCGGTTGTTGATCCAGTAGGCTACTCCGGCTCGGCCGGACTTGTCCGTGATGATGATGGAAACCGGCTTGCCCAGGATCTGGCGGGTGTCGAAAATGTTGTAGATTTCCTCGTTCTTGAGCAGGCCGTCCACGTGCACCCCGGCCTTGGTGGCGTTGAAGTCCTTGCCCACGAAGGGGTAGTTGTCCGGGATGGCGTAGCCCAGGACGTTCTCAAAATAGTCCGCGATCTCGGCGATGGTCTGGGTGGCCGCGGCGTCGTCCTCGCCGGTCAGGGAAATGTACTCAATGGCCAGGGCCTCCACCGGGGCGTTGCCGGTGCGCTCCCCGAAGCCGAGCAGGGTGGCGTTGGCCCCGGAGCAGCCGTAGAGCCAGGCCGTGACCGTGTTCACCAGGGCCTTGTGGAAATCGTTGTGTCCGTGCCACTCCAGCCAGTGACCCGGAACCTCTGCATCGTCGGTGAAGGCCCGGACGATTTTGGCCGTGCAGCGGGGCAGGGATGCGCCCGGGTAAGGCACGGCATACCCCATGGTGTCGCAGAGCCGGATCTTTACCGGCAGGCCGCTGTCCTTGGACAGGGCCATCAGTTTCTGGGCCAGGGGGATGCAGAAGCCGTAGATGTCCGCCCGGGTGATATCTTCAAAGTGGCAACGGGGAATGATCCCCCATTCCAAGGCCTTTTCCACGACACGGAGGTAGTCCTCGGCCGTCTTTTTTCGGTCTTTGCCCAGCTTCAGAAAAATGTGGTAGTCCGAAACCGAGGTCAGCATGCCGGTTTCCTTGAGCCCCATGTCCTTGACCAACTTCAGGTCGTCCTCGTTGGCCCGGATCCAGCCGGTGATCTCGGGATATCGATAGCCCTTGGCCAGGCATTGTTCCACGGCCTTGCGGTCTTTTTCCGAGTACAAAAAGAACTCGCTTTGGCGGATCAGCCCGCTGTGCCCGCCCAGCTTGTGCAGCAAATCAAAAATATGGCTGATCTGCTCCAGGGTGTAGGGTGGCCTGGCCTGCTGCCCGTCGCGGAAGGTGGTGTCGGTAATATACATCGGGTCCGCCGGGCGGGGCATGGAAAAAGAATCGTCGAAGCTGGTCCGGCAGATATTTTTGTAAGGGTAGATGTCCCGAAACAATTCGGGTTCGTCGCGGTGGTCGATTTCAAAATGACCCCGGGATCGGTTGAGATGCATCAAGCTCATGTGATTGCTCCTTGCGAGTTTTGTCCGTGACGCGGGAGTGTGGTTTTCCTTCCGCTCTTCACGCCTTATTCGCTAAAGAAACGAGAAAAGGCAAGTCGTCCGGACGGCGCGTGGGCTGAGAACGAAGGCCGCCAAGTCCGTCAACTCTATCAGATGAAGTCGGCGTAAATGCGCATGACTTGTTCCGCCGAGTCCGCCAGGAGGGTCTTGCCGTTGCACATGGCGTCGTGAAGGGAGACCGGTCCGCAGCAGATGGAAATGATCGCGGTAATGCCCGCGTCGTAGAGTTCGTCCGTGACCTTGCCGATGCTTCCGGCCAGGGCGACACAGGGGACGCCGTGTTTTTTCGCCAGTTTGGCGATGCCGGCGGGGGCCTTGCCGTAGGCCGTCTGGTAATCGATTTGCCCTTCCCCGGTGATGACCAACTTGGCCTCTTGGACATGGGATTCCATGTCCAGAAGGTCCAGGACCACGTCGATGCCGGGACGGATTTTCGCGTCGAACAGTCCGTACATGGCTCCGCCGACTCCGCCCGCTGCTCCGGCGCCCGAAACGGCCCTGACGTCCTTGCCCGCGTCCCGCTCGACGATGTCGGCCAGGTTGGCCATTCCGGCGTCCAGGGCCAGAGCCTGTTCGGGGCTGGCTCCTTTTTGCGGGCCGTAGACCAGGGCGGCCCCGTTGGGACCGAGCAGCGGGTTGTCCACATCGCAGATGATTTCAATCCGGACCTGCTCCAGACGCGGTTCGGTCCGGGAACGGTCAATGGTCCGCACCCGTGCAAGGGACGCGCCGACGGGGGGCAGTTCCTTTTGATCCTGGTCGAGAAACCTCACTCCCAGCGCGGCGGCGATGCCCATGCCTCCGTCCACGGTGGCGCTGCCGCCGATGCCCAGGTAGATGGTCTCGGCCCCCAGGTCCAAAGCCCGGCGGATCAATTCCCCGGTTCCGTAGGACGTGGTCTTGTCCGGATCGCGCTCCTTCTCGGCCACCATGGCCAGGCCCGAGGCCTTGGCCATTTCGATCAGGGCGGTCCGTCCGCCGGGGGACCAAAAGAAGTCGGACCGGGCGCTTCGAAACAACGGGTCATGGACGTCCATGGTTTCCATGGCTCCGGGGAGTCGCTGGGAAAGGACGTCCAAAAGGCCGTCCCCTCCGTCGGCAATGGGCATTTTCGCGATGCGATACGGTTTGGGCACCCGCTTGATGCCCGCGATGATCGCTTCCGCGGCCTCGGTTCCGGACAGACAGCCTTTGAAGGCGTTGGGAGCGACGACGATTTTCATGGAGACTCCTGGAGGGAAACGTCACGGGGGATTTGATTGACCCGTGAACGGTTGACGTTCGGGGATGTCTTTCCTGCTTGTGGAAAGCCTTCGTCAGAACAGCACGGGCAGGAACAGCGGCAGGTAGACCACCAGCCAGAGCACAGCGAGCAGGCCGAGCATGTAGGGGATGATGGAGCGGGTGATCCGTTCCATGGACAGGCCGGTGATGGACGAGGCCACGTAGAGATTGATGGCCACGGGCGGGGTGATCATCCCGATGGCCAGGCCCATGACCATGATCAGGCCGAAGTGGATCAGGCTGACCTCCAACTGGCGGATCAGGGGCAGAAAGACCGGGGTGAGGATGATCAGGGCTGAGGCGGTTTCCACGAAAATTCCGGTCAGCAGGATGACCAGGGTGATCAGGAACAGGATCACGTAGAGATTCGTGGACAGGCCCAGCACGGTTTCGGCGATCAGGGCCGGGATGCCGTAGTTGGCCAGGACCCAGCTCATGATCGCGGAGGTGGCGATGAGGAACATGATCACCCCGGTGGTCATGATCGACCGGCACATGATCCGGTAGACGTCCTTCAGGGACAGATCCCGGTAGATCACCAAGGAGGCGAACAGGGCGTAGTTCACGGCCACCACCGCGGCCTCGGACGGAGTGAACAGCCCGGAAAATATCCCGCCGAGAATGATCACCGGGGTGATCAGCCCCCAGACGGCGCGAAAAAAGGTTCGCAGGATGTTGCGCGCGGAAAAGGGCGCTCCGTGCGGATAGGAACGAGCACAGGCCTGGCGCACGGCGATGGCGATGAGCACCCCACCCATGAGCACCCCGGGCAGGAAGCCGTTCAGGAACAGCCGGCTCACGGACTCCTGGGCCATGACCGCGTAGAGGATCATGGGCACGGAGGGCGGAATGACCACGCCGATGGTTCCCGCGGCGGCGATGAGCGAGGCGGAGCAGGCCGTGTCGTAGCCCTTGCGCTTGAGTTCCGGGACCAGGGTGGAACCGATGGCCGCGGTGGTGGCGGCCCCGGAACCGGAAATGGCCGCGAAGAACATCCCGGCCAGCACCGCGACGATGGACAGCCCGCCCCGGACGAATCCCAGCAGGGCGTCGGCGAAATCCACCAGCCGGGCCGAGACCTGGCCCTTGGCCATGATGTCTCCGGCCAGGATGAAGAAGGGCACGGCCACCAGCGGGAAGCTGTCCGTCCCGGCGAACATGCGCTGGACGATGAGCATCAGGGGGATGCCGTCCTGGATCAGGACGAACATTGAGGCCAGGGCAATGGCGATGGCCACGGGCACGCCGAGGAACAGCAGGGCCAGGAACGAGCCGAAGAGCAGCAGGCCCATGGTCAGTCGCCGCACCCGCGGCAGGAGCCGGAAGTCCGTTTGGTGGCCGGGGCGGAAGGCTCGGCCGGAGGAATCACCGGGTTTGGTTCATGACGGATGGTCACGTCCACGACCGGCGTCACGGCGGGCGGGCGATGTTCCGGGAACATTTCCAGAAGCAGGGCGTGCAGGCCGTGGAGGATCATCACCCCGAAGGCCGCGGGCATCACGGCGTAGACATAGGGCATGGGCAGGCGCAGGGAGGCCGTGACCTGAAAGGATTGCAGCTGCATGTAGCGCACCGCGTAGAACAGGGCCGTCCCGAAAAAGATCAGGGAGGCCAGAATGCCGACGATACGCACCATCCTGCCCAGAAGCGCGGGCAGGGAATTCACCAGGAAGGTCACGGCGATATGCACGCCGCGGCGGTAGGCCATGGTGGCCCCGAGAAAGGTGGTCCAGACCAGCAAATACCGGGAAAGCTCCTCGGACCAGGGCAGGGCCTGGAAAAAGACCCGGAAGACGATCTGCAGGGTGATCACCACCAGCATGGTCGCCATGGCGCTGAAAGCCAGGACGCCGACCACGGCGTCGACCAGGCTTGAGGCCCTGCCGACGCCGTGGACCAGTTTTTCTGGAATCAGGGACGGAGGTATCCGTCCGGAATGGTTATTGGATGGCATCCAGTATGCGCTGCAGGTATGCGCCGAACCGCTCGCCGTACTTGGTGTAAACCGGTTCAACCTTGGCCTGGAAGGCGGCGGTGTCCGGCTCCATGACGATCTGCATGCCCGCGTCGGCCAGTTCCTGGAGCTGACCGGCTTCCATTTCCGCGTTCACCTGGCGCTCATGTTCCGCGGCGGTCTGGGCGGCCTCCAGGAAGATTTCCTGGACCTCAGGACTCAGGCCGCGCCATTTGGCCAGGCCCATGACGAAAATTGCCGGGGCATAGGTGTGGCGGGTCATGGACAGGTGGGTCTGTTGCTCGTTGAGCTTGAAGGAATGGATCACGTTGACCGGGTTTTCCTGGCCGTCGATGGTCCGCTGACGCATGGCGGTCAGGGCTTCGGTCCAGGCCATGGGCACGGCGTTGGCCCCCAGGGTGGTGAAGGTGTCGATGTAGACCGGGTTCTCCATGACCCGGATCTTCAAGCCCGCCATATCATCGGGGGTGGTTACCGGGCGGACGGAATTAGTCAGGTTGCGGAAACCGCGCTCGGCATAGGCCAAACCCTTCAGGTTGACCCGTTCCAGCTTGTCCAACAGTTCCCGGCCGATGGGCCCGTCCAGCACACCGTAAGCCGCTTCCGGGGAGGGAAACAGAAAAGGCAGCTCAAAGACCGCGATTTCCTCGACGAAGTTGGCCACCGGACCGTTGGTGATGATGCCCATGTCCACGGTTCCCATCTGCATTCCTTCCAGAAGGGTCCGCTCGTCTCCGAGCTGGGCGTTGGGGAACAGGGCCACGGTGACGTTGCCGCCGGTGCGCTCCTCCACGATTTCCTTGAACTTCAGGGCCGCGATGTG
This sequence comes from Desulfonatronum zhilinae, assembly GCF_900182865.1. Lineage (NCBI taxonomy): Bacteria > Pseudomonadati > Thermodesulfobacteriota > Desulfovibrionia > Desulfovibrionales > Desulfonatronaceae > Desulfonatronum > Desulfonatronum zhilinae. Next base: position 59,946 of record NZ_FXUJ01000007.1, read on the forward strand.
AAACCCGTCCTGCTCGTTGACCACGTGGGCCAGACGGATGTTCATCTTCTGGGCCGCCTGGGCGTCGCCGCCGATTCCGAGTCCGCCGCCCAGCAACAGGGCGATGATCAGCAGTCCGAAAAAAAATCTTTTCATTTCTTTCCTCCGAGGTTGTGGTTCAAGTGTTGTGATTTGCAACTGCCCAGCACATACGGTGTATGGCCATACACCCACTCTGAATCACCGTATGTTTTAATCAATGGGCGTTCGATGTATCCGGTTTTGGTCGGAGTCGTCGATGGGATTGGCGATTGTTCATGGAGTTATTCGAATCGGGATATAGTCAGAACCCCTTGTAATCTTTGGCTCGTCGTGCTCGGCTCCGCTAAGCCGAACATCCATTATTTGTCAACCTGATGTCCAAAACAACTTCTTCCAACCCCCTGCGCATCACCGGGATGGAAGGCTTCGGGCATGGGAAAAAGCCGTGGCAACTGTCCCAGCAGGCTTCCAAGTGGGACGGGCAGCTTTTGCGCAGGCGAAGACACAATTGCTTCTCAGGGCCGGAAAAACTATGACTGGCTACGTGCCGAGCGGCGTGCCTCGTGGCGAGCCACTTCCATGCACGGTGTAGACTACATCCCACTCAACCCGTGAGCAGCAATGAAGGATTTCGTACAATTCCAGAAACTGTTGGACGAGCAGTGCCAATGGCCCTCGGTGTATACCTTTAAATTCATCGTCCCCAAGGCCAGGGCGGAGGAACTGCTGGCCGTTTTCAGCTCCTGCCCGGAGGTTTCGGTTCGGGAATCGAGCCGGGGCAGTTATCTGAGCGTCACGGCGAACATGGTCATGTCCTCCAGTGACAGGGTGATCGCTGTATACGAGGCCGTGGCGGGGATTGAGGGGATCATCGCGCTGTAGGGGGAGAAGTCAGGAGGCGGGAGTCAGGGGACGGGAGAGAGTTATAGCTATAATGGCCCGCGATGAGATTGCTCGTGCTTGGAACGGAGTTTGTTTCTCCAGCGCATCAGCTTTATCTTTCTCATACCCCAGCAACGTTCAACTTCGAGTCAGTATACTATGCCAGACGACACACTCATGGCGGCGGACGCCGCCTCTTCCCCGGTTTGCCGCGAGTTCACGGTTTTGGAGCTGCGCCGAACCGGTTTGAAGGCCGACCTCGCATCACCTTCGAAAGACGGACCGGATCATTCGCACTGGTTGCTGGACTTGGAGCCGCCGGCGGATTTTCCCGGTGAGGGTGGATGGACGCCCGGGCAGTTCGTGATGCTGCGGCCGGTTTCCTGGGCCTTCGAGCCTTTGTGGGCCCGGCCCTTTTCCATCTGCATGCTGGAGCGGGGCGTGCTGCGCATTTTTTTCCAGGTGGTCGGCCGGGGGACCAGGGCCATGAGCGTCTTGCGCCGCGGGGACCGGGTCGTGGTCTGGGGGCCGCTGGGCCGGGGATTCGTCGTGGAGCCGGAGACGCCCACGCTGCTGTTGGCCGGAGGCATCGGACTGGCGCCGTTCATCGGCTACGCCCGGCGTCATCCCCGGCCGGATACGCTGCGGCTTTTTTTCGGCCATCGACCGGAGGTCGGCGAATATCCCCTGGACTTGTTGCCGCAGGGAATGGCCGTGGAGGCTTCGCGCCAGACCTGCGCCGAGGAGTTGGCCTGCTTTGTGGGCGACCTGGAGCGCCGGATCGCGGAATATGCCGGAACGGACGGGCTGATTCTGGCTTGCGGGCCGCATCCGTTTCTGCAAGCCGTCCAGTCCCTGGCCGTGAAGCACCGGGCCAGGGCCCAGCTTTCCCTGGAAAACCGCATGGCCTGCGGGGTGGGGGCGTGTTTGGGGTGCGTGACCGAGACGACGAATCAGGCCTTGCCCGTGAAGGTCTGCACCCAGGGGCCGGTGTTCTGGGCCCATGAACTGCATCTGGGCGTGGACCTGGGCGGTAACCAAGCAGACCTTGGAGGGAAGGTATGAACCCCGCGGTGGAACTGGCCGGGCTGCGGTTGAAGAATCCGGTGCTGACCGCGTCCGGAACCTTCGGGTACGGCGTGGAGTTCGCGCCCTACGGCGACCTGACCGAACTGGGCGGGATCGTGGTCAAGGGCCTTTCCTGGGAGCCCCGTGCGGGCAATCCCATGCCCCGGATCGCTGAAACGCCCTGCGGCATGCTCAACGCCATCGGTTTGCAGAATATCGGGGCGCACCGTTTCGTGGCCGAAAAACTGCCTCTGCTGCCCTGGGCCGAAGTGCCGGTCATCGCCAATCTGTACGCCTGCGACGTCGAGGACTTCGCCCGGCTGGCGGAATACCTGGCCGGACAGGAGGGCGTCGCGGCCCTGGAGGTGAACATCTCCTGCCCCAACGTCCAGGCCGGCGGGATACTTTTCGGCCAGGACCCGGGGCAGGCGGCCAGGGTAACCCGGGCGGTCAAGGAGAAGGCCGGGACCAAGCCGGTGATCGTCAAGCTCTCGCCCAATGTCACGGACATCACGTCCGTTGCCAAGGCCGCGGCGGACGGAGGGGCGGACATCCTGGCCCTGATCAACACCCTTTCGGGCATGGCCGTGGACGTCCGCACCCGCATGCCCCGACTGGCCAACGTCATCGGCGGCCTGTCCGGACCGGCGATCAAGCCCGTGGGGCTGCGCTGCGTGCATCAGGTCAGCCGGGCCGTGGACCTGCCGATCATCGGCTTGGGGGGGATCGCCTCGGCCGAGGACGTGCTGGAGTACATCCTGGTGGGGGCGTGGGCCGTACAGATCGGCACGGCCAATTTCCTGCGTCCGGACACGGCCTTCCGCATCGCGGCCGACCTGCCGAAACTGCTGGACGACCTGGGCGTGACGTCGTGGGAGGAGTTTCGGGGTGCGTTGCGGGCGTGAGGCGGTCCGAAGACGGATTTGTTCTCGATCCTCACGTGCTGTCCGAATCGAAATCGAAATCGTCATCGAAATCGAACGCCATATCAAAGAAGATGGCGTGATCACGGAGTGATGATCGGTGTTTTTCGATTTCGATCTCGATTTCGATCTCGATTTTGATCTCGATTTTGATCTCGATTTTGAAGAGATAAAGGTATGATGGAGACGGTCCGAAGACCGTCAACACTGCTCGAAGGAATAATTTCCCTTGAAGAACTGCTCCACGTACCAGGGAATCTGGGCCTCGTCGGAGAGGACCATGTCCAGGAGACGGACCGAGCCCAGGAGTCGTCCGAGAAAATCCAGTTTTTCCTCCATCCGGGGATGATCGTATTTTTTGATTTCCCCGCGCACCATGTCCCCCGTCTGTTCGACCCGCAGCCCCAGGCGCTTCAGGATGGCCGCGATCAGCATCGCGCGCTTGGTTCGGCGCGACACGTCCGCGGCTCCGCCCTTGAACGAGAAGGTGATGTAATTGTCGTTGACCTGCTGGCCGCAGTAGGTGTCGATGGTCACGAAATGGTAGCCCAGGCGGGCGTTGTAGTGCAGGTAGTCGTCGGAAATGATGGCGTAGTTCGGTCCTCCCCTCGGGCTTCCGTGGTCCGGGTCGTTCAGGATCGTCTCGGCGATGAGCGCGGCGAATCCGGATAGCTGGACTCCCGCCGGTCCCACCCAATGCACGCCGGGATGCTCCATGCCCCGGAGCAGGGCCAGGAATGGCCTGGACGCGATGTTCTCCCGGTCCACGGCTCCGCCCTCGGGCGGGGCTTTGAATCCGCCGCCCAGGTCGAGGATGTAGGTGTTCAGCGGCAAGGACGTCTTCAATTTGACCGCGAGATGGGTGTCTTCCCGGATCTCGTCGTCGATGCGGAACATTTCCACCATGGCCTTTTCGTGGGCGAAGCGGACCACATCGTGCAGGGTCAGGCAGCCGTCGGGGCGGAAGTCGTCGCGCTTGGGGTCGATCAGATTCAAGGGGACGATTTTTTTCAACGTGTCCTTGACCAGCCGGAACAGCGGACTGCCTTTCATCAGGTTGGTGCGCGGCCTGGCCTGGATCAGGGTCATGATCCGCCCGGCGTAGACGGTCCGGCGGGAGGCGTCCAAGGTAATTTCCTCGCCGTGGGGAATGACGCTGGTGGCGTTGTCCGTGCCCACCAGGGTCGGAACGCCGAACTCCCGGGCCACGGAGGCCATGTGCCCGGTGACGCTGCCCACGTCGGTGATGATTCCCCGGATTTTGCCCATCAGCGGCACGTACAGGGTTGACGTCTGTGGGGTGACCAGAATCGCTCCTTCGGGTACGGCGGTCAGGCTGTGCTCTGTCTTCAGAACAAAGGCCGGACCGCCGGCCGTGCCGGCGGAGGCCGTGGTGCCGCCGCACAGCAGGACGTCGTGCCCTTCCAGGGCCGCGGCCGCCTCCTTGGCACAGGCGCGAGGGTCCTGCTCCGGCAGCATCAGGTTCAGGGGCCGGGCCTGCAGAATGAAGAGTTTGCCGGCCTGGTCCATGGCCCATTCGATGTCCAAGGGGCGTTTATAGTGCTTTTCCAGCATTCGCCCGTACTCGGCCAAAGCGTGAACCTCGTCGCCGCTCAGGCAGGGTTGGCCTTGAAGATGCTCTTCCACCGGGACGTCATGGATTCCACCTTCGGGGTTCATGGCGATGCGCCTGGCCTTGTGCGCCCCGACGTATTCCGGCTCACCCTCCTCGGAATTCACCCGAGAGTTCACCTGAGAGTTCACCTGAGAGTTCACCTGAGAATTCACCTGAGAGTTCACCTGAGAATTCACCTGAGAATTCACCCGCCACAAATCCGTGGGCATGGAGCCGTCCACCACGCTCACGCCCAGGCCCCAAGCCGCGCTGATGATCAGGTTTTGGCTTTCCGGTTCGTTGGGGTCCTGGGTGTACATCACCCCGCTGACACGGGCGTCGACCATGTTCAGGCAGAGCACGCACATGACCATGTCCTGGTCCCGGTAGCCCACGCTGCGGCGGTAAAAGACCGCGCGGGGATTGTACATGCTGGCCACGACTTCCTTGTAGGCACCGAGAATGGTGTCCTGGGTGACGTTGAGGATCGTGGAGTGCTGACCGGCGAAGGAGGATTCCGAGTCCTCGCCCGTGGCGCTGCTGCGCATGGCGAGGCGGGTTTGCGGTCCGAACTCCTGAAACAGCTCCTTGGCCTCGTAGAAGATGCGACATTCCAGGTCCTCGGGCAGCGGGGCGGCCATGATCAGCTGCTGCACCGCGGAGCAGGCTTTGGTGAGTTGCGTGGTGTCCTGGATGTCCACGCCTTTCAGTTCGCCGCGGATGGCCTCGTACAGCCCCGCGGAGCGGAAAAAATCGTGACAGGCATAGGCCGAGACCGCGAACCCCTTGGGCGTGGGCAACCCGACACGGTTGGACACTTCGCCCAGGTTGGCCGCCTTGCCGCCGACCTGCCCCACATTTTCGTGGCTCAGCCTGACCAGCGGAAGCACGAGACAGGTTTTTTCCAGCTTGCGCTGCCTGGTCAATCCCCGCAGGACCTGGATGCCGATCCGCTCAGCCGCGCTGAACAGTTCCGAATATTTGCCGCCGGAAAGTGCGTTCAGATCCTCGGCCAGCTCGTAGACCACGCCCACCAGTTCCTCGCACTGGCAGAGGACCTCGTCGAAGGTGAAGGGCTGGGAGTCGTAGAGCAGATTCTCCAGGGCGTTGATCAACTGCAGGGACTTGTTGTTGTGGCCGAGCAGCTTTTTGAAGAACAGGTATTTGCGTTGAAAAGCCAATTCTTCCGGTGCGATGCGCATGGTGATTTTGCTTTTGGCGATCAACTGGTCAAGCAAGGAAGGCATGGAATGTGTCCGTCTCTCACTAGAGGAGGAAAGAGGTGAAGGAATATAATGAGGGGAAACGTGGAGGCGCCGGTTGCGGAACTCCTAAACATGAATTTTTTACGCCGGAACCGCGAGAATGACAACAGCCATGGTCCGCAAGGCTTGAGGAGCGAAAAGAATGGGCCTGGAAGATGAAATGCCGAAAAATGTACTGGAAGCCGAAGCCGTTTTCCGCTAGGAGGGGGATCGACGCGGGCGACCGATCGGGGTTGCCGGCTTTTCTTCATCCCGCCAAACACATCTCCACCAACGGTGCACCCATGCTTTGGCCCCACAAGGACCTGCTCTGCATTTCGCAATTGACCGCGGCTGAAATCCTCTACGTGTTTCAGATGGCCCGCCGTTTCGCCGAGATCAATACCCGTCCGGTGAAAAAAGTGCCGACGCTCAAGGGCAAGAGCGTCATCCTGTTTTTCGTCGAACCGAGCACGCGGACCAAAACCTCCTTCGACATCGCGGGAAAACGACTCTCCGCGGACACTTATTCCCTGGCCGCTTCGTCCAGCAGCCTGCGCAAGGGCGAGAACCTCAAGGATTCGGCCCTGACCCTCCAGGCCATGCATCCGGACGCCCTGGTCCTGCGGCACCATCAAAGCGGGGCCGGTGAATTTCTGGCCCGGCGGCTGTCCTGCTCGGTGATCAACGCCGGTGACGGCTGGCATGCCCATCCCACGCAAGCTCTGCTGGACGGGTTCACCCTGAGCGAGGTCTGGGGGGACGACATGACCGGGAAGACCGTGCTCATCGTCGGGGACATTGCTCACAGTCGCGTGGCCCGGTCCGACGTGCTGCTGTTCACGGCCCTGGGAGCCCGGGTTCGGATCTGCGCTCCACGGACCCTGTTGCCCGCCGGGGTTCGCCAGTGGCCGGTGGAGGTGTTCGCAGATCTGACCGAGGCGTGCAAGGGCGTGGACGCGGTCATCTGTCTGCGGTTGCAGCTGGAGCGCCAGAAGGCCGGGCTTTTGCCCGATTTGCGCGAGTATGCCAGGACCTACGGCCTGGGAGCAGGGCATCTGAACAAGGCCAATCCCGGAGTGCTGGTGATGCATCCCGGCCCCATGAACCGGGGAGTGGAAATCGACGCGGCCCTGGCGGACGCGGAAAACAGTTTGATTCTGGATCAGGTCTCCGCCGGCGTGGCCACCCGCATGGCCCTATTGTTTCTCTTTCTGACCCGCAAAGACGCTCCGGGCCAGGGAGACGTGCGCAGCGACCAGACCGAATCCCGTCAACCTCAATCCCCGTTGCTTCAGGAGGACTAGGCCATGCCCGGACCGGATCTCATCGTGCGCAATGTGCTCTGGCAGGACGAACTGGTCAGCCTGTGGATCGGGCAAGGCGTGGTACAACGCCTTGCGCCGCCGGACGAACCGTCCTCGGAAGGCGAACAGCTGCATGGCGGCGGAGCGCTGCTTCTGCCCGGACTGATCGACGCCCATGTCCATCTGCGCGAGCCCGGGTTCGAATACAAGGAAGACATCGCTTCCGGCCTGGAGGCCGCTGCCCGAGGCGGGTTTTCCGCCGTGCTGGCCATGGCCAACACCAGCCCGGTCAACGACTCCGCGGCGGTTACTTCATTCATGCGCGACAGGGCCGCCGCGGCCCATCCATTGGGACCACGCCTGCATCCCGTCGGAGCGTTGACCAAAGGTTTGGCCGGACTGGAACTGGCCCCGCTGGCGGAACTGGCCGAGGCCGGATGCGTGGCCTTTTCCAACGACGGCATGCCGGTGGCCAATCCGGACCTGTTTCGTCGGGCCATGGAGTACGCGTCGGATCTGGGGCTGGTGGTGATCGATCACTGCGAAGACCCGGTCCTGGCCGAAGGGGCGAGTATGAACGAAGGCCGGGTCAGCGGCCTGCTGGGCCTCAAGGGGCAACCGGTGGTGGCCGAGAGCATGCAGGTGGCCCGGGACATCCTGCTGGCCGAATACCTGGACCTGCCGATCCATCTGGCCCATATCAGTTGTCGGCAATCCGTGGAGCTGATCCGCTGGGCCAAGGTCCGCGGGGTGCGGGTCAGCGCCGAGACCTGCCCGCATTACCTGCTCTGGACCGAGGAAATGGTCCAGGGGTACAATACACTGGCCAAGGTCAATCCCCCCCTGCGCACCGACGACGACGTGCTGACCCTGCGCCAGGCCGTGAGGGAAGGGGTGATCGACATCCTGGTCACGGACCACGCGCCCCACGCGGACCACGAGAAGGAAGTCCCCATGGACGAGGCTCCCAACGGGATCAGCGGGCTGGATACGGCTCTGTCCCTGAGTTGGAAGCTGGTTCGCGAAGGCGTGTTGTCGCCGCAAGACCTTTGCGCGCTGTGGTCCGCGCGACCCGGAGCGCTGTTTTCCCTGCCGGTGAACCGTTTTCAACCCGGCGATCCCGCGGACTTCATTCTTTTCAACCCGGACCTGGAATGGACGGTCACCCCGGAAACGCTGCGCTCCAAGGGCAAAAACACCCCATGCCTCGGGCAAACACTGCCGGGGCGAGTCGTGGCGCACGGGATTGCCGGCAAAATTTTGTTTTCATGACGTCGATGCATCGTAAGGAGTTGATATGGCGCAACCACTGAAAGATGCCGTTGGCATCTGCAAAACCATCATGCGCAACGGGTTTGACGCCTACGTGATCAATGCCCGGTTGCAGGAAAAGATACTGGAAGGCGAGGCGGAACGGGAGATCGACATCAGCACGGACGCGGACTTCGAGGATCTGAATAAGCTGTTCCCTCTTTTCGAACCCGGTACGACCCCGGACGTCACCGGAACCTTGAAGGAGGGCGACGTCCTGATCCGTGTTTATCCCGCGGATGTCGAGGACGGGTCCTATCCCGAAGAGTGCGTGGCCCGGTTCACTCCGGGGATGATCAAGGCCCTGGAGAAGACCGAGGGCGGCCTGCCGCTGCAATTGGCCTGTCCGTACATGCCCAAGGCCAAGGAGCTGTATGACGGCTTCGCGGACATCGGAGTCGGTGAAATCCGGTTCCAGGGCATCCCGGACGAGACGCTGAAACAGAACTACCTGCGCGGCGTGCGCGCGTTGCGCTTCGCGGCCAACTTTCATCTACCCATTGAGCCCAACTCCTGGATGACCATCGTCCGGTCCGCCCGACGCATTCTGGACTATGTTTCGGTTTCGGACATCATGGACGAGTGGCGCAAGGTGGAAGCGGAGAACATGTGGCACTTCGTGAAGCTGCTCTACGAAAGCACCATCCTGCACGGCCTGATTCCGGAAATCGCGGCCTTGAGCCGGGTCAAGCAGATCAAGAATCCGGAGGAGGGCGAGGAAGTCGTTCTGGATCACACCATTGAACTGATGCGCCGATACCCGGAAGAGTTGCCCTACGACTGGTATGGAACCATGGGGTGCTTGTTTCACGACGTGGGCAAGCTGTACACGGCGGAATACGTGGGCGGTCAGTGGACATTCTACCAGCATCATCGGGTGGGGGCCAAGGTGGCCCGCAAGATTCTTAATCGATTGCGTTTTTCTCCCGAGGAGATTGACAAGATCTGCCACCTGGTACGCAACCACATGCGGTTCCATTTCATGCTCACGGACAAGGGCATCCGCCGGTTCACCGCCGTGGACGACTATCCGCGGTTGATTGAAATCGCCAGGGCGGACGTCAAGGCCCGCAACGGCGCGTACAAGGAGTTCAACCACAACATGAAAATGCTGGAGCGGGCGGAAATTCCGGAAGAAGCTCTGGAACCCCTGCTCAATGGCCACGAGATCATGGACTTCGCCGAGATCAAGCCGGGACCCGCCGTGGGCGTGATCCGAGAAGCCCTGCTCCAGGCCCAGATTTCCGGCGAGGTGACCTCGGTTCCGGAAGCCGTGGAGTTCGTGCGCAATTACCGGGAGAAGGAAAAGTTGCAGTGACCGATATGCTGGAGGCTCGGTTCACCCAATATTTTCTTTACACGCGAAACCGTCCTGATCGTTGTTGTATCAATCTGGATTGGATTTTTGAAACGGTTGCGAATCCGGACGCCGAAGTGGTTCAACAAGATGGCCGAATTCGGAGATGGAAACGAATTCCAGAAGCGGAAGGTCGGTTTCTCCGTGTCATTCTCCTTGAGGATGGGGTGACGATTCACAACGCATTTTTTGACCGCAGGTTTCAGGGATAAACACCATGCAGGCGAAATACTTTCCGGATACGGACACCCTGCTGTTGATTTTCAGCAGTAGTGAAATCGTGGAATCTTATGATCTCAATGAAAATACTTTGGTTGAAATCGACGCAGTGGGCAATATCGTCAGCATGACGGTGGAACATGCCAAGCAGCAAACCAATGTGAACGAGTTTTCCTTTCAGCTGGCTCCTGTCCATTGAAACTCAATCTTCTCGACTTCACGTACTCCGAACTTGAACAGTTTTGTTCCGGTTTGGGAGAGGCTCCGTTTCGGGCGCAGCAGCTTTGGCAGTGGCTGTGGCAGAAGCGGGAGCGGGATTATGGTCGGATGACCAATATCTCCAAGGAACTGCGTGAGCGTCTTGGCCAGACGGCGGACGTGCTTTGGCCGGAGGTGGTTCACGTCCAAGCCAGCAGGGATGGGACGACCAAGTTTTTGCTGGCCCTGGCGGATGGCCAACACATTGAAACCGTCCTGATCCCGGAGAAGGACCACTTCACTTTGTGTCTCTCCACCCAGGTCGGTTGCGCATTGGGCTGTACCTTTTGCGCCACCGGCCGGATGGGATTGGTCCGCAACCTGACCATGGCGGAAATCCTGGGCCAGATCCTCGTGGCCCGGGAGCATGTCGCCGGATTGACCCAGGGCCAGCCCCAGGACCAGACCCAGGGCTTGGCGCTGCGCAATCTCGTGTTCATGGGCATGGGCGAGCCGCTGCTGAACTGGGAGAATCTGCGTCGGGCTCTGGAATCGCTGCATCATCCCCTGGGGCTGGATTTTTCCAAGCGGCGGATTACCGTGTCCACGGTGGGGGTGCCGGGCATGCTTTCGGAGTTTGGGGCCTCTGGGCTGGCTTCCCTGGCCGTGTCCCTGCATGCTCCGACCCAGGATCTGCGGGCCCGGATCATGCCCAGGGCCGCGCGGTTTGTCCTGGACGACCTGATTGCCGAGCTGGCGGCTTACCCGCTGCAACCCAGACAGAAAATCACCATTGAGTACGTCCTGCTGGGAGGGGTGAACGACGACCTGGGCCATGCTCGGGAACTGGTTCGGCTGCTGAACAAGGTCAAGGCCAAGGTCAATCTGATCCCCTTTCATCCCTCGCCGGAACTGCCCTACGCCGCCCCGGACATGAATCGTGTCCTGGCCTTCGAAAACCTCCTCAAATCCAAGGGCCTCCCCGCAACCTTGCGTAAAAGCAAGGGGCAAGATATTTCTGCCGCTTGTGGCCAGTTGCGGGCGGATGTCGCCGCCCTGGAATGACGGTTGAAAAAAGTCTTATACTTTTTGCAACTACACAGCACAGAGAAATTCTGTTGTCGGTGTCGGAATCGGGATCGGGATCGAAAACGCTGGGATGCGTTCTCAATTCTTCCTGTTTCGATTCCGACTCCGATACCGACCCCGACACCGATTGGCGGTGCAAGATCGGACATAAAATGTACTGCGTGGTTACAATTTTTTTCAAATTATGCCGCGAGTTTCAGCATTCCACACCTTTTTCATTATTCGGACAATTGCGGAGGAGTTGCCCTGTGAAACCTGATTTTGCGAAGTGCGACGGGCTTGTGCCGACCATTGTCCAGGACGCCGCGAGCTTGGAAGTCCTGATGGTGGCGTACATGAACGAAGAGGCCTGGGAGCAAACCCTGGCCACCGGGGAGGCCCATTTTTACAGCCGGTCCCGGAGAAAGTTGTGGCACAAGGGCGGGACGTCCGGACACGTGCAGAAAGTCCGGTCCGTTCGGATCGACTGCGATGCGGACACGATCCTGCTTCTGGTGGAGCAGGTGGGCGGGGCGGCCTGTCACGAGGGCTATCGAACCTGCTTTTACCGGACCATGGAGAACGGCGCGTGGACGACCTGCGCGCCGCTGATTTTCGATCCCAAGGAGGTATATAAATAAATGACGACACCCAACGACCAACTCAAGCTGGGCATCCCCAAGGGCTCCCTGCAGGACGCCACCATCAGTCTGTTCGCCCGATCCGGATGGAAAATTCATCTGCACTCCCGGAACTACTTTCCGGAGATCAATGATCCGGCCATCAATTGCAGCATCTGCCGAGCCCAGGAAATGGCCCGCTACGTGGAGGCCGGAACCCTGGACGCCGGATTGACCGGCAAGGACTGGGTCATGGAGTACGAGTCCGACGTGCATGTGGTTTCGGATCTGGTCTACTCCAAGGTCAGCTCCCGCCCGGCCCGCTGGATTCTGGCCGTGGCCGGGGACTCCCCCTATCGTCGGCCCGAAGATCTGGCCGGGAAGAAGATTTCCACGGAACTGGTGAATTTCACCAAGCGCTACTTTCAGGCCGCCGGCATTCCGGTGGAGGTGGAATTTTCCTGGGGGGCCACCGAGGCCAAGGTCGTCGAGGGCCTGGCGGACGCCATCGTGGAGGTCACCGAGACCGGCTCGACCATCAAGGCCCACGGGCTGCGGATCATCGCCGAAATGATGCAGACCAACACCCAGCTCATCGCCAACAAGGCCGCCTGGGCCAATCCGGTCAAGCGGGCCAAAATCGAGCAGATCGACATGCTGCTCAAGGGCGCGTTGCGGGCCGAGAAGCTGGTGGGTCTGAAGATGAACGTGCCCCAGGCCCGGGTTGACGATATCATGTCCGTGCTGCCCAGCCTGACCTCGCCCACCGTGGCTCATCTGCTGAACAGCGACTGGATGTCCGTGGAAATCGTGGTCGAGGAAAACGTGGTCCGCGACCTGATCCCGGACCTGGTCCAGCGAGGCGCGGAAGGGATTATCGAGTATTCCTTGAACAAGGTGATCTAAGACCGTTTCCAACTCAATGATTCGCTTTCGGTGTCGGAATCGGGATCGGGATCGATACGGTTTGGTCACTAACATTCTGAATTCGATCCCGATACCGATAGCGAAGCGCCGACACCGATAACTGTTTTTCTCAAACGAATAACGCATTACCGAAGTGGAATTGGTTTAAGATCTTCTTTCCGTTATCAGCCGGGAACCCCGGGAGAAGTATCGTGAATAAACGGCGCACGTCCTTTCCTACTCCATCGCCACGGCGATGGGTATTGTTGCCGTGGAAATGGGCGTGCGTCTTTTTTATCATTTGCCTGGGCCTGATGGTGTCGGGCTGCGCCGGTACCGGGACTTCTGCACCCTCCCAAGGCGAAGAAGGGCGTGGGCTCAGCCCCCGCGAAGTCCGGATTCGCCTGGACCTGGCCGACGCCTATTTGCGCAGCGACGAGCCTCGGATGAGTCTGCGGGAGTTGCTGCGAATCCAGCGGGCCGCCTCGGACTCTCCCCGCTACCAGTTCACCCTGGGATACACCCAGTTCATGCTGGGAAATTGGCCCGCCGCGGTGGAGGCCCTGGAACGGACCGTGGCTCTGGACCCCAACCATGCCGAGGGGTGGAACAACCTGGGCTTGGCGCATCTTGCCCAGGACGATTTTACGGCAGCGGAGTTCGCCTTTCTTCGCGCACTTGAAAGACCCACCTACCAGACTCCGGAAATCGCGGCCCTGAACCTGGCGTTGCTGCATCTGGAACGTGACGATCCGATCGCGGCCAGGCGGTACGCCGACAGGGCCATGGATCTGAACTGGCGCTTTGGTCGAGCTTATCTTCTGGCCGCGGAGATCGAGGTGGGGCAAGGGAACCTGGAAGCAGCCGTCGATCTTTTGCGGCGGGGCGTTGAAGCGGATACGGCCAATGTCCGGATGATCCTGACCCTGGCTGAATATCTGCTGCTCGCCGGTCGCGACCAGGAAGCCGATAAATGGCTGCTGCTGGTGATCGAGGCCGCTCCGGACGGTCCGGAAGCGAAAACGGCCGAAGGCTACCTGCGGTCTCTGGGAAGAATGACCGGGCACGGACTTGAGGATGACGGCGGTCAAGAAGGGCGAGGCACGGAAATAGCCGACTCAACGACGGAATTGACGACGTCTCCGACGTCTCCAACGCCCGCCCCAAGCTCACCTTCAACTTCGGCGACACCTTCGGCCATCTCCCCGGAAACACTCGCGGACTCGATGTACATCGTCCAAGTTGGTGGGTTTCTTGACCAAGACAAGGCAAAAGCGTTGCGCGACGGTTACGCGGCCAAGGGGTATCCGGCTGGTATCGTCGAAGTGACGCACGCGGGTCGTCAATGGGTTTTAGTGTACATTGACGCATTTCTTGATCTGGATGCGGCGCAACGCCGGTCGCGGGAGTTTTTGAGCCTGGAAAACGTCGACGCCGTGGTGACCCGCGTCGACGTGGAGCGATATCTGCCGCTGGATGCGCCTTGAGCGGTCACGAGCCGTCATCCTTTCCTCTGTTCTTCTTTTCCGATGTCCTATCTTTTTTTGGAGATCAGTCGTAAAGTTGATTGATTTCAGCGTGATGAATCTCTTCTGGAAAAGAGGATGCTTTTTCGGTATTTATGATGGAGTCTGACAGCCAGAATCGCGGCTGATGGACGACGTCGTGATCTCCCGGCTCGTCACGATTCGATTTCCCTTTAATTCTTCCCGGCATATTCGCGCGGAGGTTTCCCATGCCCCAAATCAAGCAGGCCAAACTGGTCGACGATCCCCTCTGGTATAAGGACGCCATTATCTACGAAGTCCACATCAAGGCGTTTTTCGACAGCAACTCGGACGGGATCGGCGACTTGCCGGGATTGACCCAGAAGCTGGACTATCTGGCTGATTTGGGAATCACGGCCATCTGGCTGCTGCCCTTTTATCCCTCTCCGTTGCGCGACGACGGCTACGACATCGCCGACTATTTCAGCGTTCACCCCCAGTACGGGACCATCAAGGATTTCAAGGTCTTTTTGCGCGAGGCGCACAAGCGTGGCCTGCGGGTGATCACCGAGTTGGTGCTTAACCACACTTCGGATCAGCATCCCTGGTTCCAGCGGGCACGCAATGCTCCGCCCGGGTCCTCTTGGCGCAATTTCTACGTCTGGAGCGATACGCCGGACAAGTACCAGGACGCCCGGATCATCTTCAAGGATTTCGAGACGTCCAACTGGTCCTGGGACCCGGTGGCCAAATCCTACTACTGGCACCGCTTCTACTCTCACCAGCCGGACTTGAATTTCGACAACCCCCAGGTGGGTAAGGCCCTGTTCCGGGTGATCGACTACTGGCTGAAGATGGGCGTGGACGGGATGCGGCTGGATGCCGTGCCCTATCTGTTCGAGCGCGAAGGGACCAACTGCGAGAATTTGCCTGAAACGCATCAGTATTTGAAGGACCTGCGGGCGCACATCGACGCCAAGTATCCGAACCGGATGCTCCTGGCCGAGGCCAATCAGTGGCCCGAGGACGCCTGCGCCTATTTCGGCGACGGCGATTCCTGTCAGATGGCCTTCCACTTCCCATTGATGCCCAGGCTGTTCATGGCCCTGCACATGGAGGAGTCCCATCCGATCATCGATATTTTCGAGCAGACCCCGGACATCCCGGACAACTGTCAATGGGCCTTTTTCCTGCGCAATCATGACGAGTTGACCCTGGAAATGGTTACCGACGAGGAGCGGGACTACATGTACCGGATGTATGCCCGTGATCCCCGGGCGCGGATCAACCTGGGCATCCGTCGTCGACTGGCTCCGCTACTGGAGAACGACCGCAAGAAGATCAATCTGCTCAACGCGATTCTTTTCGCCATGCCCGGCTCCGTCGTTCTCTATTACGGAGACGAGCTGGGCATGGGCGACAACTACTACCTGGGGGATCGGGACGGGGTGCGCACGCCCATGCAGTGGAGTTCGGACCGCAACGCCGGCTTTTCCCGGGCCAACCCGCAGCGTCTCTACCTGCCGGTGGTCATTGACCCGGAGTATCATTTCGAGGCCATCAACGTGGAGACCCAGGCCCAGAACCAAGCCTCGCTGCTGTGGTGGAACAAGCGGTTCATCTCCATGTACAAGCGTTTCCGGGCCTTCGGGCGGGGGGACATGGAGTTTTTGCGCCCGGAAAATCCCAAGGTCCTGGCTTTTTTACGCCGCCATGAGGACGAGCATCTCCTGATCGTGGCCAACCTTTCCCGGCATTGTCAGTCCGTGGATCTGGACCTGGGGGGCTATGCGGACTGGATTCCCGAGGAGGTCTTCAGCCGCAACCGCTTCCGTCCGGTCGGGGAGGGCGGCTATACGCTGACCCTGGGATCCTACGGTTACTATATTTTCCAGATGATTCGGGCCGAGCAGCCCGGCCTGGGCGGAGAGGTCCGGGATCTGCCTCAGCTGACCATCCGCTCCGTGGAACAGGATATCTGGAACGGCGAGGTGGGGGAGCGCCTGGAAAAGGACATCCTACCCAGGTTTTTGCCCAAGCGCCGTTGGTTCCGAGGCAAGGCGCGTACGATCCAGCAGGTCGCCATCGACGACGTCCTGGAGTTCAACAATTCGGACCAGGTGTCCCTGATTCTGATTCTGACCGTGGACTACGTGGAAGGGTCGGAGGAACGGTACGTGCTGCCCTTGACCATGGCCTGGGGCGACAACGCGCGGGACATCGCGGCCGAAGAGACGGCCCACGTGCTCAGCCGGATCGTCAGGACAACCCGGCAGGGAGAAGAGCAGGGCGTGCTGTTCGAGGCCGTGTACGCTCCGGATTTTGGCAAACGACTGATCAAGTTTCTGAGCAAACGCCAACACCTTCGGGGCCGCCGGGGCGAACTGCATGCCTGGCCTGGTCGGGATTTGCGCCAGCGCGACATTTTGCGTTTGGAACCGCAACTGTCTCGATCCGAGCAGAGCAATTCCTCCATGATCTACGGCTCCGAACTGATCCTCAAAATTTATCGTCGCTTGGAGCGCGGGCCGCAGCCGGAGCTGGAGTTGTGTCGGTTTCTCACGGAACGGACATCGTTCCGAAATATTCCGCTGTATGTCGGGTCTTTGACGTATCATCAAAACGGGCACGAGGATTCCGTTTTGGGCGTGCTTCAGCAGTTCGTTCCCAGCCATGGCGACGCCTGGAAGTACAGTCAGGACGCTCTGGAACGGTACGTGGAGGCGGTATTGTCTCTAGGCGCGGAGTCGGCGGCCCCTGAGTGTCCGTGCGGGTACTGGGATGCGGCCCATGGCAGCACTCCGGAAGCGGTGACCGATTTGATCGGTCCCTATCTGGAAATGACCGCTCTGCTGGGCCGGCGTACCGCGGAACTGCACATCGCCCTGGCCTCGCGGGCCGATGATCCGGCCTTCGCCCCGGAACCGTTTTCCTATCTGTATCAACGCTCGGTGTTTCAGAGCCTGCAGAATCAGCTGAAAACGGTCTTTGGCTTGCTGCGCAAGAATTTAAAGCGGCTTGATGAAGAGCAGAGCGTTTTGGCCCGTGAGGTTCTGGAAACGGAGAAGGCCGTCCTGGAGCGATTCAGGACCATTCACCGACATAAGATCCAAGCCTCAAAAATCCGGATTCACGGGGACTATCACCTGGCCCAGGCCCTGTACACCGGCAAGGACTTCGTGATCATCGACTTTGAGGGCGAACCGGCCCGGGCCTTGAGTGAGCGACGTTTGAAGCGCTCGGCCCTGCGGGACGTGGCCGGGATGTTGCGCTCGTTCGATTATCTGGCCCAAATGGTCCTGCGCGACCAGATCGCCCTGCGCAAGACCGACGCGGCCGTGTTGGCCCCGTGGATCGACGCCTGGTCTTCGGCGGTTTCCGGGATGTTCCTGAAGAGCTACCTGGAACTGGCCCGGGGACACGTTTTTCTGCCGGACAAGGATGAAGAGATCAAAAGCCTGCTGGAGATCTTCGTCCTGGACAAGGCGGTCTACGAATTGGGCTACGAACTGAACAATCGCCTGGACTGGGTGGATCTCCCGCTCAAGGGCTTGAAAAACCTCATGGAGGTGCCGACATGAACCACGTCATTCCCGGCGTCAGCCTGTTTACGGAAACGGATAGTTATCTCTTCAAGGAAGGCCGACATTTCCGGCTTTACGACAAACTCGGCTCCCACCCTATGGAAGTGGACGGACGTTGGGGAGCCTTGTTCGCGGTATGGGCTCCCAATGCCGAGCGGGTCAGCGTGATCGGGGACTTCAACGACTGGAATCACGATGCCCACGTGCTGCACCCACGCTGGGACGGCTCCGGCATCTGGGAGGGGTTCATCCCGGATGTCCATCCGTGGCAGCTCTACAAGTACCACATTCGATCCCGGCATCATCTGTACAGCACGGACCGGGCCGACCCCTTCGCCCGGCACACCGAGATTCCCCCGAACACGTCCTCCGTGGTCTGGGACTTGAAGTACCAGTGGCACGATGATCAGTGGATGCGTGAACGCGGGCTGCGCAACGCCCTGCACGCGCCCCAATCCGTCTACGAGGTCCACCTGGGATCCTGGCAACGGGTGCCCGAGGAGTCCAACCGTTATCTGACCTACCGCGAATTGGCCACCCGGTTGACCGGGTACGTCCGGGAGATGGGCTTCACCCACGTGGAATTTCTGCCGGTGATGGAGCATCCCTTCTACGGCTCCTGGGGCTACCAGACCCTGGGGTATTTCGCGCCGACCTCCCGGTTCGGTCCGCCCCAGGACTTCATGTACCTCGTGGACCAACTCCACCAGAACGGAATCGGCGTGATCCTGGACTGGGTGCCCTCGCATTTTCCCGGAGACGGACACGGCCTGGCCTATTTCGACGGCACCCATCTTTTTGAACATTCCGACCCCCGGCAGGGCTACCACCCGGACTGGAACAGTTATATCTTCAACTACGGTCGCAATGAAGTGCGCTCCTTCCTGATCAGTTCGGCCCTGTTCTGGCTGGACAAGTATCATATAGACGGGCTGCGGGTGGACGCCGTGGCCTCCATGCTCTACCTGGACTACTCCCGTGAGAATGGGGAATGGATTCCCAACCGGTACGGCGGGCGGGAGAACATCGAAGCCATCGAGTTTTTGCGCGCCCTGAACGAGGCCGTGTACACCAACTTTCCGGATACCCAGACCGCTGCGGAGGAATCCACGGCCTGGCCCATGGTCTCCCGGCCCACGGATGCTGGAGGCTTGGGGTTCGGCATGAAGTGGAACATGGGCTGGATGCACGATACCCTGGACTATTTGTCTCTGGACCCGGTGCATCGCAGGCACCATCACAACCAGCTGACTTTCAGCATCTGGTATTCCTTTGCCGAGAACTTCATCCTGCCCATGTCCCACGACGAAGTGGTCTATGGAAAGGGATCACTGCTGAACAAAATGCCTGGGGATGATTGGCAAAAACGAGCCAACCTGCGGCTTTTGTTCGGGTATATGTTCGGTCATCCCGGCAAGAAGCTGCTGTTCATGGGCGCGGAATTCGGGCAGTGGTCCGAATGGGCCCACGAGCAGAGCCTGCAGTGGCATTTGCTGCACCAACCGGAACACGATGGCTTGCGGCGTTGGGTGCAGGACTTGAATCATCTTTACCGGGCCGAGCCGGCCTTGTATGAACTGGATTTCGACCAGAACGGGTTTTCCTGGGTGGATTGCAACGACGCGGATCAGAGCGTGATCAGCTTCCTGCGTCGAGGCGCCTGCACCCAGGATCTGATCCTGGTGGTGGCCAACTACACCCCGGTGCCCCGGGAAAACTACCGGGTCGGGGTGCCTCGGGGCGGGTTCTGGCGGGAGATCATGAACAGCGACGCTCAGGAATACGGAGGCGGCGGCATGGGCAACATGGGCGGCGTGGAAGCCTCTCCCCTGCCCAGCCATGGCCAGTACTCCTCTTTGGCTTTGACGTTGCCGCCGCTGGGCGTGGTGTTTTTCAAGAGCGACGGTCCCGACGACGGGGACGTGGTGTGCCGGAACGAACTTTACGCCGAGATTCCGGAGTCGCCCACCGTGGATTTTTTTCTCAAGAAGCTGAGCTGACCAGATGATCCGAAACCGATCCAGCGGCATCCTGCTGCACGTTACGTCTCTGCCTTCGCGGTACGGCGTGGGCGACTTGGGGCCGGAGGCCAGGAATTTTGCGGACTTTCTGGCGGCCTCCGGACAGCGCTACTGGCAGATGCTGCCCTTGAACCCCACGTCTCCGGTGCACGGCAACTCGCCCTACAGCAGCGACTCGGCCTTTGCCGGAAACCCTCTGCTGATCAGTCCGGAAGACATGGTCCGGGACGGCTTGCTTCGCCCGGACGATCTTCGAAACATCGCCGAGATTCCCGTGGACCGGGTCAAGTACGCCACGGCCCGTGAAATTCGGGAGGCGTTGCTGGCCAAGGCGTTTGCCGATGCGGGCGTGCGGCCTGAAATCCAACGGGTCGTTGCGGCATTTCGCGTCGAACAGGGTGCCTGGTTGGAGGATTTCGCTCTGTTTCGAGCCTTGAAGGCCCACTTCCAGGGCCGCCCCTGGACGGAATGGCCGGAGGATGCGCGGCGACGGGATGCCTTGGCATTGGACGGCTACCGCAACACGCTTCAAAACGAGATAGACCTGATTTGTTTCCAGCAGTTCGTTTTCTTTCAACAGTGGCGGGCCTTGCGGGCATCATGCCGCGACAGAGGCGTGGAACTGATCGGCGACGTGCCCATCTATGTGAACGAGGACAGCGTGGACGTCTGGGCCAATCCGGAGTTGTTCAAGCTCGATGATCAGCTTCGGCCCCGTGTTCTGGCCGGCGTACCGCCGGACTACTTCAGCGAGACCGGTCAGCTCTGGGGCAATCCGGTCTATGATTGGCAGCGGATGGAGCGGGACGATTTCGCCTGGTGGGTGCGGCGCATCCGGCGCAACGTGGAACTGTTCGACTTGGTTCGTCTGGACCATTTTCGGGGCTTCGTGGCCTGCTGGGAGGTTCCGGCCGGACACGAGACCGCCATGCACGGCCAGTGGGCCGAGGTTCCTGCTCGGGCGTTTTTCCGGACCCTTGCCGAAGCCTTTGATCCTTTGCCGCTGATTGCCGAGGATTTGGGAACCATCGACGACGCGGTGCGCGACGTGATGCGGGAATTTAAGCTGCCGGGGATGAAGATCCTGCTCTTCGCCTTTGGTCCGGACCTGCCCACGAATCCGTATGCTCCGCACAACCACGTTCAAAACTGTTACGTCTATACCGGTACCCACGACAACAACACGGTGCGCGGTTGGTTCGAGGAAGAGGCCGATGCGGAGACCCTGGCCCGTGTGGACGCCTATCTCGGCGCTTCCTGTACCTCGGAAACCGTGGCCACCGCCTTCGTGCGCATGGGCATGCAGTCCGTGGCGGACGTGGCCATCTTTCCACTGCAAGACATTCTGGGTTTGGGAGCAGCGTCAAAAATGAACGTGCCCGGCGTAGCCAACGGCAACTGGTCCTGGCGGATGCCCCCGGAGGTGTTGAGCGACTTGGAAGGCGGGGTTCGCAAAAAGCTCCTGGACATGACGACCTTGTATGGAAGAGGCTCCGAATCCTGATGAAGTATATTTCCTGTCTGGCCGCGTTATGTGTTCTGTTTTGGAGTGCCACTCCCCTGTTCTCGGCTCCTTCCGGTCTGGAAACGGCCCAGGAATTTTTTGCCGAAGAGCGAGTCGCCGACGCCTACCAGGCCATCCAGGGCCACCTCCAACGCCATCCTAAGGATACTCAAGGATTGTTTTTGAAAGGTGTCATTCTAGAACGCCTGGGGCGGTTCTCCGAAGCCATGGAGGTCTACCACGATCTGATTGAACGTCATCCGGAACTGCCCGAGCCCTACAACAATTTGGCTGGTCTGCTGGCGGCCGCGGGGCGGTTCGAGGAGGCCAAGGACACCCTGCAACGGGCCCTGGAGACGCATCCCAGCTATGCCACGGCTCATCAAAATCTGAGCCGGATTTATTCGGCCATGGCCAGCAGCGCGTACCGCCGGGTCCTGGGCAAGGACGACGAAAGGATTCTCGTGCGTCTCGACCCGTTGGAAGAACTGTCCGGGACCCCGGACATGCCGCTGCCCGCGGCGACCCTTTACGTGGCCTCAGTCGCCCCTCATGGTCCCGCATCAGTGGTGGAGTCTCCACCACTTCTCCCCTCTCCGGCGGCCCCTGGACCTTCCCCGGAGCCAATCGCGGTCGCGCCAAAAGCCGCGTCGGAAGCCGCACCAGAAGCCACCCCGGAAATCACGCCGACCACCAGTCCACAGTCCAGCCCTGCGTCGGCAGCCGAATCCGTTGTCCCTGAGGCTCCCGAGCCGAGCACTGAGCCTGTACCTGAGCCCGTACCTGAGCCGGTCAGCGAACCTGTTGTCGAACCGGCTCCCGAACCCGTCGCACCCCGGCCGGCGACTCCGGAGCAGGTGATCGTTCCGGCACCTGAACCCGTCCCGGCTCCGACGGCCCCAGCTCCTCCGTCCGTAACCCCTCCCGCGCCACCGGCCTCTGAAGCCCCCGCGCCGCGTCCCAGCCCCGATACCGTCAAGGCGGCCATCACCGACGTGGTGCTGAACTGGGCTAATGCCTGGGCGAGCCAGAACGTAGAAGCATACCTGTCTTTTTACAGCGGAAATTTTCAGCCCGAACGCGGGCTCAGTCTGGCGCAATGGCGGGAGCAGCGCCGGACACGGGTGGCTGCTCCGCCCTTTATCAATGTGACCCTTTCCAATATCGTCGTCACCATTCTGGACGAGAACGCGGCTCAGGTTCGCTTTGCCCAACGCTACCGATCCAACGTGATCAACGATGAGGTGTCCAAGGAATTGCAATTGCGCAAGGAAGGCGGCCAGTGGCGGATCACCAGGGAGCGCCTGCTGCCGCGATCATGATATCGTGAGGTAGTACGGTAAAGTATCTCACGCGAAGCCGCGAAGGAGAGATGTAATCATTCTTCGCGGCTTCAAGTGAGTTTGCTCTCCAAGGCACAGACTGCTCATGTTAAACCTTCACTTACGGATAAGAAACCATGGCCTTGCAAGGATCCGCCTTCGTCGTTCATGAGCTTGCACGCCGAGTCGTTTCCCTCGGGGTTGCGCTCCTGGCTCTGACCTGTTGCTTGCTATTCCTTCCAAGTCGCCCGGCCGAGGCGAACGTGGAGGAACTTCTGGCCAAGGGGCATGGGTTGAGCATTACCCGAGAACCAGAGGTGTTTCTGCTCAACGCCTTGGAGAACGTGCAGCGTGAGCGCCTGGATCAGGCCCAGGTCCTGCTGGAGGACCTGATTCGGGACAATCCGGACTTCCGTCTGGCCCAACTGGTCTATGCCGATGTTTTGGCGGCTCGGGCCGGGGCGTTGCGCGGGCTCGGAGCGGGGGTTGTTCCTGACGAGGAACTGGCCGGGCTGGCGGATGAAGTCCGTCGGCGGTGGCTGTACTACCAGCAACGGCCGAATAACGGCGCGCTGTTGCCGTCCAACCTGGTCGCCCTGGGCGAGAGCGAGCCGTACGCCTTGGTCGTGGATCTGGAACTGTCCCGGATGTACGTCTTGGCGAATATAGGCGACGGGTTGCGCATTGTGGACGACTATTACGTGTCCGGAGGCAAGGAGGGCCCGGAGAAGCACCGGGAAGGCGACCGACGGACGCCTTTGGGCGTGTATTTCATTCAGGAGCATATTCCAGGAAACCGTCTTCCCAATTTGTATGGCTGGGGGGCCTTCACTCTGGATTATCCCAATCCGCTGGACCGTCGACTGGGTAAGACCGGGCACGGAATTTGGCTGCACGGGAATCCCACTGGGACGTTCAGTCGTCCGCCCCAGGACAGCGACGGGTGCGTGACCATGCACAACAAGGACCTGGAAGCCCTGGCTCCGTTGCTCAAGCACGGTAATGTCCCCGTGGTCATCGCCCGGCGAGTGTCCTGGGCTGATCCGGGGGACTTGGACATGACCCGCGAGGAAATGCTGGACATGCTGGAAGCGTGGCGTTCAGATTGGGAAAGTCTGAATACCGACGCTTATTTGACGCATTACTCACGGGATTTTCGAAGCGGGTCCCAGAACCATGCCGCCTGGACGCGACACAAGCGGAGGGTCAACGCCGGAAAAAGCGAAATTCGGGTCCATCTGACCAACGTCAACCTCTTTGAATACCCTGAAGCTCCTGGAGTCATGGTGGCCACTTTTTTCCAGGATTATTGGAGCGATAATTTTCAGTCCTCTTCCCGCAAACGTCAGTTTTGGAGGCACGAAGCCGACGGCCAGTGGCGCATCATCTACGAAGGAACGTACTGAGCAGGGATTGAGTTTCGCAATTCAAAATATTTCAGGTGCTTCTAGATATAAAGTTTTTCAGAAGTCCGCCGATAAGAGTCATGAGGAGTAATCCATTGTGACCATTCGGCCGTTCCAAGTTCAAAACATGCTTCGCGTCTACGACCAGCACCTGGACCAGGGGCGGCGAATGGCGCGATATCGCATGCTGCTCCAGCGGGCTTCGCCGGGGGACGTGATCAATTTGTCCCAGGATGCCCGTCGCAAGCAGTTGGTGGAGAAGATCGCCACCGAGATCATGGACAGCCTGATGGTCTCCGGGAGCAACAATCCCGTAGTCCTGGACATCAAACGGGATCTGCAACGGGAGTTCGGCTTTGACATGGAGTTTCGGTATCTTCCTCTGGAGCCCGAAATGCAGATTCTGCGTAAGAACGGCGAAGAACGGGTCGAGGTCACCGGTGAGGAAAAGACCACTATTCTTGAACGCTTCTGGCGCATTACCCTGGACAAAGTCAGCGAGACGATGCTGTAGTGGGCCCTGGCCGATGCCCGCGCCTAAAGTCCGACAGGGTTTTGCCGATATACGGTTAGAGAGCAAGGAGGCAAAAAATGCAAATCAAAAATCTCATTGATACCTTTCGTCCCCCGGAAAGTCGGGATGTAGGGAGCAAGCCGACCCGTGGCGGGCCTGCTTCGGAAGCCTCGACCCAGCAAAGCGACCGGGTCACCCTCTCCGCCGGTGCCCAGACCTTGCGCGCCGCGATGACCGCCGCCCAAGCCGGTTCCGGGGTGCGCACGGAGCGGGTCGAGCAGCTCAGGCATCAGGTGGAGACCAATACCTATGAGATGAACAGTCGCAGGACCGCCGAAAAACTGGTGGAACAGGAAAGCGGCCTCTGGGAACGGTCGGTTTGACGCCTGACGCTTATGAAGGTTCGCATGGCGGTCCTTCGCCTGTTTGACCGCCGCCGGCCAGATGCAGCCTCGGAGGGTGCCGCAACTGGTTCTGCGGGACCTGCATCCCCCGGCGGAGGCGAATGTTGATGACCAAGGGGCCGACCAGGTTCAAGATCGCGTCTTCCGGCTTGCCCGGCGGGATGGTCACCGTGACCAGGACCACGGCCTCGCGAATGTTCCTCAACCGCAACAGTTCTTGCTCCACCGTGCTGATCTTGATCCGGTAATCCGGCACGTACACGTAGGGGTCGGCGACCATCAAGCCCAGTTGCGGATCCGTACAGCTCTGCAACAAAAAGAAGGCCGAGTCCTCCCGCAATCGGACCAGGGCGAAATCCCGTTGCGCTTCAAAACCCACCAACCCCTTCGGGAACAGGATCAGGCGATCCTGCTCTACATGCAGCGGCCCGACCCGGGAATGAATTACTCTTTCTTTTTTCTGGACCATAATTCCGTCGCCATGAAAAAGTCTTGCTCCGTGGCCCGCGCGGCCATCAGATTTTCTTCCTTGATCCGCAAATAGACCTCCTCCCGATGCACGGTCAGATCCCTGGGGATGTCGAACCCCAGCTTGACCTGATTGCCCTGGACCCTGAGCACGGTGACCTTGATGTCGTCGCCCAGGTACAGGCTTTCCCCCGCCTTTCGGGTCAAAATGAGCATGGTTCGTTGATCCGTGCCATGATGCCTACATGAAATTGACCAGGCTCATGCGCATGATGGTGGTGGAGGATTTCAACACGGCTTCGTAGGTGATCTGTTGCATGTGCATCTGGGTCATCAACTCGGCCACGTCCACGTCTTCGATGCTGCTTTTGCGCTCGGATGCGTTCAACTGCAATCCGACCAAAATATTGTCCGTCAAATCCAACCGATTCCGCCGCGAGCCCACTCCGGCCAGGTACGTGGTGATGTGGGCGTGGGCGTCGTTCAGATCATCCAGGGCTTCCTGGGCACCTTGCTGGGTGTTCGTTTCCAGATACCCGATCAGCTTGCCGACGGTTTCAAAGAGGTTGGCTCCAGAGCCCTCCCTGCCCAAAGGGACGGGTTGAAGAATAGGGGAAAGATGAGAAGGAGGAGGGGTTGGGTTTACTCGGGCTTCTGGGTATAGGCCACCAAATACATCCTTGCCGATGTTGTTGATCTGGACGGTTTCACTTTGGGATATCTCGACGTGCATCAGGGCGCGGGATGGGCGGATGACGAATTGGTCTCCAACAAGGATGAGGTCGGCAGCTTCATTCACATTCAAGAATCCACCCGGAACAGGCAGCGACGAGACGCCGCCAGTAACATGTGGCGCGGTTTTCTTGTCCGCCCAGGTCCGCCCGCCATCCATGCTGGAGGAATATTCGACAAGAGGCAGAGGGCCTGCGGGAAAGCCGGTAATTTTCACCATGACGTTGCTGCTGAAATTGCCTTCGGCAGTTGCGGCCACGTTTGAATTTTGGACAAACTTGTCCACAGGCACATTGTGTCTGTCTTCGTCATCCCCCTGATAAACCGCTGTCGGACGCACCCAGAGCCATGTGCCGCTGGTGTCGTTGGTGTTATCTTGGGCATTGGCGATTACTGTTCGTCCAGTGTCCAGTGTGACGCGCACACCACCGAGATCCATCACAACGGAGGGATCAGCAGGCGGGAGGGCGGATTGCGGCAACGTCCCTGTCGCCCATGTCTTCCCGCCATCTTTTGAATATCTGTAGTCTAATGAGTTTGTTCCCGTAACTCCATCTTCTAAAAACTGTACCAGAATTGTTTTATTGCTATCTCCAGTGATCTCGAGAATATCCTGGCTGCGAATGCTTCCATCATTGCTCTGCGCAAACAGGGCCTGCCTGAAGGCCTGAGTGTCAACCTTGTGCCCGGAATAGATGTGTTTGCCCTCGAAGGATGCGTTGGAGAGCATGATCAACTGTTCATAGAGCTGGCGCGCCTCGTAGGATATCTGCTCGCGGTTGTCCCCCGTGTACGTGCCCGTGGCGGCCTGCTGGGCCAATTCCTTGAGCCGGGAAATAACCACGCTGACCTGCATCAGGTTTTCGTCCGCCAGCCCGTTCCAGCCCTGGGCCGTGTCGATGTTTTTCCTATACTGGGTCATGGAGGCCATGGAGTCCCGATAGGAAAGAACCCGGGACATCCCGGCGGGGTTGTCCGAGGGCCGGTTGATTTTTTTTTGGCTGGAGGCCTGCAAGTTCAGGTCGACCAAGCCTGTCAGCGACCGGTTCATGTAATTGAGCACGTTCGCGTAGATATTTCGATGACTGACACGCATGGGGCATTACTCCTTGCCGACGTTGCGCCTACTTCATGGACAGGATGGTCTGAAACATCTGGTCCGCCGTGGAGATGAGCTTGGAGGCCGCGCTGTAGGAATGCTGGAATTTGATCAGGTTGCTCATTTCCTCGTCCAGGTTCACGCCGGCTATTTCTTCCTGGCGATTGCGCAGGTCGTCCGTCAAGGCTTTGTGGTAATTGAAGTTGAATCTGGCATTAGAAGTCGCTGCTCCGACATTTGCTGTCAGTGAATTGTAGTAGTTGGAAAGTGTCTGCTTGGTATCGCCTTCCAACGATTTATAGAAATTGACCTTTTCATATTGCAGTGCGGCCAAGGATACTGCAGTGACATTGTCTCCCGTGTTGATCTCTCCAGCCCCATTCACATGGCCGGCATTGATCATGCTCAGGTTGACGTGCACGGTATTTGTCATGCTCAACGTGCTGGCATCCGTGCCGTCGAAAAACGTGTTCAGTCCCAGCGCTGCCAGCAGGCCAGTGGAGTCGGAGCCGAAGGCAAAAGAAGTATTTGGGGCCGCCTCAAGCCTCAATTTATTATTGCTAATTGTTGCAGTGATTCCAGCAATACCATCAAAGGCTTGCCGTGCATGTTCAAGGGTATGAAAATTTGGATCAAAATTTGGATCAACACTGCCACCTGCTGGGAAAGTTAAACTTGTTGAAGTCGGATCGCCATTTGCGTCATACACCCACATGGTCAGATTTCCCGCCTTCAGCCTGTTCTCGTCTCCAAAAAACAGTCCGGAAGACGGGTTGCCCAGGGGCTGGTTTATGTTGTTTACGCTGTATGTGCCCAGAACATTTGTGAACTTTTCCAGTCCCGCGCCCTGGCTGTGGATGCGGTTCACTTCCCAAGCCAGGGTCGTGGCCAAAGAGTCCAGTTTTTCCCGAAACTGTCCGATAGAATCGTCTCGAAAATTAAAGTAACCGGTCAGGCTTCCGCCCGTGGCCCGCCGGTCGTTGTCAACGCCGTTGAAGTGAATCTGCGGGGTTATGTTCATCGCTGACGACGTATTCTTGTACCAGTACAGACCGCTCTTTGGGACGATGGTGAACGTATCGCCAACAGCCAGATTCTCAGTACCTGGGTCAAACCAGATATCCACTCCTTGGATGTTGATTTTGGCGGTATCCGGCTGCGCGGTAAAGGTTTCTCTTGTCCCATCATCTTTTGTCAGCCACGTCTCGCCGCCGTCTAAGGACAGTTCGAATTTGGCAGTTCCCAACGCGCCTGAACTAACAACTTTCACCAAATATTCCCGCTCTGCATTCCCAGAAAACTTAATGCTTCCATCAAACAGTGAACCAGAGGTCAGCGATGCATAGCTCTTTGCTTCGTCGACCTTCAACTGAAAATATGGCGGGCCGCCGACATCTCCGTCCACCAGGGTATGTCCGGCTGTGGTTAGCACGAGGAAGTTGCCGCCTCCCTTGTCAATGGTCTGAATATCGATAATCCCGGCCAGATCCCTAAGCATTGAGTCGCGTTTGTCCAACAGGGCGTTGGCATTGTTAGATCCTGGGAGGTTGTGGACCGCGATCTTGGAATTGATCTCGGCGATTTGCGTCATCAGCTCGTTGGCCCGATCCACGTCCTGGATAATGAAATCGTTTATCTGCTGCTGGAACATGGACATGTCGCTGTCCACCTGGTTAACGAGCTTGGTCAGGTTCTGGGCCGTGCTGAGTAACTGGCTCCGGGAGGCCATGTCGTCGGGGCGCAGGGAGACGTTTTGCCAGTCGGCCCAGAATTTGGCCATGACATTGTTTAGTCCGTCACCGATAGACTCATTGAAAAGCATCTCCACCTGGCGCAGATTGGTGTGCAGGGAATCCCAGCGGGACATGGTCGAGGATTTGTCCAGGTACTGGCGCTCAATAAAGTAGTCGTAATGGCGGATGACTTCCTTGGCGGTGACGCCCGTTCCGATCTGCCCTGGGCGAAAATCGATGCTGGGATTTTCTTCAAGGCGGACGGAGCGGCGGCTATAGCCCGGGGTGTTCACGTTGGCGATGTTTTCGCCGGTGACGTGAATGGCGGACTGGAAGGCCAGGAGCGCGCCTTTGCCGGTGTTCAGGAGGGAGTTGACGCCGACGGTCATGGGATGATCCTACAGTCTGCCTTTGAGCAGGGCACCAGTGTCGCCGGGGTGCAGCCATCTGCCGCGTTGGGAGTAGGTGTGTCCGTTTTTGGGGCGGATTTCGTTGGTCAGGTAATCCAGGAGGGCCTGGTTCTGGTCCATCAGGCCGCGGGTGATCACGGCGTTCTGGGCGGCTTTCCGGGCGCAGTCCTGTTCCTGAACGTCGATTTGACGAAGGGTGTCCCGGACCTGGTCTCGGGTGGACTCATCCAGAATCAACGGTAGGTCGCGAATGCCCGGCAGGGCGGGGTCGATCTGGTGGATGGCGCTCTTGAGTCCCCGGCGTTCCTCGGCGATCTGGCGCAGCAGTTCCTGAATGGAAAATTCCACCGAGGCCACGGCTTGGGGATCGCTCTTGCTCAGGTGTTGGAACTCCTCGTCCAGGAGGTGGGACAGGAGAAAAAGCGCTTGTTTTTGACGATGCAGATTTTGCAGTATGGCTCGGGACATGATCGACCTCGCGGGGTTGGATGCAAATTTTTCCGGGGTGTCCGGCATACTGTCGACATATTCAAAAACTAGGCCGAGTCCTGCTTACCGATGTGCAATCCGGCTTCCAGGCGGTCCTGGATTTGTTTCGGATTCCAGGCCGTGGCACCCTGACGGACTTCGAAATGCAGGTGGGGGCCGGTGGAGCGACCGGTGGAGCCCACCGTGGCGATCTGCTGCCCAGCCTGGATTTTGTCTCCAACCTTGACCGTGTTCCGGTCGTTGTGGGCGTAGTAAGAGCGCCATCCTCCGGCATGCTCCAGAACCACCATATTTCCATAGCCGCCGCGTTGACCCACGAAGACCACCCGACCGTCCCAGGCCGCGCCGATGGGCGTCCCCTTGGAGGCGGCCATGTCCACGCCGGAGTGCCAGGCTTGCTCCCCGGTGAACGGGTCCTGACGCCAGCCGAACCCGGAGCTGACCCGGCCTTCAAGGGGCCAGTGCATGGGGGGCAGGATCGGAGAGGGCGAATCGATGTTCCCGGTCAGGCTCGGGCCGTCGACGGACCCGGTTCGGCTCGGACCGTTTACGGACCCAGGATGTTCCGGAACCACCCCGCCGCGTTCCTCAATGGACCGGGCCAGGGAGCGAACCATATTCATGGTGCTGGTGGTCCCGGGAATGCTTACGGCGTCAAAGGAAGAGCCGTGGGGTCGACCCGTGGCTTCGGGAGCCGCGAACGGCCCCTGGAGTGAAGCCACCTGGGGATAGGTCGCGGACAGGGAGGGTTCCGGATCGGTTTCCGAGGCGGTTGCGTCGGCGGCCAAAGTTGGATTTTGGGGCGGGGCAAGAATGGTCAAGGGCATGGGCTTGCCCACCGGGTCGCTGTCCTTGGTGGCCTGGACCTGGGTCTGTCGGAGTTGCTCGAAGATCATGTCGCCGAGACCCATCCCCCCGCTTCGGGCCAGAACCGAGGCCATTTCCATGTCGAAATGGGACTGCCAGAACTCCTCGCCTTTGCCTCGCAGGGGGTCATGGTGGGGGACCGTGGCCCGCATCTGCTTGATCAACTGATGCAGAAACATGGCCTCGAAGTCCTGGCTGGCCTCCCGCAGTTTGCTCTCGTGCTTGGCGGTCGCCGCGTCTTGCGGGTCGCCTTTTTGGGAGGTCCGTTGGGAATCTTCGGTCGATTCACCGGAGCGCAGTCCCCGGAGCGCGTCGAAACGCCGGTGAACATCGTTCTGCCCGTGACCGAGCAGCAGGGTGTTCGTATCCGGCAGGCCGATCATTTAGATCACCTCCACGTCCGCGTGCAGCGCTCCGGCGGACTTCAGGGTGCGCAGGATGGAGATCAGGTCGCGGGGCGTCGCGCCGATGGCGTTGAGGCCGTTGACCAGGTCTTGCAGCGTGGCCCCTTCAAGGAGAGTCAGGCGGCGGTCTTCCTCGCGAATGCCCAGTTCGGTGCGGGGGACCACGGCGGTCTGACCCAGGGAGAAGGGTTGAGGCTGGACCACTTCCGGGCGTTCGGCCACGACGATATGCAGATTCCCGTGGGCCACGGCGACTTTGGACAAACGGACGTTCTGGCCCACGACCACGGTGCCGGTCTTCTCATCCACCACGACCCGGGCCCGTGAGTCCGGGGTGATGGGCAGACCCTCCAGGG
Source organism: Desulfonatronum zhilinae (assembly GCF_900182865.1). Lineage (NCBI taxonomy): Bacteria > Pseudomonadati > Thermodesulfobacteriota > Desulfovibrionia > Desulfovibrionales > Desulfonatronaceae > Desulfonatronum > Desulfonatronum zhilinae. The sequence goes on from NZ_FXUJ01000007.1 coordinate 91,485, forward strand.
CCGCGATGAAGGGAACCAGATTGCCCTGGTACATGTCCGGGACGTCCACCTCGATGGTGGAGACATCCATGGCCCGGGCCAAAGGGGTGCCGAAGTTGGCGTTGATCCGGTCCACAACCTGGACCGCGGTGGAAAAGTCTTTGGTCTGAAGATGCAGGACCACGTTGTCCTGTTGGTTGAACTGGAAGGGAACGGAGCGTTCCACCGTGGCTCCGTTGGGGATCAGACCCACGGTGGTGATGTTTTTCTGGGCCTGGGCCGCGTCGCCGCCGGCGCTGAATCCGCCCAGGAGCAAGGGGCCCTGGGCCAGGGCGTAGGTCTGGCCGTCCACGCCGCGCAGCGGGGTCATCAGCAGGACGCCGCCCAGAAGACTGGTGGCGTCGCCCACCGAGGACACGGACACGTCCAGGCTGGAACCCGCCCGGGACGAAACCGGCATTTGGGTGGTGACCATCACCGCGGCCACGTTACGCACCCGCAACCTGGAGCGATCCACTCGCACCCCCATCCGTTCCAGCATGTTGGACATGGACTGGATGGTGAACTCCGCGCCTCGGCGGTCGCCGGTACCCGACAGACCGACAACCAGGCCGTAGCCCACCAATTGGTTGCTGCGGTCGCCGGCCACGGTGGCGATGTCCTTGATCCGGACGCTGGCCTGGGCCGAATTCGTTCCCATCAGCGCAAACAAGAAGCCCATGGCGAGAACCAGCACGGCTGAAGCCTTGAAATACCTCTTCCACATACTATTTCCTCCGGATTGCCGCCGGGGCAAAGGTCTTGTCCTGCTCGCACGTATCGGGATCAGGTCGAAATCGAAATCGTGATCGAAATCGATGTTGCAAAAAGACATTTCAATGCGTTGAGATCAATATTTTAGTTCGATTTCGATTGCGATTTCGACAACGATTAAATACTGATTTCGTATACTTTTCCTTAAAACGGCCAGACATTGTCCAGTATCCGGGTCAGCCATCCGGGCCGTTGTTTGTCCGCGAGAACACCCATGCCGTAGAATTCGATGGTCGCGTCGGCCATGTGGGTGGAGAGGATGGTGTTGTCCGGATCAATGTCCGTGGATCGGACCAGCCCCCGAACCACGACGATCTGGGTTTCGTTGTTCACACGGGTTTCCCGTGCGCCCTCCACCTGCATCAGGCCGTTGGGAAGCGTCTTGACCACCCGTGCGCCGACCGTGGCCGTGATGGTGGATTCCCGTTTGGTTTCCCCGTCGCCTTTGAACGAGTTGGAGGTCCTGGCGCTGATCAGCGGAGTTTCTCCAAACTGGCCTCGTTCAATGCCCAAGACCGGCAGTCCCGCGTTGATCAGCCGCTGGTCCAAAAGGTGCTCAATGCCCATGCCGATGTCGGACTCTCTGGACGTGTCCGTGGTGGCCTTGTTCGTGGCCTTGCTTTCCTCCACGACCTTGATCCGGACGATGTCTCCCACCCGCCTGGCCCGATTGTCCGCGAAGAGCAGCTCCGCGCTGGCCGGGTTGAACAGCGAACCGGGATTGAGTTCGGCCGGTTGGGGGTAGTCCACGGTTTGGGTCAGGATCGGGCTCGGCATGCTTTGGGTGCTCGCCGGGGCGCAGGCAAACCCGCTCAGCCCGAGGACCATTAGCAGGGGCATGAGCACGGCTGGGCGTATGGAGAGTGTTTTTTCGGTCATTGCATTATCCTCGTATTTGCTTTGGTCGGTTCCCCGGCTCGGGAGCGTCCCACGGTCACGCATCGGCTTACCTGACCATCACGGTTTCGTGATCTCGGATCCGGGCCAGGACTTCATTGTTGTTTTGCAAATTCCGCACCGTGATGGTTTCCCCAATGGCTCCGTCCTGGAGCGCCTGGACCTGGATCTGCAACCGGACCAGCTCGCCCTCATAGATCAGCGTGATCACTTCTCCGCGGCGTACGGCGGGCAAGGGGTCCAGGGCGGACAGGTAGATGACCTGGTCCATGCCCACCGGGGAGCGAATCTGCCATGGTCCGCCGGTCCCGTCCCAGACCTGTTCCCGCAAATAGGCCAGGTTCTTGCGCTGAAAGGTGACGTCGTCCAGGGCCAGCGGATTTCCCCGGTTCAACGGGCGACCTGCCGTGGGCACGGTTTGCCAGACGTCCAGAAAGACCGTGCCGGTGAGACGGCGGGTTATTCGCTCGTCCACGGAGCGGACCAAAAAGCGCAGACTGTTGCGTCCGGGTTGCGGGTCCGCGGCCAGTTCCAGCTCCAGGGTGTCCTGGATGTGGGGCAGAAAAATATGGCTCGGAAGGCGAAAGTCGCGAACGGTGATTTCTTCTCCCAGTTGGCGGACTTTTGGGGTCAAAAAAGTGACGACGCGGGACCGCAGCTCTTCCTCCAGCACCACCTGCCCCCCACCCTGGATCACGACCTGGCCGGGAATGCGCGTGGAGGCGGCGGCGTGACCGACGTACTGCCGAAGCATTCCGGCCAGTCGGTCCTGGGAGAAGGTCATGGTTTTGCCGCTGTCCGGAGCGGGCCACATGGGCCGGTCGGCGAGGTTCGTCCATTGGGCGCGGCCATGATCCGTCAACGGCACGGCGATGTCCCCGAACCGGACCACCTCGCCCTGGACCGCGGCCACGGGCTGGATCATGTAATGCCAGTAGCCGCGCTGGGCCGCGCTGGGTGATGAAAGGAGCGTCAAGCCGACCACCAGGCAGAGCGCATAGAGCGAAGAGAGACGAAAAAGATAAGTTTTCATGGCACAGGCCTTCCCACTTTGTATCTACTCAGCACATTTTGTATCCGCCCTTGCTCCGGCAATCGGAGTCGGGGTCGCTATCGGAATCGGAATCGGAACAGGAAAAATTTTGAACGCTTCCCAGCGTTTTCGATCCCGATCCAGATTCCGATACCGACACCGGCAACGGCACTACTCGGTGCTGAGTAGTTACCCCACTTTTTACTTTCCCACCTTCCAACTTCAATTACCGCTTAAGCTGCGTGGCCGTCTGGAGCATCTGGTCGGAGGTCTGGATGGCCTTGGAGTTGATTTCATAGGCCCGCTGGCCGGTGATCAGCCGAACCATCTCCTCGACCATGTCCACGTTGGAGCCTTCCAGAAAACCCTGGGCAATAGTACCGACGTTTTCCTCGCCGGGAACCCCCTCAATGGGATCTCCTGATGCTTCGGTGGGCAGAAACATATTTCGACCGATGCTGTTCAGGCCGGGCGGGTTGACGAAGGTGAACAGGGGGATGTCCGCACCGGCCAACTCCTCGCCGAATCTGTCCATGGCCACGATGCGTCCGTTTTCCGTGACCACGATGTTCTGGGTATCCTGGGGCACGATGAACTCCGGCTGGAGGGCGTAGCCGTTGGCCGTGACCACCTGACCTTCGTTGGTCAATTTGAAGGCCCCGGCCCGGGTGTAGGCGAACTCGCCGTTCACATCCACCTGGAAGAACCCGTCGCCTTCAATGGCCAGATCCAAGGGGTTGCCGGTGTTCTGGAAAGACCCGGTGGTGAATTCCTTGTGCACGGTCACGGGGCGAACCCCCATGCCCACCTGAAGCCCGGTGGGAATCCGGTCTCCGGCGGCATTGGCCGCCCCGGCGATCTTCATGGTCTGGTACATCAAATCCTCGAATTCAGCCCGGCTTTTTTTGAATCCCGTGGTGCTGACGTTGGCCAGGTTGTTGGACGTGACGTCGATATTCATCTGCATGGCCTGCATGCCCGAGGCCGCCGTCCATAGAGAGCGCATCATTGAGGTTTTCCTCCATCTATTTCAGTGTATTATTGCTATCGGGGTGAAGCCACTTCCCGGATGACCTTCTGGTCCGCTTCCTGGGCCGTGTGCATCACCTTCTGGTAGGCTTCGAAACTGCGGTGGGCCTCGATCATGTTGACCATTTCGCTGACCACCTCCACATTCGCCCCTTCCAGGTAGCCCTGCATCACGGTGGCGTTGTCCGCGGGCAGTTCAGCGGCCTGGACTCCGGGACGGAGTCGGAACATGTTTTGGCCCAGTTTTTCCAATACCTGTGGGTTTTCAAAGGTCACCAGGTCAAAATTGCCTACGGGCTCGCCATTGGCCTGGATTGCTCCATCGGGACCGATGACGATCCGGGCGTTGGGCTCCAGGTTCACGGGGCCGCCGTCCACGAGCACGGGGAAGCCTTGCCCCGTGACCAACTCGCCGCCCGGGGTCAGGCGGAAGTTGCCGTTGCGGGTGTAGAAATCTCCCTCCAGGGTGCGGACTTTGAAGAAGCCTTCGCCTTGAAGCGCCGCGTCCAACGGATTGCCGGTCTCCTTGGCCGATCCTTGAGCAAAGTCGATGTGGGTCAGGGCGATCCGGTTCTGGGCCATTTCGTCCGGGACAGGAAGCAGCGATTTTTCGTTGATGGCGGAAATAGGGTCCAGCATGCCGTGGCCGAAACGGATGAAGACGTCCCGAAAGGCCATGGTTTCACGCTTGTAGCCCGTGGTGTTCACGTTCGCCAAATTGTTGGCGGTGTTTGCCAAGCGGTGTTCCTGGGTCAGGGCGCCGAACAGGGCGTTATACATACTGGTCTGCATCGCGATTCCTCCTGGTTTTGGATGCAAGCAAATTCCAAGCCATTTTTTCTGGTCTGGATGCTTGACAAGTTCTGGGCCCTTGAGCATATGAACGATTGCGTTTCGCGGGCGGGCGTAGCTCAGCTGGTAGAGTACAAGCTTCCCAAGCTTGGTGTCGCGGGTTCGACTCCCGTCGCCCGCTCCATCTTTATTCGCAGCATCCTGATCGGTAGCGGCCCGGCCGCGCAGCAGAGACGACGAACGGGGTGGGCCATGTGGTCCACTTTTTTTTTGGGATTTTTAGACAGCCATGCAGACTTCTCCCCCTTCTTCCCGCGCTCGGTCGGAAGAAATCCTTCGCCATCTGGAGTTATTGGTTTTGCCCGTTGTTCACGGCCTCGGCCTGGAACTTTGGGGGTTGGAGTATCTGCCCCTGGGCCGCAAGGCGTTGATCCGCATCTATATCGATGCGGAGAGCGGAGCGACCATTGATCAGTGCGCCATGGTCAGCCGCCAGCTTGGCCCTGCTCTGGAAATCGACGAGCGACTTCCCGGCGCTTTTAATCTGGAGGTCTCCTCGCCCGGCCTGGAGCGTCGGTTCTTCAAGCCGGAGCAACTCCAAGGCTACCTTGGGCGGACCGTCCAGGCCCAGCTCCATGAACCGCTAGAAGGACGCAAAACCTGTCGCGGCGAACTGTCCGCGGTGGACGGCCCGCTGGTCACGCTTGTGGAAAACGGCGCACCGATTGCGTTGGATTGGGACCAAATAAAGAAGATTCATTTGATCCATGCGTTTTGACCGAACCCGCCGGACGACTCCGGTACGGAGAGGGCTTTGTGAATCGGCGCAGGGTTTCGACACATATGAAGGATTGCCGAAAACAATGATAATTGTTGTCGGCCGGAGGCGCGAAACGGCCCCGGCCCTGATATTATCCTGGAGGATGAGATGAGCGCCGAACTGCGCAAGGCCATTGAGCAAATCAGTAAAGACAGAGGAATCCACAAGGATCTCCTCATTGACACCTTGGAACGGGCCGTGCGGTCCTCGGTGACCAAAAAACTGGGCGAGGATGTGGATATCGAGGTCTCCTTCAACGAGGACAAGGGCGGCTTCGACGTCTATCAGTTCAAGCGGGTGGTGGAGGAGATCGTCGATCCGGTCAGCGAGATTCTGCTTGAGGACGCCAAGCATCACGACCCCAATGTTCAGTTGGATGACGAACTCGGCTTCGAACTGAAAGTGGAAGACCTGGGCCGGATCGCCGCCCAGTCCGCCAAGCAGGTCATCATCCAGCGGATGCGTGAGGCGGAGCAGGAAATCATTTACGAGGAATATAAGGACCGCAAGCGGGAGATCGTCAGCGGGTCCATCCAGCGCCGGGATCGTTCCGGCTGGATCATCAACCTCGGCCGAACCGAGGCCTTGTTGCCCAAGGAAGAGCAGATTCCCAAGGAGCGGTTCCGGCGCGGGGATCAAATTCAGGCCCTGCTTTTCGACGTGCGCAAGGAAGGGCGCGGCCCGCAGATCATTGTTTCCCGGTCGCACCCGGATTACCTGACCGTGTTGTTTCATCGCGAAGTGCCGGAAGTGGGAGATGGCTTCGTGCGGATCATGGGCGTGGCCAGGGACCCGGGTAGCCGAGCCAAGGTGGCGGTGATGTCCACGGATCGCGACGTGGATCCGGTGGGCGCCTGCGTCGGGGTCCGCGGCTCGCGAATCCAGAATATCGTCCAGGAACTGCGCGGCGAGCGGATCGACATCATCGTCTGGAGCCCGGAGATCACCACCTACGCCGTGAACGCCTTGTCCCCGGCCAGGATTTCCCGGATTACCGTGGACGAGGAGGACGGCGTCCTGGAAGTCGTGGTCCCGGACGATCAGCTTACCCTGGCCATCGGGCGCAAGGGACAGAACGTCAAGTTGGCCGCCAAACTGTTGGGTTGGAAGATCGATATTTTTACGGAGAGTCGCTACGGGACCATGTACAAGGATCGGCAGGGCCTGGAGCAATTGGTCAGCGTGGCCGAAGTGCCTCTGGAAGCCTTTTTGGCCGCCGGCTTCAACAGCCCCACGGCCGTGGCCGAGGCCGACGACGAGCAGTTGTTGACGATTCAGGGACTGGACGAGGCCAAGGTCGCCGATGTCCGTTCGGCCATCAATTTCCTTGGCTTGATCGAACGTCCTGAAGACGATGAGAGCGAGGACCGCGAGAGCGACGAAGAGGCCGCCGATTCCGTTTCGGAGGCGGTTGCTGATCCTGATCTCGATGAGGCAGAATCCGAAGGCGAGTCCGGGGAAGATGCGGATGAATCCGCTGATGCGAACGAAGAGACTGAAGCAGCTTTCACCGAAGGGGCTGAAGTCGCTTTCGTCGGGGAGACGGACCCAAGCGCGGATCCCGAGGCGGAGCGTGACCGGGAATGAGTCGCAAGGGTCGGCCAACGGCTCTTCCGGAGAACTTTTAGGAGAATTTTTGGGAGACCCATTGGCAGACCAGCCGGAAAAACGCGTCGGGCACGTGCCCATACGGACGTGCGTCGTCTGCCGCCGGAAAGCTCCCAAGATCGAGTTGCGCCGTTTCGTGCGCAACTCGGATCAAGGGGCTCTCGTTGATCTCCGCCAGCAATTGCCCGGGCGGGGGTTTTATGTATGTAATCAGTTATTATGTTTAGATAAATTGACGTCGACAGGGAAACGTCGGAAGCGGTGCAAGGGAGAAATGCATGGCCAATAAGATACGCATTATGGAATTGTCTTCTGAACTTGGGGTCAGCAATAAGGAATTGCTGCAAGTCTTGCGCGAGCTGGACATCCCGGTGAAAAGCCATGTCAGCAGCATCTCCGAAGAGGAGGCCGCCCAGGTTCGAGAGAGAATGCAGCGCACGGACGCCCCTGTCGATGTTCAGCAGCGGGAGATCCAACCCGGGGTCATTTTGCGGCGGCGACGGAAGGTCGCCAAGCCGGACGCCCAGGAAGCTTCGGACGCCTCCGGAGATCAGCCCGAGGATGTCCCGGCTCCCGAGAGAACGGATGGTTTGGAGCAGGATGCGATCAAGGGAGCGGTGGAGAACGGAGAGGATGCGGCCAAGGCTGCTGCGCCGGCTCAACGTCGGGCTGGAAAAAAGACCGTGGACGCTCCCCCGGCACGGATTATCGGCACATCCGAAGAGCCTGTCGCCCCGGACATGAAAGAACCAGGCGCAGAAGAAGTCGGGGCGGATGCCCCTTCCGCACCTGCCTCTGAAGAGACGGCGGCGCGTGTTGCGTCGGATGCTCCAGCCGCGCAGGATGTGCCGAATGTGTCGGATGTGTCGGATGTGTCGGATGTTTCCGGTACGGTGGATACACGGACGGAGGGCGTCACGTCCGACGACGGATTCGTATCCGGCGAGGATGCGACGGGTGATGCAAAAACTGAGGACGTGGAAGCCGCGGCTCCCGCCGAGGCGGCCACCGGCGAAGAGTCCGATGCGGCTGCATCGGAAGCCGTCGGTGAAAAGGCGAAGAAGCGGAAACCGCGGAAGCGCGAGCCGTTGATCCAGAGCGGACCGCAGGTGCGGATCATTTCCAAGCCGGAAGCCAAGCCGGACTTTTCCTATAAGCCCGAAAGCAAGCCGTACACCCCCACTCCGGTTCGGACGCCCGGCGCTGCGGAAGCGCCTGCCCGGGCCGGGGCGGACGCCGGTGCGCAGGGCGATAGCGCCTCGGATCGGAAGAAGAAGAAAAAGGGCAAACGCACCGTGGAGATCACTCAGCCTACGGTGCTCGGAGAACAGGACCGCGGTGATCCGTCCTGGAAAAAGAAGAAAACCACTCCGGTTCAGGATCGGACCGGCGGCAAGTTCCGGGCCAAGCGGTCGCGCCCCAAGTTTCGTCACGAAGCCGAAGGTCAGGCCGGTCAGGCCGGAACCCAGCCGATCAAGGCCGCCAAGCGTAAAATCCGCATGGAAGAGGCCATCCGGGTTTCGGAGATGGCCAAGCAGATGGGGCTCAAGGCCCAGGAGATCATCAAGACCCTGTTTTCCATGGGCGTGATGACCACCATCAACCAATCCATCGACATGGATACGGCGACCCTGGTGGCCGCGGAGTTCGGCTACGAGGTGGAGCAGGTCGGGTTCATGGAAGAAGGGTTCACGCACATCCGTGAAGAGGACAAGCCGGAAGATCTCGTGACGCGCTCTCCGGTTGTGACCATCATGGGCCACGTGGACCACGGCAAGACCTCCCTGTTGGACGCCATCCGCGAGTCCAACGTGACCAAGGGCGAGGCCGGGGGGATCACCCAGCATATCGGCGCGTATCACGTGCAGACCAACCGCGGCGCGGTGACCTTTCTGGACACGCCCGGTCACGAAGCCTTCACGGCCATGCGTGCCCGTGGAGCCCAGGTCACGGACCTGGTCATCCTGGTGGTGGCCGCGGACGACGGCGTGATGGAACAGACCAAGGAAGCCGTGAACCATGCCAAGGCCGCCGGGGTGCCCATCGTCGTGGCCGTGAACAAGATCGACAAGGAAGACGCCAACCCGGAACGGGTGATCCGCGAGTTGAGCGAAATGGGGCTTCTGGCCGAAGCCTGGGGCGGAGACACGATTTTCGCCAACGTCTCGGCCAAACAGCGCATCGGTCTGGACGAACTGCTGGAAATGGTTCTGCTCCAGGCCGAGGTTCTGGATCTCAAAGCCAATCCGACCAAGCGAGCCCGGGGGCGGATCGTGGAAGCCCGTCTGGACAAGGGCCGCGGTCCGGTGGCCACGGTGTTGATCCAGGAAGGGACCCTGCGCGACGGCGACGTCTTTGTCTGCGGCCTGTACCAAGGCAAGGTCCGGGCCATGTTCGACGACAAGGGCAAGAAGATCAAGGAAGCCGGTCCGGCCTTTCCGGTGGAAGTGCAAGGCTTTGACGGTCTGGGGGAATCCGGGGACGAATTCGTGGTGGTGGCGGATGAAAAAATCGCCCGCCGGATCGCCCAGTCCCGCATGACCAAGGAGCGCGAAAAGGCCCTGGCCAAGGCCACCAAGGTCACCCTGGACAGCTTCCTGGCCTCCAAGGCGGCCGGCGAGGCCAAGTTCCTGAATCTGGTCATCAAGACCGATGTGCAGGGGTCCGCCGAGGCGGTCTCCGAGTCCCTGCTCAAGCTGTCCACGGACGAGGTCCGGGTGCGGATCGTCCACTCCGGCGCCGGGGCCATCACCGAATCCGACGTCATGCTGGCCGCGGCCTCTTCGGCCATCGTGATCGGCTTCAACGTCCGGCCCGTGGCCAAGGTCAAGGAAGTGGCCGAGTCCGAGAGCGTGGAAATCCGCTTTTACGACATCATCTACAACCTGGTGAACGACATCCGTGACGCCATGACCGGAATGCTCTCGCCGATTATCCGGGAGTCCTACCTGGGGCAGGCCGAAGTTCGCCAGACCTTCAGTGTGCCCAAGATCGGCATGGTGGCCGGGTGCGCGGTGATGGACGGCAAACTGCTGCGCAACGCCAAGATTCGCCTGCTGCGCGAGGGCGTGGTGATCTACACCGGTAAACTCAGCTCGCTGAGGCGCTTTAAGGAAGACGCCAAGGAAGTGCTCAAGGGCTTTGAATGCGGCGTGGGGCTGGCCAACTTCAACGACATCAAGGTCGGCGACGTGATCGAGGCTTTTGAGGAAGTCTCGGAAGCGGCGACGCTGTAGAAAGGTTCAACGGTTCACGGTTCAGGGTTCAACGGTTGGGGCTCTGCTTGATTTGGGAAGTCCGCAGTGGCATGAGTGGACTCCGCATCCCCCCTCACGACCTCACCCGTTGCTTTCAACCGCTGAACCATTGAACCGTGAACCATTGAACCCCGGATGATCATCGGCGTCCTGCGGCTGGAGTTCCGGCTGCATGGGAACGACTCCCTCAAGGGCAAGCGCAAGGTGGCCCAGAGTCTGAAACAGAAGCTGCGCAACAAGTTCAATCTCGCCGTGTCCGAAGTGGAGGCCATGGACGAGCATGAACGGCTGATCCTTGGGGCTGTCACGATTTCCAACGACGCGGCCCGGGTTGAAAGTCGGCTGCACAAGGCCATGTCCCTGGCCGAGGCCGCCGCGCCGGTGGAATTCGTCCAGGGCAATACGGAAATATTTCGATCAACGCAGGACCCCGGAGATATCCGCGCGGACCTGCTGGAAGGAGGCTCATGGTAATGCGCGGTCCGTCCCGGCGATCAATTCGCCTCGCGGACATGATCCAGAGGGAACTGGCTCAGTTGCTCCAGGAGGAGATCCAGGACCCCCGGCTGGAACTGGTCACCATCAGCGGGGTACGGCTCAACTCAGACCTGAGCATCGCCAAGGTGTTCTATACCTGTACCGATGATCCGGTCCGGCTGGAGGAAATCGCCGTCTCCCTGGGCAAGGCCAAGGGATATCTGCGCACCTTGCTGGGCAAACGCCTGAATCTGCGCTCCACCCCGGATCTGCGCTTCGAGCGGGACATCTTTCTGGAGGACATGGTTTATGACGGTCACCATGAAAGGTAGTACGGCGGACAGTTGGGCCCGTGTGTTGCGCCTGTTGCGCGAAGGCGACAATTTTCTGGTGGCCGGGCACAACAATCCGGATGGCGATGCCCTGGGCTCCACAGTGGCCCTGGGATGGCTGCTGAAGGCACTGGGCAAAACGTACTGGCTGTACAACGAGTCCCCGGTGCCGGATCGGTTCTCCTGGCTGCGCTTCTCCCAGCCCTTGCAACAGGTTTATCCGGACTGGGAACCGCGGTGGTATGTTCTGCTGGACTGCGGCGACGTCAAGCGTGTGGGCAAGGACTTGGCCGGCCGCCTGCCTCTGGAGCGCACGATCAACATCGACCACCATGTCAGCAACCGGGATTTCGGCGCGGTGAACCTGGTGGAGCCGGATCGGTCCTCCGTAGGGGAGATGATCGGTTACCTGGCTCAGGAATTGGACATCCCCCTGAGCGGTCCTCTGGGTGAAGCCGTTTACCTTGCTTTGACCACGGACACGGGATCCTTCAGCTACGAAAATACCGGACCCAAGGTGCTGGAGCTGGCGGCGACCATTATCCGACAAGGGCTGAATCCAGGACGGTTCAACGCCCTGTTGCAAAACCAGTGGCGGTTAAACCGATTGAAGCTGATGGGCGACGTCCTGAGTCGGGCCAGATTGTTCGATGATGGGCGAATCGGGGTGCTTTCCATTCCCAAGACCTTTCGCGACGAGCGACAAGCCACCATCGAGGATTGCGACGACATGGTGGACTACATCCGGCGGGTCAAGGGGGTGCAAATCGCGGTCAGCCTGCGCGAAGACGAGCCCCGCAAGATCAAATTCAGCCTGCGTTCCTCCGGTGACACGGATGTGGAGGAAATCGCTTCCTCCGTGGGCGGTGGTGGACACAAGAACGCCTCCGGCGGCGAATTGCATCATTCCCTGGAGGACGCGGAAGCACTTCTGGTGCGGATGGTCCGTCAGTATTTCGCCTTGGCGGATAAAAATCCTTCCGCCGCATTGTGACGTCTCCGCCTCGTATGGAACCTGTCCAACGAATGGATTCCGAGACCTTGACGCGAAAACCGGACCAAGCCCACGGCGTGCTGGTCCTGAACAAGCCGTCCGGGCCCTCGTCCACGCAGTGCCTGGAACGGATCAAGCGCACCCTGGGGCAGCGGAAGATCGGTCATGCCGGGACCCTGGATCCGTTGGCCCAGGGAGTCTTGCTGGTCCTTCTGGGCCAGGCCACGAAAATCGCCTCCTATCTGACGGAGGGTCGCAAGCTGTACCAGGGCGTGTTGCGTTTGGGCGTTGAAACCGATACCTACGACATTTTGGGAAAGGTTTTGAACTCCATTGACCCCGCGGAGGCGGACGCCCCGCGAATACGCGCCGCCGTTCTGGAGTGGGAGCGGCTCACCGAGCAGGAGGTGCCTCCCTATTCCGCGGCCAAACACCAGGGCAAGCCGTTGTATGCCCTGAGTCGATCCGGGCGGGACGTCCCGGTGAAACGAAAACCGATTCAAATTTTTCAGGCGGAGGTTCTTTCCATGGACCTTCCCCTGGTGCGCTTCCGGGTGGAGTGTTCCGCCGGCACCTATATCCGTTCCCTGGTCCACAGCCTGGGGAAACGCCTGCACTGCGGGGCCGTGCTGGAAGAGTTGATCCGGGAGCGCAGCCATCCCTTCGCCCTTGACCAGGCCCACGGCCTCCAGGCCGTGTTGGAGGAGCCGGAGTCGTTTTCGGGGAAAGTGATCGCGTTGCGGGATGCCTTGCCGCATTTTTCGCAACATATCCTTTCTCCGGAGCAGGCCCGGATCGTCCGTCATGGCGGAAGATTGCCCTGGAATTTTTCCGGCAATGGCCCGCAGGGCGAACAGCCTCCGGCTCCGGGCACGAGGGCCTTGTTTCTGGATGACCGGGAACAGCCTCTGGCCTTGGTCGAGTCGCGCGAAGCGGACGGCTTGTTGCAATGGACCATCCTGCGCGGCTTGTTTTAGCCCCAGGACCCGGAGCCGAACGCGAGTCGTTTTCCGGGACCCGAATCATTTCCCGAAGGGAACAAACAAGGAGGAATCCGCTGTGGTCATGAGTATCGAAGATAAAGCCAAAGTGATCGAGGAGTACCGGTTGAAGGAGGGCGACACTGGTTCGCCCGAGGTGCAGGTGGCCCTGTTGACCCACCGCATCAACGAATTGACCGGGCATTTCAAGACCCACAAAAAGGACTTTCACTCCCGGACCGGGCTGTTGAAGCTGGTCGGGAAGCGCAGGGGACTGCTGAACTACCTCAAGAAGAAGGACGTGCAGCGTTACCGCGATCTGATCGAACGACTCAAACTGCGCAAGTAGTTTTCGCGCATGCCTTTGGAGCCCCGGCGGCCATCGCCTTGCCGGGGCTCCGTTCACTTCTTTTCAGCCAAGGATATGTCTACGTATTATGAATGATCTCATGAACTGCACACGCCTGTCGACGAACCTGAACGGCAAGGAATTCATCATTGAAACCGGAAGAATGGCCAATCAGGCCGACGGCGCCGTCTGGGTGCAGTGCGGCGACACCGTCGTGCTGGTCACGGCCGTGGCCCAGGCCCTGGACCGGGAAGTTTCGTTCCTGCCCTTGACCGTGAATTATCAGGAAATGTCGTATGCCGCGGGCCAGATCCCCGGAAACTTTTTCCGGAGAGAGATCGGCCGTCCCAGCGACCGGGAAACTCTGGTATCCCGAGTCATCGACCGACCCATCCGGCCCATGTTCCCGAAAAAATTTCCCATGGAAATCCAGGTCATCGCCACGGTTTTATCGGCAGACCCGGACAACGACCCGGACGTCCTGGCGCTCACCGGCGCTTCCGCGGCCCTGCACATCTCCCGGATTCCCTTCCTGGGGCCCATCGCCGGAATCAGGGTCGGCTGCATCAACGGTGAGTTCGTGCTGAATCCCAGCTTCAAGGATTTGACGGAAAGCACCTTGAATCTGGTCATGGCCGCTTCCCGCGACGCCGTGGTCATGGTGGAAGCCGGGGCGACCTTTGTTCCGGAATCCCTGATCGCCAAGGCCCTGGAGTGGGGTCAGCAGCAGGTCATTCCCCTGCTGGACCTGCAGGACGAGATGCGAGAAACGATCGGTAAGCCCAAGATCGCACCCAAACTGACCATCATTGATCCGGACCTGACCACCATGGTCCGCGATTTGGCCCAGGGCAAACTGGAAACCGCACTGCAGATTCCGGTGAAGGCCGCGCGTAAGGAAGCCCAGAAGGCCGTGCATCAGGAAGTGATCCAAGCCCTGGTGGAAAAAGGCGTGGACATCCAGGCCGTGGGCTCCCAGGTGGACGAAATCATGGAAGTCCTGGAGAAAGAGGTGATGCGCGCCCGGATTCACCGCGAGCACATCCGCCTGGATGGTCGGGATCTGACCACGGTTCGGCCCATCGACATCCAGGTCGGTCTGTTGCCCAGAACCCACGGTTCGGCCCTGTTTACCCGCGGTGAAACCAAGGCTCTGGCCGTGGCCACCATGGGCAGCACCCGGGACGAGCAGCGCCTGGACACTCTGGCCGGGGGGAGCACCAAGCGGTTCATGCTGCACTACAATTTCCCGCCCTATTGTGTTGGCGAGGCCCGGATGCTGCGCGGCCCCAGCCGTCGGGAGATCGGCCATGGACAACTGGCCGAGCGTGCCCTGACCCCGGTCCTGCCCCAGCCCGAGGATTACCCGTTCACTCTGCGCATCGTTTCCGAGGTCATGGAGAGCAACGGTTCTTCGTCCATGGCCACTGTCTGCGGCGCATCCCTTTCGTTGATGGATGCGGGCGTGCCTATTTCGGCACCCGTGGCCGGGATCGCCATGGGCCTGATCAAGGAAGGCGAGGATTACCTGGTCCTGACGGACATCCTTGGTGCCGAGGACCATCTCGGAGACATGGACTTCAAGGTCGCCGGGACCGCCGAGGGCATCACAGCGATCCAGATGGACATCAAGATCGCCGGAATTCCCACGGACGTGCTCAGCAGGGCCTTGGAGCAGGCTCGTGATGCCCGGCTGCATATTCTCAAGGAAATGAACGGCGTGCTGGACAAGCCCCGGACGGAGCTTTCGCCCTACGCCCCGCAACTCAGCGTGGTGCACATCAACCCGGAAAAGATCCGCGAGGTCATCGGCCCCGGCGGCAAGACCGTCAAGGCGATCACCGCGGCCACGGGGGCTTCCGTGGATATCGACGATTCCGGAAAGATATCCATTTTCGCTCCGACCAAGGACGCCTTGGACATGGCCGTGGAAATGGTCACGTTCTACAATCAGGTTCCGGAAATCGGCAAGGACTACACCGGTCGGGTCAAGAAGATCATCGAATTCGGCGCGGTGGTGGAGATCCTGCCCGGAGTGGAAGGCCTGGTGCACGTTTCCCAACTGGATACGTCGCGGGTGGAGGAAGTGGCGGACGTGGTCCAACTCGGTCAGGAACTGAAGGTCAAGGTGATCGAGGTGGAATCTTCGGGTCGGGTCCGCCTGTCCCGCAAGGCCGTGATCATGGAAGAGCGCGGCGAGGTCTTCGACATGTCCTCCGCGGCCCGGCCTTCCGGCGGCCCACGCCGCGACGGCGGCCGGGGCCGGGATGATCGGGGTCGTGGCGATCGCGATCGCGGTCGTCGGTAGCAGCTTGATTGAACGAAAGCTTGACGGTGCAAGCACTGTTCAGGATCGAAAAAAGGCGCGTTATGCGCCTTTTTTCATTGGTGGACGATTGCTCTTGTTGAAAGTGTTGCGTATTGGGCAATATGCCGCGTCGGCGCGAGGATCTCGGCCTGACGCCGGCCTGACGCCGGCCTGGGGCGGAGTCTTCACGCCACCTTCAACCGTATCGCTTCCGGAGGTTCCCATGTCCGCTTTTCGCTTCGTCGCATCCGTCTCCGTACTCCTGTCCATCCTGCTTGGAGGGCTTTTGGCCTGTGCCCCCGGAACACAGCCCGGATATCAGCCTGAATCGCAATCCGGAACGCGACACGTTTCCCTGACCGCTGACCCGGACCATGCGGACCCCGGTCCGTTCCCCGCGGCTTTTCGCGACATCGTCATCGAGCATATCGCGGACACCTATCCCGGAGACTTGGTTCTGCGCAATATCGTGGTCCGCCCCCCTTCGGAAGGCGTGGCCCCGGTCCAGGAAGTGAACCTGGCGGGGTTTGTCGGTCTGGTGCGGATGAGCCTCAAGGATGCGGAGCGGCAGGCCTACGTGCCGGTGGAGTATTGCTATTTTCTGCGTGAAGAGCGGGTGTTGGCCTTCGCGGACGCGCGGGAAGCCGAGTGGTGCGTACCGGAATAGTCGTGGCGTGATCGGCGAGGGAGATTCACGGCCTGGGACGGACAATCAGTTGAATGCCGTCCCGGCCTACCACGTCAACCTGCGTTCCTGGAGGGATCTGCGCGGTTTGGTCCTCGGCCCTGGCCTTCCAGAGCACTCCGCGGATGCGAATATAGCCCTCGGGCCGGAGCGGACGACGGACTTCGCCCCGCAAACCGACCAGGGAATACCATCCATCGCCTTCACTCCCCTGGTAGGCCGGCCAGACGAAAAAGAACATCAGGGCGTCCTTGACCAACCAGAGCAGCAGGAGCACCCAGGCAATCCTTGCGGAGACGCCCAGGAGCGCGTGCAGCACCCACAAGAAGACCCCGACCAGGATGATGCCCGGAACCTGGAACAAAGCGTATCGGAGCAGCGTTTTTCTGCTCCAGGCGGGATTGCTGCGGCAGTGTTCCATGGTGGCGCGACGTTTGACCGGGTTTGGCAAGGCCGAAGCTTTTTCGGCCAAAGTAGGGGAAGATAGAAGACGAACGCGGCAAACTCAAGTCGGTTCTCGCGGGTTTGCCTTGAATTGGGATATGCCGTAAACAACGCCCCAACGCATGAGGAATTCCGCCATTTCCAAGAACGCTTTCGCGGCGTCGGGAGCTTTCACTCTCCTGGTCCGCCTGAATATCAGGACGAGTCTTCAAAGGCTCGCGGTCCTGCTTTTGCCGCTTGCCTTCCTGGCCACCCTGGCTGGTTGCGGGGCCAGACATCCGCCGCCCCGCCCCGCTATTCCCGGCAGCGTGGCCGAGTCCGTGGTCCAGACCGCCTTGAGCAAGAACGGGCGGCCCTATGTCCGAGGAGGAACGTCCCCCACCAGCGGGTTTGACTGTTCCGGGCTCGTGGTCTGGATCTTTGGCAAGCATGGCGTGGAATTGCCTCGCACGGCGCGGGAGCAGGCGCGGTCCGGTGTTTCGGTTCCCTTGAGACAGCTTCAGGCTGGAGATTTGGTTTTTTTTCGCATTGGCATGCGGGGATCGTACCACGTGGGCATCGCCACGGGACGAGGCACCTTCGTCCACAGTCCCAGACCGGGCCAACGGGTTCGGGAGGAAAGCCTGTTCGCTAGCTACTGGCAACAACGTTTGATTGCCGTACGCCGGGTTCTCTGAAGTCGTCACGTCCTTTTTGCTCCACGAGTTCTCTCTTCTCTCTCCCTGCGTCTTCACCCTTCTTTCTTTTTGTTTCCCAAGGCCCACTGCATCTGACGGCAGATTCCCATCAGCAAGGCATACTCGCTCCGTCGCATTCCCAGACGATGCCAGAGCCGACGCAGCCTGAGCATCCCATAATCCGGGTTCGTCTTAGGGAGGAAGTCGATCGCCGTCAGCAGATGTCCCAGGGCCGCGAATAATGCTTCCTGCTCGGCGTGGTCGACGAAGTCGGCTTGGAGGGGCTTGGGGATCGGTGACGGTGCGCCTCGGGCGGCTTGCAGGCATTCGTAGAGGATCAGCAAAACGGCCTGGGCCAGGTTCAAGGAGACGGTGGCCGTGGCCGTGGGAATGGAGATCAGGTGGGAGCAGCGGTCGATCTCGGCGTTGGTCAGCCCGCGGTCTTCCGGTCCGAAGAGCAGGGCCACGTCATGGCCTTCCAAAATTTGTTCGACGATTTGGCGGGCGGCCTGGGCCGGGGAGAGCAGGGTCGCGCGCCGACCGCCCAGGCGGGCCGTGGTGCCGTAGACCTGGGTGAACGGGGCCAGTGCCGAGGGGAGGTCCGCGAAGATCCGGGCCTGATCCAGGAGCGGCTCGGCGTGGACCGTGGCCAGCGGCCTGGCCCGCTCCTGGGCGTAGTCCCGAGGCGCCGCCAACAGAATCCGCTCACAGCCCATGTTCAGGCAGGCCCTGGCCGTGGAGCCCACGTTTTCAGCGAACTTGGGGCGAAACAGGACCACGGCCAGGCGCTGACGGAGCAGGGCCGCCGCGGGATCGTGGTCGAGAGGCATGGAAGGCGATTCCTGGTGCATTTGATCCCGGCAATCGGCTTAGTCCATTTCTAATTCAAAGCTTCTCATTCGGGGTCGGTATCGGAATCGGTATCGGAGTCGAATGAGGATTATTGGCGAACAAACAGTATCTATCCCGATCCCGATCCCGATACCGACGCCGACCCCGATAACTGCATTTTCTCAAGCAAAAAACGCATTGCCGAAGTGGAATTGGTATTAGACGTTGAACCGGAACTCGATGATGTCCCCGTCCCGAACGACGTATTCCTTGCCCTCCAGGCGCAGCAGGCCGCGTTCCTTGGCTGTCTTGAAGGTCTTGCAGGCCAGGAAATCCTCCCAGCCCAGCACTTCGGCCCGGATGAAGCCGCGTTGGATGTCCGAATGGATCACGCCCGCGGCTTCCTGGGCCGGCTGGCCGGCCCGCAAGGGCCAGGCCCGGACTTCCTTCTCTCCGGCAGTAAGAAAGGTGATCAAGCCGAGCAAGTTGTATACTCCCCCGACCACCAGATCCAGGGCCGAGCGATTCATGCCCAGGTCCTGCATGAAAGCCTGGCGTTCCTCATCGTCCTGCAACTCGGCCAACTCTCTTTCCAGGCGGGCGGAAACGGCGATATGCACCATTCCGGGACCGGCTTCCGGGACCGTGACGTCGGCCAGCCTGTCTTCACCCACGTTCCAGGCCCAGAGCACGGGCTTGGCCGAGAGGAAGCGGAAGCCGCGCAGTTTGGGCAGGGCCAGCAGAGCCTCGTTCTCCCGCAAGGGGCGCTCCCGGTCCAGGTGTTCCTTGGCCTGTAGCAGAGCCGCTTCCTCTTCCGGATCGTGGAGAAGCTTGGTTTTTTTCTTGTCTAGGGCGATGCGTTCCAGGCGTTTTTCCACCACGGCCAAGTCGGCGATCAAAAAGTCCGCCTCCATGGCCTGAAGCTGGTCCAGAGGCTCGGCCGCGCCGGAGAAACCGTCCAGGACCGCGAGCAGGCAGTCGTAGGGTCGGACTTCGTTGAGCACCCGGTCCCCCAGGCCCCCGCCCTTGGCCCCGGCCGCGCCGGGTAGGTCCAGCAGTTCGATTTCCGTAAACGTGATCTTGGGTGGTTTATACAGTTCGGTCAGGGGCCTCAGGCGCGGTTCAGGAACCTTGACCATGGCCCGCCCGGAGGGCACGGCCGCCGCTCCGGCCAGGGCCGCGAACAGTTCGCTCTTGCCCGCCCCGGCAAATCCGATCAATGCAGTTTTCATGGATGACTCCCAAATGGTTGCGATGCAGATGCGGCTTAGGGGCATCCGGGTGGATTGTCAAAGACCGCTCCGTCGTCGCGGCCCTGGGCAGGATTGCCCCATGGATCCGGACCGGCTCGGTACCTCATGGCGATCGAAATCGAAATCGTGATCGAAATCGGTCTTGAGCGGGCTGGATCCAATGCATGGTGGCGACAGTTGCTTTTTTCGATTTCGATATGTCAGGCGTGGTCTTTGAGATAATCAGGATACAGCGTGGCGGCCTCTTCCGGTCCCCATCCGCCGGCCGGGTAGAAGTTGAGGTGTTTGGCCCGGTCTCCGCAGGACTCGCACATCTCCAGGATCGGGGTGAGGTAGGCCCAGCAGAGCCGGACCGCGTCCTGACGCCAGAACAGCATCTGGTCGCCCAGCAGGCAGTCCATGAGCACCTTTTCATAGGCGTCCTTGATGACGGTCTTGCCCTCCTGGTTGTAGTCAAAATTCATGGTCACGGTACGCAGGATGTTGTTCATTCCTGGAATCTTGGCCTGGAAGGTGAGGTTGATCACTTCGTCCGGCTGGATGCCCAGGATCAGACGATTGGAGGAAATTTGCTCGCCGAGAATGTGCCGGAACATGGCGTGGGGGACGTCCTTGAACTGGATGATGATCCGGCTCAATTTTTTGGCCAGTCGCTTGCCGGAGCAGATGTAGAACGGCACGCCCTGCCAGCGCCAGTTGTCGATATAGGAGCGCAGCAAGGCGTAGGTGGGGGTGAGGGAGTCCGGGGCGACGTTCTCCTCGTCCCGGTACCCGGGTACGTCTTTGTCGTCGATTCGACCCGCGGCGTACTGGCCCAGGACCAGGTCGCTGAATTTGCCCTGGAGTTCAAAAGGCCGCAACGAGCGAAAGACCTTGGTCTTGTCGTCGCGGACCGGCTCGTCCTGGAAACGGGCCGGCGGTTCCATGGCCACCAGGGAAAGCAGTTGCATCATGTGGTTCTGAAACATGTCCCGGAGCACCCCGGCCTGCTCGTAGTATCCGGCCCGTTTCTCCACGCCCAGGGTTTCCGCCGCGGTGATGCCCACGTATTCGATGTAGTTGCGGTTCCAGAGCGGCTCGAAGATGGTGTTGGCAAACCGGAACATGAGCACGTTTTGCACGGTTTCCTTGGCCAGGTAGTGATCGATGCGAAATATCTGGTGTTCATCGAAATGTCGGTGCAGCACGTCGTTGAGCGTTTTGGCCGATTCCAGGTCGTGGCCAAAGGGCTTTTCCAGGACCACCCTGGACCACTCATGGGTCCTGTCTTTTTCCTGGGCCAAGCCGCTCTCACCGAGCCGGGTGGAGATCTCCGGGTAGAGCTGCGGAGGAACGGCCAGGTAGAACAGCGTATTACCTTGGGTGCCGAAAAGGCTACTCACTGATTCGAGACGGCGACTCAGGGCCATGTAGTCGTCCGGATTGTCGTATTGCAGTTGCTGATAGCAGATGGATCGCAAAAAGGCGTCGCGGCGCTCCTGGTCGCCGTTGTCCGGAGACGGCAGGGACTTTCGGACTTGGTCGCGAAATCCGGGATCGTCGAATTCGGTCCGGCTGCATCCGACAATGGCGAAATGGTCCGGCAGGTGGCCTCCGCCGTGGAGGTGGTATAAGGCGGGAAAAAGCTTGCGCATGGCCAAGTCGCCGGATGCCCCGAACACGACGATGATGCATGGGGGCAGGTGGCGACCGGTGCCGGGGTTGGGGTCGGGCATGGCGACGGTTGACCGGGAATCCGGCTGAACGGAGGTCTGGACGAACAGGTCCCGAAGGTCTTGCGTGGTCATCGGAGCGCTCCTGTTTGGAGTTGGGACGAGGACGCGGCGTGGGGCCGGGGATCGGTCAGTGACGAAACAGCCAAATCAGAACGGTCAGACCTAGGCCGACCAGGATGGAGCTGGTCACGGGCAGGTAGAGCCGAAAATTGCCTCGCTGAATCAAAAAATCGCCGGGAAGCCTGCCCAGTCGGAGTTTTCGGAGAAGCGGTCGGAACAAGCCGGTGACGAGGAGAAAGACGCCGATCAGGATCAGGAATTTGGACATGCAATCCGTCGAGTCAGCTGTCCTTTGGACTCAAGGGGTCGGCGCTGAACAGTTCGCCCAACGCATCCTTGATCCCGGTTTTGTCCAGGCCGAGTTGCTTGCGCAGCATTCGCTGCGGACCATGCTCCACGAAGACGTCCGGGATGCCCAGCAAGCGAATGCGCTGGCCGCGGAGCACGCCTTGGGCCGCGAACAGTTCCAGCACCGCGGACCCGAAGCCGCCGGCCACCACGTTTTCCTCCACGATCAGCATCCGGGAGTGAGTTCGAGCCAGTTCCAGCAATTGGGCTTTGGGCAGCGGCTTGATGAACCGGGCGTTGAACACGGCGACCTCGCGACCCGTTTCTTTGGCCAATTCCCCGGCGGCTTCCAGTGCGGGATGCACCCGGCTGCCCAGGGCCACGACCACCGCCTCTCCTCCGTCGCGCAGGGTTTCGCCCTGGCCCGGGGACAGCGGTGAGGGGTCGTCCTGAGACGGTGCGCCCACGCCCACGCCGCGAGGGTAGCGAATGGCGGCCGGGCCGGGGTGACTCAGGGCCGTGACCAGCATGCGTTGCAGTTCCGCCTCGTCCTTGGGGGCCATGAACAGCAGGTTGGGGATGTGGCGCAGAAAGGAAATATCGAAGGTGCCGTGGTGGGTCGCTCCGTCCTCGCCCACCAGTCCGGCCCGGTCCAGGCAAAGGGTTACCGGCAGGTTCTGAAGGCAGACGTCGTGGACCACCTGGTCGTAGGAGCGCTGGAGAAAAGTGGAGTAGACCGCCACCACCGGCCTGTAGCCCTGGGAGGCCAGTCCGGCGGCCATGGTCACGGCGTGCTGCTCGCAGATGCCCACGTCGAAGAAACGGTCCGGATAGGCGTCCGCGAAATAGTTCAGCCCGGTGCCTTCGGGCATGGCCGCGGTGATGGCCACGATCTTGTCGTTTTTCGCGGCCAGGTCCACCAGGGTTCGTCCGAAGATTTCCGTGTAGGGCGGCAGGCAGGCGGAAATCTTCCTGGCTTCGCCGGTTTCCGGAACAAAGCAGCCCACGCCGTGGAAATAGGTGGGGTTGTTTTCCGCCGGGGCATAGCCCTTGCCCTTGGTAGTCAACACGTGGACCAGGACCGGGCCTTCCAGGTCCTTGACTTGCTGGAAAATGTCCACCATGTCCGGCATGCTGTGTCCGTTGATCGGGCCGATGTAGTTGAACTTGAAGGCCTCGAAGATCATTCCCGGGGTGAAGAATCCTTTGAAAGAGGATTCACTGAGCCGGGCGTAGTTGGCCAGGTCGTCCCCGAATCGTGGAACCTGGCGCATCCAGGTTTCCATCTGTTGCTTGAAGCGCTGCACCCAGCGCTTGGAGAGCTTGCGGCTGAGGAAGGAGGACAAGGCTCCGACGTTGCGGGAGATGGACATCTCGTTGTCGTTGAGCACCACGGTCAGGTTCACCCCCAGGTCTCCGGCCTGGTTCAGGCCCTCATAAGCCAAGCCGGCGGTCATGGAGCCGTCGCCGATGATGGCGGCCACGGTATGGTCCTCGTCGGCCAGATCGCGGGCGATGGCCATTCCCAGAGCCGCGGAGATGGAGGTGCTGGAGTGCCCCACGCCGAAATGGTCGAAGGGGCTTTCGGCCATGCGCGGAAAACCGCTGATCCCGCCCAGGGTGCGCAGGGTATGGAAATTTTCCCGGCGACCGGTCAAGATTTTGTAGGCATAGGCTTGATGGCCCACATCCCAGACCAGCCGATCATGTTCCGGGTTGAACACCTTGAGCAGGGCCAGGGTCAGGTCGGTCACGCCCAGGGACGGAGCCAGATGACCGCCGTTGGCCGAAACCGTGGAGATGATCGCCCGGCGGACCTCCCGGGCCACGGCTTCCAACTGGGCGATGTTCAGTTCGTTAATGTCCTTGGGATGATTGATGGCGGAAAACAGGGCATGCCCGTCAGGAATTTCGGTTCGTTTGCGGGCATGGGCCGACGCTTGCGGAGTCGCGTCGCGCGGGCCGGCGCTGGTTTCATCGACGGGCTGTTGCAATGGAACTGCCTCCCTGGGCATGAACGTGGCGTTGGAATGGCTGGGCATGGTTGGGTCACTTGTGAAGCTGGGCTATGGTGGCTGAAAAGGATACCCGGTCAAGAGCGAATCGGCAAATGGCAATATAGTTGGTCAAGGGCATCTGTTCTCATCAAAAAAATCGAAATCGCGATCGAAATTGAAATCGAAAAATACTGAGCATCACCCCGATTTCGGCTTTTCTTGGATATGGCGTTCGATTTCGATCACGATTTCGATTTCGATCCTGATAGCGCGTGAGGATCGAGAATAAATTTGCCCTGACACCTGGCCAGGTCGCTCGGGTTCAGGTCGCCCGGGTCAGGATGTACTCGGCCAGTTCCCGCAGGAACCAGGCGTGGCGGCGCGTGAGGTCCGACATGTCCGGCGCGTCCGAAGACACGGCCAGAGCGGCGAGGGCCTGGTCCGTATGCGACCGGGCCAGGTCTCGACTGGCTTCCAGGCCGATCAGGGCGGGATAGGTGACCTTGCCCTGGTCCTGGTCGCTGCCCACGGGTTTGCCTAAGACGGTTTGATCGCCGATGACGTCCAGAATGTCGTCCGTGATCTGGAAGGCCCGGCCGATGTGCGTCCCATAGTCCGCGGCCCGTGCCAAATCCGCCTCAGTGGCTCCGCCCAGGAGCGCTCCGCAGACGCAGGAAGCGCGGATCATGGCTCCGGTTTTGAGTTCCTGCATGCGCGACAGTTCCTCCACCGTCGCTGTGCCGCCGGTCCACTGCATGTCCAGAACCTGCCCTCCGACCATCCCGGCGGCTCCGGCGGCCCGGGCCAGTTCCCGTCCGGCGGCGAGCATCCGCTGGGCAGGGACGGCGCAGGAGAAGAGCAGACCGAAAGCCTCGGTGAGCAAGGCGTCTCCGGCCAGGATGGCCAGAGCTTCCCCGAAGCGCTTGTGGTTGGAAGGCTTGCCCCGGCGCAAATCGTCATCGTCCATGGCCGGCAGGTCGTCGTGGATCAGGGAATAGGTATGGATGCATTCCAGAGCCGCGGCAGCAGGCAGGACATGGTCCCGGCGTGCTCCGACCATTTCCGCCCAGACCAGACACAGGACCGGTCTCAGCCGCTTGCCTCCGGCCAGCAGGCTGTATTCCATGGCCTGAAGGAGCGGCTCCGGTACGCCGGGGCGCTTGAGGCACGCGGTCAGATAGCGATCCACCTCGTTTCCCAGTTCAGAAAGATATGACTTCATCGTTGTGCTCCGATTCACCGGGTTGCGGGCTGGCGGCGGGATAATCCTGGTCAAAAGGCTCCAGCAGACCCTGGGAAAGGACCATTACTTCATTTTTGGCCGATTCCAGCTGCTTGCGGCAGGTCTTGGCCAGTATGACGCCTTCCTTAAACAGGGCCACCCCGGCTTCCAGCGGCAGATCCTCGTTTTCCAGGCGCGCCACGATGCCTTGCAGCTCGGTCAGCCTGTCGTCAAAGCCCGGTTCTTTTTTTTTCGGTGGCATGTTTTTCCTCGGGTGGCTCCGTCGGTCCGGACGGAAAGAGTGTCTCCGGGCCGCCGCCGCGCCCCGTGGTCGTCGTTGGCAATACCAGTGGGTGGGCGAACACTCAAGGGGGAAGGCGCACGATGCCGAGAAAGATCGAAATGAAAGCTCAAAATCGCCCACGGGCTTGCATTTGATGGAGACGTGTGGTTTTGGTTCGACTACTTTGGAACTGTTTTTGGTTCTTCGACGACCTGATACACTCCGTCGGCGAGGTTCAGGTTCGGAGCCGACAAGGTTCCTTGACGAAACATCGGGACGTATTTTTTCACTTGGAAGATAAGGAGCTGAACATGCGGCATGTTGTCCGATCCGTGGAAGGATTTCGTCTGGCCGGGCTTGGGACGGTATTGGCCATTCCAGTGATTGCCGTGGGCTTGCATCTGGCCCAGGTTTCGACCTGGACGATCCTGGGCGTGGTGATCGCCGGATGCGTGTTGATCGGGCTGTTGATGTGGGGTTTTCTTTCAGGGCTGACCGCTGTGCTGCGAAGCAATCGGACATGCGCCTTGGCCATCGTCGCGGGAAATTATCGGCAACTGCCCGAGCAGGTTTCGGATTCCGGGCTGCTTGGGCAAAGCCAGGAAGGCCTGCGAGACATGCTGACCCATCTCAAGCATGAACTCAGCCTGTCCAAGGGCGTGATGCGCAGCATGGTCACGCCCTTCGTGGTCACGGATACCAGCGAAGTCTTCATTTACGGTAATCAAGGACTGATCAGGATGCTGGAGCACGAAGGCAAGCCCGAGGACTACTACGGGCAGGACGTCTCCATGTTTTTTTACGGTGAAAAGCGGCAGACGGTGTTGGGGATTGCCATGAAGGAGAATCGTTCCATCAGCAAGGAGGTGGAGTTCACCGGGCGCAAGGGCGGTAAGCGGAACATCCACATCGACGCCGCGCCGTTGTTCGATATCGAAGGCCAACTGATGGGCGCTCTGTGCATTTATACGGACTTGTCCGACATCCGAGCCTCCGAGGCCAAATTGTGCGAACGGAACGATATCATTTCCTCTGCGGCCGGCAAGGCCACCGGGGTGTCCAAGTCGTTGGCCGCGGCCGCCGCAGGCCTGGCCGCTCAGGTGGATGAGGCCAGGCACGGCGCGGAGGAGCAGCGTTCCCGGACCGCGGAAACGGCAACGGCCATGGAGGAAATGAACGCCACGGTCCTGGAGGTGGCCAGAAACGCATCCAGTGCCGCCGAGGCGTCGGATCAGGCCAGGGGCAAGGCCATGGAGGGGGCCAAGGTTGTCGGCGAGTCCGTGGCGGCCATCACCAAGGTTCAGTCACAGTCTTCGGAAGTGCGTTCCAGTTTGGGCCAGCTCGGCCAGCAGGCCGAACAGATCGGACGGATCATGAACGTGATCGAGGACATCGCGGATCAGACCAATTTACTGGCTTTGAACGCGGCCATCGAGGCGGCTCGGGCCGGGGACGCCGGGCGCGGGTTCGCCGTGGTGGCCGACGAGGTCCGCAAGCTGGCCGAGAAGACCATGAACGCCACCAAGGAAGTGGGCGACGCCATTTCAGCCATTCAGCAGGGCACTCGGGACAGCATCACGAGCATGGATCAAGCCGTGGGAGCCATCGAGCACGCCACCTCCCAGGTTAACCTCTCCGGGCGGTCTCTTCAGGAGATCCTCGGCTTGGCGGAGCAGGCCGCGGACCAGGTCCGCTCCATCGCCACGGCGGCGGAACAGCAGTCCGCCACCAGCGAGGAAATCAATCGCGGGGTGGACGAGATCAACCGGATCGCCTCGGAAACCAGCGAGGTGATGAACCAGTCCGCCCAAAGCGTTTCCCGGATGGCGGGCATGGCCGTGGAATTGAATACGATCATCGCCGAAATGCGCGCCCAGGCCCCGGAAGAATGCACGCCGACATGATCCGCCGGTATTTTGAGAAGGTGTGAGATGGCGTAATTACTGAGCTCATCCGAGTAGAAGCGACCTGGATAGCGGTAACGCGTCCGCCTTCGTAGGGTATGATTGACTCGGAGGTGGCACTGAAAAACAAGTCATTCCCGCGAAGGCGGGAATCCAGATCATGCTTGCCACAAGTTTTTCAGAAGATACGAAAAAAGCCCTCCGAAGGTTACTTCAGAGGGCTTTGTTTTTCAGTGGTGGGCGGTCGGGGATTTGAACCCCGGACTTCCACCGTGTGAAGATGGCACTCTAACCACTGAGTTAACCGCCCGCGTTCCTCTTTATGTGAAACCCTCTCCGTTGGCAAGATTTTTTTTGCCATGCTTGCATGTTGTTTCTCTCGCTTGGATCGTCGACTCCGGGGCAACTGGACTTGGGTGGGGGATGGGCATACGATGCTAAGCGATTTTCACCTACTTGCAGGAGAGGAAAAGCTTATGTTGTTGATTGAGGATCTTCGGGTTTCCATTGACGGCCAGGAAGTGCTCAAGGGCGTCAGCCTGGAAATCAAGGAAGGGGAGACGTTCATTCTGTTCGGCCCCAACGGTTCGGGCAAGACGTCCTTGCTGATGACGTTGATGGGCTTCGCGAACTATACGGTCACGGGCGGGAAAATCACCTTCCGGGGGCACGACATCACCCATGCTCCGATTTACGAGCGAGCCAGGCTGGGCATCGGCATGTCCTTTCAGCGGCCACCGACGATTCACGGCTTGAAGACGCGCCACCTCGTGAGCATGTGCGCCCACCATCGCGAACGGGATGTGGACGTGGAAGCCCTGGCCCGCAAGGTCAATTTCGATCAGTTTTTGGAACGGGACATCAACGCCGGGTTTTCCGGCGGAGAGATCAAGCGTTCCGAGTTGCTGCAACTGATGGCCCAAAAGCCCTCCCTGTTGCTGTTCGACGAGCCGGAATCCGGGGTGGATCTGGAAAACATGGCCCTGATCGGGAACACGGTGCGGGAACTGCTCAACGGCTCCCAGGAGCCCAAGCCGAACCAGAGCATGAAGGATCTCCGAGCCAAACGGGAGACCTCGGGGCTGATCATCACCCATACCGGATACATTCTGGACTACGTTCACGCGGACCGGGGCCAGGTGCTCCATAAGGGCGTACTGTGTTGCCAGGCCAACCCACGCGTGATTTTGGAACATATCGGGAAATTCGGCTACAAGGAGTGCGTACGATGTCTGAATTAGCCAAGCCCCAAGGGGGCTCTCAAGGCATTCCCGGGGCCGACGTCTCCAGGTTCGCGTTTTCCGGGAAGGGCTCGGGAATCGCGGACATCCGGTCCCTGAGTCCGGAGGACAGGGAGCGCCTGCTCATGTCCGGCGTGGACCTGGATCTGGCTGGCCGAGGCGGTTCGTATCTCCAGGTGGACGACAAGAGCGTCCACTGCGACACTTGCGATCCCAACGTGGAAATCCTGGACATCACCGAGGCGCTGCGGCGCTACGACGGTTTGCCGGAGTATTTCTGGAACGCCGTGAAACCGGATCAGGACGACTTCACGCGGATGGCCGCCCGTGAGCAGCTGCAAGGCGGTTATTTCATGCGGGCCAAGGCCGGGATGAAGATCGCGGAGCCGGTCCAGTCCTGTCTGTTCATCAAGGGCGAGGCCGTGGCCCAGAACGTCCACAACATCATTGTCGTGGAAGAGGGCGCGGAACTGCATGTGATCACCGGCTGCGCCACGGCCCACGACCGGCAGTCCGCGCTGCATCTGGGCATTTCCGAGTTCTACGTGAAAAAGGGCGGCAAGCTGACCTTCACCATGATTCACAACTGGGGCGAGAAAGTCATGGTCCGGCCGCGTACCGTGGGCGTGGTGGAGGAGGACGGCGAGTTCCAAAGCAATTACGTCCTGCTCAAGCCCGTGGAATCCGTGCAGTCCTATCCGTCCATCTATCTGAACGGTCCCAGGGCCGTGGCCCGGTTCAACTCGGTGATCGTCGCCCCCACCGGCTCGCTGGTGGACACGGGCAACCGGATCTACCTGAACGCCCCGGACACCCGTGGAGAGATCATTTCCCGGACCATCACCACCGGGGGCAAGATCATCGCCCGGGGACACATCATCGGCAGCCACGTCCCGGCCAAGGGGCATCTGGAATGCAAGGGGCTGATCCTGGGCAACGGGATCATTCACGCCATTCCGGAACTGGAAGGCACGGTTTCCGGCGTGGAACTGTCCCACGAAGCGGCCGTGGGCAAGATCGCCCAGGAGGAAATCGAATACCTGATGGCCCGGGGACTGGACGAGGACGAAGCCACGTCCACCATTGTCCGCGGCTTTCTGAACGTGGAGATCATGGGCCTGCCTGAAAAGCTGCGCCGGACCATCGACAAGACGATTCAGGAGTCGGAAAAAGACATGTTCTAGACGGGAGCGAGGAAATGCCCGGTTTCAAGGCGCACCTGTTCGGAGGTGCGCTTTTTTTTGGTTTGGTTCTGGCAACGGTGCTCTGGCTGGGCGTGTACCAGCCGGATCAGCAAACCCTGCTGTTTTTGGCTCTGATCGCCTTGCTCAGCGCCCTGTTCCCGGACGTGGACACGGACTCCAAGGGCCGCGTGCTGTTCTACGGGGCCTTGTTGCTGGTCTACCTCGTGCTGATGATCCAGGGCCGGTTCCGGCTGGCCGCAGTGCTGGGATTCTGCGCCCTGCTCCCGGCGGTGGGGCACCATCGGGGCTGGACCCACAGTTGGTGGGCCATGCTCCTGGTTCCCCTGCCGATCATCATCCTGCCCATGGTCTTCTACGAGCGCTCTTTCGCCTCGGTCCTGCCCTTCTACCTCGCCTCGGTCACCGGGTACTGCTCACATCTGGTCTTGGACAGAACATTCTGATTCGAGCGACTACGAGCTTTCCTGCAATCGAGATTCGATCAAGTCCCGGGCCCGGCGGGCGAGCTGCGTGACTTCGGGCTTGGATATCTGGTCGTCCGCCCCCACGGCTTCGCCTTTGTGCCGCAATTTGTCCGTGATCAGCGATGAGAACAGAATGACCGGCAATCGACCCAGGTCCGGGTCGTCCTTGATTTTTCTACACAGCGTCAGACCGTCCATGGTGGGCATTTCGATGTCCGTGATCACGATCTGAACATAATCGGTCAGCTGCCGGCCCTGTTCCTTGGCGGCGTGGTTCAGCTTCTGGAGGCGGTCCCAGAGTTCCTGGCCGTGAAAGGCCGTTTCTACGGTGAAGCCGGCTTTTTCCAGAAGGTCGCGGAGCATGTTCCGGATCAATGACGAGTCGTCGGCGATCAAAGCTTTCATGGCCTTGCCCCGGTGGGCTTCGAAGTCCAGATCCAGGTGCAACGCCATGGAGGGATTCAGTTCGGCCACGATTTTTTCCAGGTCCAGCACGAAGACGATCCGGCCTTCCAGATTGATCACGCCGGTGATGCAGTCCGAACTGAAGCTGGCCAG
The DNA here is from genome assembly GCF_900182865.1 of Desulfonatronum zhilinae. Classification (NCBI taxonomy): domain Bacteria; kingdom Pseudomonadati; phylum Thermodesulfobacteriota; class Desulfovibrionia; order Desulfovibrionales; family Desulfonatronaceae; genus Desulfonatronum; species Desulfonatronum zhilinae. The sequence goes on from NZ_FXUJ01000007.1 coordinate 121,980, forward strand.
ATACGCCCCCGGCGACATGACTTCTTCCCAGTTGATCCGATGGATGCGGTTGACCCCGGAAACCAGGAACGCCGTGACTACGCCGTTAAACTCGGTGACGATAACCTTGCCTTCCTCTTCGCCCTCCGCTGGGGGGGCCTTGGTCTTGCCGAGCCAGACGCTGAGATCCACCAGCGGAATAATCGAGGAGCGAAGGTTGAACGCGCCCAGCACCGAAGGGTCGGACAGCTGCGGCATTTCGGTGACTTTGGGCATGCGGATGATTTCCAGCACTTTGGCCACGTTTACCGCGTAGTGTCCATGGTAGGCCTCCGTCTGGCCGGGGGGCTGCTCCAGCAGGGTGAACTCTACGACTTCGAGTTCGTTGGTTCCGGCTTCCAACAGAATATTGGTCTGGCTCACGGTGTTCTCCCTCTAGAGGTTGGATCAATGGTGGACGATTTGGGCGTTACATGGTTTCCAAGCGTTGGACAACCGCCTGGATGACGTTTTTGGGCGTGGAGGCACCGGCGGTGATACCGATGGCGTTCAGGCCCCGAAGCTGGTCAAGGGGCAGCTCGTCCGCGATTTCCACGTGATGACACGGGATGCCGGCCTGTTCGGCCACCTGGACCAGCCGCCGGGTATTGCCGCTCTCGCGTCCGCCGACCACGACCATGGCCTGAACCTGTTCGGCGATGACACGGGCTTCTTCCTGGCGATTCATGGTCGCCGCGCAAATGGTGTCCAGGACCGGAATGTCCGGGTCGAGCCTCCGGCGCAGCAGGTCGGCCATCCGGGCGTACAGTTCCTGGTCCTGGGTGGTCTGGGCCGCGAGAAAGCAGGGGCCGAGCCGGTCTTGAAGCAGTTCTTCAAGTCCTGCCTCCGAGTCCACGACATAGGCTCCGTTGTCGGCATAACTGAGCAGGCCACGCACTTCCGGGTGGTCCGCTTCTCCAAGCAGGATCATCAATCGCCCTTTGGCCGCTTGTTTGGCGATGAGCACCTGGGCCTTCTTGACTTTGGGGCAGGTGGCGTCGATCAGGTCCACGCCTCTGTTTTGCAGAGTGGTTTCGATATTGCGGGGAATGCCGTGGGCCCGGATGACCACGGTCTGGCCCGGGGTCAGAGCTTCCGGGTCGTTCACCTGGGACACGCCCCGGGCTGCGTACTCCTGGAGCACCTGGGGGTTGTGGATGATCGGGCCGAGGGTGCAGACCTCGGATTTCCGATCCGGGCCGTGAAGCAGGGAGTCCAGTTTGCGCAGGGCCATGTCCACGCCCATGCAAAAGCCGGCGGTTTGGGCCAAGATGATGTTCATGATGCGTCCTCATTGGGGAGGTCGGTCGTTTCGTTGAGCACGACCGTGAGTTCGTCGAGCAGGTCTTCAAGCTGCGTCCAGGATTCGATTCGGGTCAGTTGGGTGCGAAGGTGTTTGGCTCCGGGGAACTGGCGCAGATAGCGCGGGGCGATGGTGCGCATGGCCAAAAGGGCGCGGCGGTCGTCCTGGTGTGTCCTGGCCAGTTCCATGTGCCGCCGGACGATGCCCAGGCTGTAGATCGGGGTGGCGTGAAAGGGCCGCCCGTCCGGTCCCAGTGACAAAAACTTGCGGAAAATTGCCGGGTCCCACAACGCTCCGCGGGCGAACATCACGCCGTTGACCCCGGTTTGCCTGAGGCAGCGCCACGCGTCCTCGGCCGTGAACAGATCGCCGCTGGCAATGATCGGCACGGTGACGTGCTCTCGCAACCGGGCCAACCGATCCCAATCCGCGCGCCCGGAAAAACCCTGGGCAGCCCAGCGTGGATGCAGGGTCAGCCAAGCCACGCCGAGGTCTTCCAGTCTCTTGGCCAGGTCCGGCAGAACGTCCTCTCCTGGTCGCCATCCCAGGCGCAGTTTCACGCCCACCCGGCCTTCCCCGGCCTTGGCGATCATGGTCGCGACGATGCGGGTCAGGGTCTCCGGTTCGCGAAGCAGCGCGGCTCCGCTGCCGGTCTTGGTCACCTTGGGCACGGAACAGCCGGCGTTGAGGTCGAAATAGCGTGCGCCTCGCTCCAGAAGGAGGTCCATGGCTCGGCCCAAGGTCTGGGCGTCCGGACCGTAGACCTGGACAACCAGTGGGTGATCCTCGGCATTGGTGGTCAGGATGCGCTCCGTGGCCATGTTGTTGAAGATCAGGCCCTTGGCGCTGACCATTTCCGTACAGGCCGCTGCGCACCCCTGCTCCCGGCAAAGCAGGCGAAAGGACAGGTCCGAGAAGCCGGCCAGCGGGGCCAGCCAGGGTTGCTCCGAAGCTATGGGCAAAGGTGGATGTGGCGGTGAAGTGGGAGGGGTCATACTTTGATGTGCAGCCGAGGGCGTCCCGCGGTCGAGGCGAGCAGCAAGCGCGGCAGGAGGCCGGAATGGTTGCCCGGGGGCAGGGGCCTGACGCCCTGAAAAAAAAGCGCGCCGGACTCGAGGCGGGAAAAGGCCCGCTGGAGCCAGTCCGAGACCGAGGCGATGGTTCGCGACGGGAGTGCTTTCAGGTCCAGGTGCAGGGCCCAGACAAGTTGAGGGCCCAGCTGAGGGCCAAGTTGAGAGTCCGGGTGAGGACCTAAGTGAGGGTTGGGCAGCACGAAATGGATCTCCATTTGCCCCAGGGTCGGATGCGTGCAGGTGAACACGGCTTGCGGGGCGGATGTTCCGGAGGCCCTTTGTCCGGGATGGACCGGGGCCCCGCCCAGGAGCAGCCCGGCCCCGCGCACCCGGTCGGACAGCCAGGGCAGGGCGAAGAACCGGCCGATCCCCCTGGCGGCCAGTTCCGTGTTGATCGGCTCCAGGGCCGCGTTCAGGCGGTGGAGGACCTGGCGTGCTTCGGGATGTTGGTTCAGGAGTTTCCGCCAGGCAGCCAGGCGAGCGGCCAGGCAACGGGTCCAGTCTTGTGCCGTGTTTGGGGTTTCGTTTTGGGCCTGAGACTGGGCTTGTTCGCGATGGTCATTCCCCGGCGTAACGGACGACCAGAGTGAGGCCAGCGAGGCTTCCAGACGGTTCTGCTCAGTCCAGAGGCGTTGCAGCAGGGGAAAGGTTCCGGGCAGGCCGGAGGGCGACAACTCTTGCAGGATGATGTCCGGGAAGAGCTGCTTGACCAGAAAATGCAGGCGGGTGCCGACTTCGGGCCGCGAGGCCATACTGGCCAGCAGTTTGGTCCCTTGAAAATTTACCCAGCCGATGCCGGGAGCGTCCCAACCCAGAAACGTGCCGGAGATCCGTTCGCCGACCCGATTGTCGGCGCGAAAGCGTTCCACCCGTTCAGGCGTCGCGTGGAACGGGGAGGTTGGAGCGCCCCAACGCCTCATGCTGATCCGCCCTGTTCCAGAATCAGTTCGACTTCATCGGTGCTCAGGCCCGTGGATTGGGCCAGGGATTTAATGGACCGGCCCTTACGGTGCCCGGAGAGGATGACTTGGCGCAGAAATTGGGGGGACTGGGCGAGACCTTCGGCCTGCTGGAGCAGGTTGCGAAGCTGTTTTTCCCGTTCAGCGAGCTGCGTCTCCAGGTGCAGCAGTTCGGTTTGCCGCTCGGCGAAATTGTTCAGAAACTGCTGCTCCAGGTCTACGCTTTTTTCGATCTTGCCCAGGAACTCGTTCTGACTTTTTTGCAGCTGGGCCAGGAGTTGCTCGGAACGGCGCAGGCGAAAAAAGAACGTGACCACCCCGGCCAGAAGGGCCACTTCCAGCAGGCTCAAGACGAGTATGATCCAGTATGAGATGTGCATGGTCCCTGACCGTAAAAAAACGACGTTTCAACCGCCTGCGTCCATATTCAAATTTTGAGGTTCACGATCTGCCCGGACCAGGGGTCTTTTCCCGCCGCGGGCTCTTCTTCCGGCTTTCCTTGACGTCGATGATCCCGACGGGGTTGGCGACCGCCCCGCCCCTGGTCCTGTTCATCTTCCGGACGGACATGAAAGGATTCCTCGGTCTTCTTTACTTCCGGGATTCGCTCCCGTTCCTTTTTCAAGGCCTCCTGCATCAGACTTCCGGCCAAGGCCTGCTGCATGAACGGCCGATCCTGCTCGGCCTGGATCATCTTGCCGACCTTGGGCAGCAGGGAAAGGAGCACGGGAAGCTGAACCTGTTGGACCATTTTATCGCACCAGATACTCCTCGATCAGGATGTCGGTCAGTGGGCTGCTCAGGTGCTGGTTCATGACCGACATCAGGTCCGCCTTCAGCGCGTCGGCGGCATCCTCGCGCTTGATTTCGGGAATCGGGCGGTTGTTTAAAAAGTAATAAACCGCATCCCGAAGAATAATCTCCTTGCGTTGGACTTCCACATAGCTCGTCGAGCCTTCCATGCTCAGGGTCAGGTTCAAGGTGAGAAACGCGACGTCCTCACCCTGGGTGTAGGCGACCCAGAACGGCATGAGATCGACGGTGTATTCCTCGGGTTTGGGTTCGGGCGCGGGTTGGGGTTGCTGGAGCGGTTCCGGTTCAGGGAGTGTCGGTTCCGGGGGAGGCGGCGGCCGCGTAAGCCAGAAAGCGAGCCCAGCCAGCAACAGCGCCACGGCGACCCCGCCGATGATCAGAGCCAGGCGGTACGACTTTCCGGACTTCGGCTCGTCCTCGACCTTTTCAGCATCCGATGCTTCCGGCCTGGCCTCCTCTTCAGGGGGCGCTTCTTCTTCAATGTCGTCAAGAAACGGAGCATCGTCCAGGTCCAGGGTGACCTTCTGAGTTGCCTGGGTCGACTTCGGCTCAAGCTCGAGGATCTCCTCATCCCGTTCCAAGGGATTGACTTCATTGGGCGGCGGTGCCGGGGGAGTGGCCATGGACGATGCCTTTTGCTGGTCCTCGTTGGGTTTTCAAGGCTGTTGCCGAGGTTCGATGTTCATGTCCGGAATGGAGGCGCCCGGGCTCCATCCTCCCTCTTTCGGACGCGCCCGATCAACTAAAGAGGAGCACGAAGCCCGGTGGGCCGTGAAGGGAATGGAATACGGGATGTTATGCAAAAATCTTGTCGATCTTCTGACCGAGGGTCTCCGGGGTGAACGGCTTGACGATATAGTTGGAAACCTTGGCCTGGACCGCCTCGATGATGTTCTCCTGAAGGCCCTCGGCGGTGACCATCAGAAAGGGGACGTCGGCGTATTCCTCACTGGCCCGGACTTTGCGCAGCAGTTCGATGCCGGTCATCTTGGGCATGTTCCAGTCGGAAATCACGAAGTCGATCCGTTCCTTGTTCAGGACTTCCCAGGCCGTGGTCCCGTCGTCGGCCTCGACGATGTTCGTGAATCCCAACTGGCGTAGAATATTCTTGATGATCCGCCGCATCGTCGAGAAGTCGTCGACGACGAGAACGCGCATGTTTTTGTCGTAACCCATCAGGCTTGTCTCCTTGTTTTCTTTTGGTGAGGGGTGGATGCTTGGAGCTTGGCGAACTTGTCCCGGAGTTTGCCCAGGGCCTGGGAGTGCAATTGGGAAACCCGGCCCTCGGTAATGTTCATCACCAGGGCCGTCTCCCGCATGTTCAACTCGTCGGCGTAGTACAGGGAAAGGACCATCTGCTCCCTAGAGGTCAATTCATCGATAAGTTCCGCAAGTTTGTCAATCAGTTGTTGGTGCAGAGTATGGGAGAAAGGGTCGTTTTTCGTGGTGCTCGTGGAACGAAGGAGATGGTCCTCCAGACCGTCCAGGCTGATACAGATTTGATTTTGCAGAGCTTCCAGGCCTTCCTGGACTTCCTTGGCGCTCAGGCCGGTCATGGCTTGGAGTTCTTCGGCGGTGGGGACGCGACCGGAGTGTTGCTCCACCTTGCGCACGCTTTCTTCCAAGAGCCGGACACGTTGGCGCAACCCGCGGGTGAACCAGTCCATGCGCCGGAGCTCGTCCAGCATGGCCCCCTTGATTCTGTTTTCCGCATAGGTCTCGAACTTGATGCCCATGTGTACCTGGAATTTCTCCAGGGCTTCGATCAGGCCGAGGCTGCCGGCGCTGAGCAGTTCTCCCAGCTCGATATGCTGGGGGAGCTTGGCCTTCATGCGCAGGGCGATGATTTTTATCTTCGGGGCATAGTGCGCGACAATGGCCCCTCGGACCTCGGGGCCGGCGGTGCTCCACGCCAACTGACCGTCTTCATAGCGCTGCCAGTGGTCAGTTGTTGAAGAGGAGTTTTTTCCAGAAGAATTTGATATTGCCATCGGTTTTGGCTGTTTGCGGCCAGGCCAGGATGTTTTCGGCGATTTTATTCACGGCCTGGGCCGCCGCCGAGGACGGAACGGCATGGCAGAACGGCACCTGGCGGGTAACGGACTGTCTGACCGTCGGGTCCTGAGGCAGCGAACCGATCAGGTCCAGGGAAACGCCGTCCAGAAATTTGTCGCAGGCCGCGGTCAGTCGCTGGAAGGTCTGCCTGGCCTGCTTCGGGTCCGCGGCCATGTTCACGACCACTCGAAACCTGTGTACGCCGTGTTTGTTGTGCAGGACCTTGATCGTCGCGTAGGCGTCGGTCAAGGCAGTGGGTTCGGGGGTCAGAACCAGAATCCGCTCCTGTACGGCCAGATTGAAGTACATGACATTATCCCCGATCCCGGCCCCGGTGTCCACGATCAGGATGTCCGTCTCCTGGCCCAAGGGCTCCAGGGCTTCGATCAGCTCCAGCTTTTGGCCGGTGGACAGCTTGAGCATTTCCGGCACGCCGGAGGAGGCCGGGAGAATGGAAAATCCGTACTCCGTCCGAACCAGTACTTGCTCCAGTTTTTTTTCATCGTAGACGAGGTGGAAGATGTTGTATTCCGGGGCCAAGCCCAACAGAATATCCACATTGGCCAGCCCCAGGTCCGCGTCCATCAGCAGGACGCGCTTGCCCATCCGCTGGAGGGCGTAGGCCAAATTCACGGAGAGGTTGGTTTTGCCCACCCCGCCTTTGCCGGAAGTTACGGAGAGAACTAGGGGGTTGTGCTCGTTCGTGCGCGTCATGGTTTCCTCGCGAATACGTGAAGTTCGTCGTCAGTGCAAAGGTCTTTCCGCCCCGCCTCCGATGGTGGTGGGCAGCCGGTGGGTGAAGACCAGTTTCCAGAGGTTCTGGTGATCCGCCGGGGCCAGGCTGGAATTCAGCGACGTGCCGTAGGACAGGGCGGATACGGGAAGTCGGGTGGAATAGCCGATGTTCACCAGCGAACCGTAGGTTTCCGCCTCATCCAGCTTGGTCCAGATCAGGCTGGACAGGGCCGGGACCTGAAATTTTTCAATAAAGCGCTGGAGGATCGTGTTGGAATAATGGGGGCTGAGGACCAAATGCACGGCGCAGTTGCCCTTCAGGGAGATTTCCTTGTCCATCAGCCAGGCGTCGAGATGCTCCCCCGCCGGCAGGCCGGGGAGGTCGATGAAGACCATGTCGTAGGCTTCGCGGAGCAGACGTCGCCAATCCTCGGGGGAGCGCAGATCCACGAAGGGAAACTCTCCCAACTCCGCGTAATGCTGTAGCAACAAACGGCCCTTGCCGTGGTGCTGGTCCGCGTTGGCCAGGGCGATCCTGCGGTTGGGAAATTCCCGGCGCAGGTTCAGGGCCAGGCGTAACAGCGACGAGGTTTTGCCCGAACCGTGCGGGCCGACGAAGGCGTGCAGCTTTTCCGGCCAGTGCAGACCGGTCCAGGGTTTGACGGCCACGATGGACCGCAGCTCCTCCAGGATGGACTTTTCCGGTGCGTTTTTCATGGCCCGCCATAGGTGCATGGCCACCTCGGGCAGGACTTCCTCCCGCTCCAGGTATTCCAGGGCTTGGCGCTGGCGGGGAGAGAGCAGGTTGTAGTCTGCCTGGGGCTTGAGGACGCTGAACAGGTGCTCCTTGAGGCATGTCCACTCCTGGTGCATCTGCTTCCAGCCCGGATAGCCACTCCCGGAAGGGGCGGCGATATCCGACTGTTCCGGATTTTTGAGCCGGTTTCCCGCTGTCGGCGGTTCCAGGGCGGCCATGATTTCGCAGCAGGGCCGACCGTTCTCCGTTCCGTTCTGGGTGCTGAGAATGACCGCGTCCGGCCCGAGTTCGGCGCGGATCTGCTTGAGCACGGTCCGCGTGTCCGGCCCGCGAAAGGTCTTAACCTGCATTGGCCATCCTCACCGTTGCCGCGGACTGGAGGTTGATCCCCGCGGGAATTTCGGCCTGGGAAATGATGGGCAGTGTGGGGATGAAGCGGGTGATGAGCTGGGCCAGATGAGAGCGCAGACTGGGCGTGGTCAGCACCACGGGTTGGCCCTCGGAGACCATGGCCTGCTCCATGGCCGACTGGAGCCCCTGAATCAGTTTCTGGCCGTGGCCGGGGTCGATGTTCAGGTAGGTCCCCTGTTCGGTCTTACGCAGGTTCTCCTGAAGCAGGCGCTCCCAGTCCTGGTCCAGAATGATCACTGCCAGGTTGCTTCCTCCTGCCAGGTAGGGCTTGACGATGGTCCGGGCCATGCGTCCGCGGACGTATTCCGTGAGCAGGTCCGGGTCCTTGATGGATGGCCCGAAGTCGGCCAGGGTTTCCACGATGGTCAGCATGTCCCGAATGGAAACCTGTTCGCGGACCAGGTTCTGCAGCACCCGCTGCACGGTTCCCAGGGGCATGATCCCCGGGACCAGCTCTTCCACTGCCTTTGGGGCGCGCTTGGCCAGATTGTCCAAGAGGGACTGGATTTCCTGACGACCCAGGAACTCGTGCAGGTTGCGGCGGAAGACCTCGGTGACATGGGTGGCGATGACCGTGGAGGGATCCACCACGGTGTACCCGGCGAGCATGGCCTCGTCTTTCTGCTTGTCCGGGATCCACAGGGCCGGCAGGTTGAAGGCCGGTTCCCGGGTTTCCACGCCCTGGATGCGGTGTTTGGCGTCTCCGGGGTCCATGGCCAGGAAGTGGTCGATGAGAATTTCCGCGGAGGCCACCTGATTGCCTTTGATCATGATTACGTACTGGCCGGGCTTGAGCTGCAAGTTGTCGCGCAGATGCAGCGAGGGAATGATCACGCCCATATCCAGGGCGAATTGACGGCGAATGGAGCGGATGCGGGCCAGCAAATTGCCGTTTTGGTCCTCGTCCACCAGGGGGATCAGGCCGTAGCCCACTTCCAGTTCCAGGGCGTCCAGGGGCAGTAATGCCTGAACTTCTTCCGGGGTATCCAGGCTGGGAGTCTTGGGTTTTTGCGACTCCTCGGCGAGCTTCTCGGCCTCGGCATGGCCGCGGCCGGCAATGTGGGATATGCCGAAAAGCATGCCAGCGAATACGAGAAACATAAAGGTCGGCATTCCCGGGACCAATCCCAGAACCAGGAGGATCGCGGATACCAGACGCAGAGCCTTGGAGTGCAGGGTCAACTGGCCGATGAATTCCTGGCCCATATCCGCTTCCGCGGCGGCCCGGCTGACGATGATGCCGGCGGAGGTGGAGATGATCAGCGAGGGAATCTGGGCCACCAAGCCGTCGCCGATGGTCAGGATGGTGAAGGTGGCCCCGGCGTCGCCCCAGGCCATGCCGTGCTGAAAAACGCCGATGAACAGGCCGCCGACAATATTGACGGCGGTGATGATCATACCGGCTTTGACGTCCCCGGAGACGAATTTTGCCGCGCCGTCCATGGCTCCGTAAAAGTCCGCTTCCTTCCGAATTTTTTCTCGGGAAAGCTTCGCCTCGGTCTCATCGATCAGTCCGGCGTTCAAGTCCGCCTCAATGGCCATCTGTTTGCCGGGCATGGCGTCCAGGGTGAACCGGGCCGCGACTTCGGCGATGCGCGTGGTGCCGGTGGTGATGACCATTTTATTCAGAATGAAGATGACCAGAAAGATGATCACGCCGATAACATAGTTTCCGCCGACCACGAACTGGCCGAAGGCCTCGATCACCTTGCCAGCCGCTCCGGGGCCTTGGTCGCCATTGAGCAGGATCAGACGGGTGGAAGCCACGTTCAGGGCCAGTCGGAGCAGGGTGGTCACCAGGAGCAGGGAGGGAAAGATCGAAAATTCCAGGGGAGAGCGCATGTACATGGCCGAGAGCAGCACCACGAATCCCAGGGAGATGCTCAGGGTGAGCATGGCGTCCAGGATGATCGTGGGCATGGGGATAAGCATCACGAACAGAATGGTCACCACGCCGCCGGCCAGGAAGATGTTCCCGTATCCGGAGAAACGGGAGTAGTCGATATTGCTGAGGCTGATCGCGGCTTGAGCCATGGTTTTGACGCTCGTCCTTTAGGGCAGGATGCTCTGTTTGCGGTAATCTTTCAGCATGTTGCGAGTGGAACTCGTCGGATTCTCTTTGCCCGGCGATTACCTGCGCCGGAATTTTGGCAACTGGGCCAGGATGGAGGCCACGGCCTGGAACAGTTCCTCGGGGATCATCCGGCCGACCTCAACGCTTTTATACAAGGCCTGTGCCAGGGGCTTGTTCTCCCGGATGGGGATGTTGTGCTCCTGGGCGATCTCCCGGATTTTCGCGGCCATGAAGTCCGCTCCCTTGGCCAGGACCATGGGCGACGGGGCCTCCAGCGGGTTGTAGCGGAGGGCTATGGCCAGGTGGGTCGGGTTGGTGATGACCACGTCGGCTTTGGGCACGCTCTCCATCATCCGCTTTTGCATCACGGCCATCATTTTTTGACGCTGCTTGTTCTTGATGGCTTGATCGCCTTCGGCCTGCTTCCGTTCGTCCTTGACCTCGTCTTTGGTCATTTTCAGGTTTTCCTCGTAATCCCAGCGGGTGTAGGCCAAATCCGCGATGGCGATGATCAGCATGGGTATCAGGGCGTAGATGACCATTTTCGCGCCGGTGATCAGCATGTAGCTGGCTACGGTCAGTGCGTCCTGATAAAAGAGAGGAATGAAATTCGGGGATTCCATTTTCAGTACAAGGTAAGGTGCGAACCCCACGACAATGACCATGAACAGGCTGCGCAGTAGGCGGACCACGGTCTGGGTGCTGATGAATAGTCGCTTTATACCAGCGACGATATTGAGTTTTTTCCAAAAGTTGGACAGTTCGAAGACCTTCAAGGTCCAAAGATGGCCGACTTGCAGGCGCACGGTCAGGAACGCCACCAGCGCACAGGTGAACATCACCGGCAGGACCATCACCGCGATACGCCAGGAGACCGTCTGGAAGAGCAAGTAGACGGTTTCCGGGGTGAATTCAGTGAGTAGATTTTGGCTGAACGTCCAGACGAAAAGGTCGTTCATCTGGTTGACCATGATTTGGATCATGAACAGCAGGGCGAGAAAGCCTCCCAGCAGCACCGTGACCTTGGGCAACTCCTGACTTTTGGGGACATTGCCCTTTTCCCTGGCCTTGTCGCGCTGTTTCGGGGTGGCTTCTTCGGTTCTACTCGGATCGCTCTGGGGCATGGTCCGGCCTTTAGCTCCTCTTCGTTTAGTCTATGTTGCGTGAAGCAACGCGGGAAACGCTCAGCGTCCGCTGAGCATGACGCCCTGGAACATGGAGCCGAGCATCAGAATGAAGTCCTGCACGTAGAGCCCCATGATTGTGAACATGGTGCCGAGAAACAGAAATCCCACGGCGATTTTCAGGGGAAAGCCGACGAAGATCACGTTCATCTGCGGCGCGGCCTTGGCCACCAGGCCCAGGGCCAGGTCGATCAGAAACAGGGCCACCATCACCGGGCTGGCAATCTTGACCGCCAGGATGAATATCTGGCTGGAAAAGCGGATCATTTGTTCAGATAGTGCCGGCGTGAGCAACAGCCCGCCCGGAGGAACAAGAGTGAAGCTGTGGGTCAGGGCGTGGAGCAGATGCAGGTGCCCGTTGAGGCTTAGAAAAATGAGCAGGGAGGTCATGTACAGGAAGTGGGCGGTCACGGCCATGCTGACCCCGGAACTGGGGTCCACGACACTGACCATGGCAAAGCCCATCTGAAAGCCGATCAACTGCCCGCCGGTCTGGATGGCGGCGAACAGCACCCGAACGATCAGCCCCAGGGCTAGCCCCAAGATCAGTTCGCCCAGGATCATCAAGGCGATCATGATGGGGTGGGCCGGGAAATAGTCCGCTGAAAACGCCAGGTGCGGCCAAAGCCCCAGGGCCAGGACCAAACACAAGGCCGCCTTTGCCGGCAGGGGAATGTTTTCCCCGCCGAAAAACGGCAGCATGAAGACGATCAGGCTGATTCGGAACAGCGTCAGAAAAAAGCTGAGATAAATCCTGGGATCAAAGGAGAACAGGTCCATTGCCGGAGCGAAGCAAGTTTTGGACCATCGATTCGCTTCGTTCTTGATGAGCCGATAAAACGGCGTCGCTTCCATGGCGAGAATTTCATGGTCGGGATTTCTTTGCCAGGAGACAGGGAGATCGATATGAATTACATTCTTTCCATTCGAGCGTGGTTATCGTGGTCATCGTGGCCAGGGACCATGCCATTGTCGGGGGGCCGGTTCTTTTTGTAACCGTAAGCAAACAATCAAGCACCGCAGGGGTTTTTTGCATGGGATGGGTCGGCGTTGAATGCCTTGAAGAGGGTATGATTTTAGGAGCTGATCTCGTGACCTCGGATGGGCGTTTTTTGTTGCCCCAGGGTATGGTGTTGCAGGATCGTCATATCAAGACCGGTAAGGCCTGGGGAGTCCGGCGGGTGGATATTCTCGGTCTGGACCAGGACCAGGCGAACGCGGCCAGGGTGAACGAGATCGGTCCGGAGTATCTGGAACAAAGCCGGTTGCTGCTGGAGCCGTTCCTGCGTTGCGTGACGGATGATCATCCCGGGATACGGGAAATCGTCCGCGTCACGGTGGAACGGGCGGCCCTGGAACTGGCCGCGGGCGAGCAACCTGAACGATGTATGGAGGGTCAGCTCCCCGCGCCGGATCATCGTGTCACGCGGTCCGAAGATGGCGAAGAGGCGGCCGAAAAGTTGGTTCAGATCCAGGAGAAACTGGTCACTTTGCCTGCTGTATACGGGCGAATCATGGAGGTTCTGGAGTCGCCTTACAGCTCCGCCTTTCATATCGCCGAGTTGGTGAGCAAGGACAGCAGCCTGTCCGCGAAACTGCTCAAGCTGGTCAACAGCCCGCTGTACGCGTTTCCGTCCCGGATCGATTCCATTTCCCGAGCCGTGGCTTTGTTGGGTACCAGGGAATTGTCTTCTCTGGCCCTGGGTCTTTCCGTGGTCAGTGCCTTTGAAGGCATTCCCGTGGCGACGCTGAACATGAAGCAGTTCTGGAAGCACAGCGTCAGCGCAGCGGTATATGCCGGCCTGATCGCCGCTCATGCACGGGGGGCTTCGCGGGAGCGCTGCTTCACTGGTGGACTCCTGCACGATCTGGGCTGGCTGGTCATGCTCAGCAAAATGCCTGGAGCATGCGCCCAGGTCATGTTTTTGTCCCGGACCCAAGGTGCTCCCCTGTACCAGGTGGAGCAAGAATTACTCGGCTTTGACCATGCCCAGGTCGGAGGGATGCTTTGCCGGAAGTGGCGCTTGCCGGACAGCCTGACGGAAATGATTCGCTTTCATCATGCTCCGGAGCAGGCCTCCGTGCCGCTTGAGGCCGGCATCGTGCATCTGGCCAATATCCTGGCCGTGGCCGTCGGAGTCGGCGCCAGCGGTCAGGGGGTGCTTCCTTCGCTCTCCGACTCGGCCTGGGACCTGGTCGGCATGTCCCCCTGCGACATCGGTCCCCTGGTCCGGCAGGCCGATCGCCAGGTCGCGGATATTCTTCACGTATTTCTCCTGGGCGGCTAGGTGAACCTCATGCAGTCAAACGAAGACCGTATCCAAATCCTGGAGACCGAGGTTCATTTTTTACGCGAACAGCGCCGCCAATCCGTGGAGGCGCTGGAAATGGCCGCCGGTCTGGGACATTTCGAGACGCCCTTGCTCCAGGTCGCGGATGAGCATGCCGTGCTCAAGGAAATCGCCGAAAAGGCCCGTGGTTTGATCGACCTGCGGGCGGTTTCCTTTTTTCTGGTGCAGCCGGACCATTCCTTTGCCGGAGCGTTTTGTGACCCTCCGGAGTATGCTGCGTTCCTGGACCGGGAGGTCGACGGGCTCATCGACGACTACTCCTTCTCCAGAATCCTGCGCCGAGGGCGGCCCGAAATTCTGTCCGCAAGCAGCCGGGACATGCGCCTGGTCCTGCACACGTTGGCCACGCCGACCAGGATTCGAGGCATGTTCGTCGGCATCCTGGGTCAGGATCCGAGCACGATTCCAGACACCCATCACGCCTTGCTGTCTATTCTCCTTCTGGCTGGAGCCGCGGCCCTGGAGGGGCTGGAGGCCTACCAACGGCTGCGAGACCGACAGCGCGAACTCGCCCACCAAGCCGAAGACGCCACCCGTCGGTACCAGGAAATCGTCTCGGGGGCGCCGCTGGGTATTTTTCAGGCCACTCCGGAAGGCCGCTACCTTTTTGTCAATCCCGAATACGCAAGGCTGGCCGGGTACGTCGACCCGGATGAGATGGTCGCTCAGGTTTCGGATATCGCCGCGCAGCTTTATGCCGATCCGGCGGACCGGGAGCGCTACAAAGAGCATCTACGTCGATACGGTCGGACATCCGGCTACGAGGTGGAGTTGAAACGCCGCGACGGACAGTCCTTTTGGGCCTCGCTGGATACCAGAGTGCGCCACGACGCCCAAGGTAATCCGGTCTATAACGGTTTTTTGACGGATATCACGGCCCGGAAGCAGGCTGAGAAGGATCGAGAAAAGCTGCAAGCCCAACTCTTTCAGGCTCAGAGGGTGGAATCCGTGGGCATTCTGGCCGGAGGCGTGGCCCATGACTTCAACAATCTGCTTCAGGCCATGAGCGGCAACATTGAGCTATTGCTTCAGGCCGGGGCCTTCGCGCATCGCGAGGAGGCCCGGTTGCGGACCGTGGCCCAGTCCCTGGAGCGGGCCGCCAGACTCGTGGAGCAGCTCTTGTTGTTCAGTCGCAAGGCTGAATTCCGGAAGATCCGTGTGGACTTGAATCGAGAGGTGCGGGAAGTTTTGCGGATGCTGGAACGAACCATCCCGAAGATGATCGCTCTGGAACCGCGGCTCGATCCCCTGATCTGGCCTTTGGCCGCGGACCCGGTGCAGATCGAACAGGTTCTGCTCAATCTGGCCAACAATGCCGTGGACGCCATGCCCGATGGAGGACGGCTGGAGTTCAGGACCATCAACGCGTTTCTGGATGAGAATTTCGTCCTCGCGCATCCCGGCGCGGCCGCTGGATGCCATGTTCTGCTCACGGTGACGGACACGGGGTGCGGCATGGACCAGGAGGTCCTGGATCGTGCATTCGATCCGTTTTTTACCACCAAGGATGTGGGCAAGGGCACCGGCCTGGGCTTGGCTTCGGTCTACGGGATCGTCACGGCGCATGGTGGGTTTATCGAGTGTCGCAGCGCCCCGGGGCAGGGCACGACGTTCAACGTCTACTGGCCGGCCGCGGAAAACGGCGCGGTCCCTCTCACCGATGCGGCCTTGGAGTCCAGACCCCGAGGCGGCAACGAAACCATCCTGGTGGTGGACGACGAGCCGGAACTTCGGGATCTGACGCGGGAAGCTTTGGAGGATTACGGCTATGCCGTGCTCAGCGCGGCCAACGGAGAAGAAGCCTTGGCGATTTTTCAAGACCAGAGCCGTTCCATTGACTTGGTCCTGCTGGACTTGAACATGCCCGGCATGGGCGGTCACGGATGTCTCCAGGAACTGCTGCGCCTCGATTCCGGGGTCAAGGTGATTATCGCCAGCGGCTACGCGACGCATGGCCACGGCAAGGACGCCCTGACATCCGGAGCCAAGGGGTTTCTTGGCAAGCCGTATCAGTTGAGGGAGTTGGAGGCCAAGGTGCGTGAGGTGCTGGAGTTGTCGGGAGCCGAAAACTCGCCCTGAATCGCTCTGGAATCGTCGTGATGGCGGTTCAGTTTCCGGGCACCGGAACGCTGGTGAGCAGGTATTTCAGGTCCTCGTCCGTGAAGTAGAATCCGAGCCCGGCGTAGAAGGAGCGGCGGTCTGAGCGGACAAAGTCGTCCATGCCCAGGCTGGCGTAAAAGTTGCGCAGGAAGTAAAGTTTGGCGCCGGCCTTGAGGTGCGGGTTGTCGTCCGGATCAAAGTCAAAGGCTTCGAAAAGCAATTGCACCCGGTCGTCCCAGAGGTAGTATTCCAGACCCATGCCGCCGGTGCTCTCGATCAGGCCGCCGCGCAGCACCAGGTTGTCCCAGCGCTTGGCCAACTGAGCGGAGAACGTGATCTTGCTCTGGCGGTACTTGTCTTCGATTTCCCGGATCGTGGTCCGTTCCCCGTTCACCCAGCGTTCGGTGAAGGTCTCGGTCTTTTCCCGACGGCCGCGAGGATTGTCCACCACGGAGAGCAGATAGTACTTGTCCTCCGCCGGTTGCAGGCGCAGAGTCAAGGCGGACTTGGTCTCGCCGTGGCGGGCCAGGTACTCGCTGGTGAAATCCACGGAGGTCCGGAACTGGTCCTGCTTAGTGAGGATTCTGTTCAGACCTTCCAGGGCCTTGTCCAGTTCCTGGGCCGTGGTGTCCTCGTTGATCAGCTTGCCCAGGGTGCCTTGGCCTTCGTCGATTTTTCGGGAGACGCTTTCCAGGGAAGCCATGGTCTCCCGCAGATCGTGACCCATCTCCGGGTCGTTGATCAGCTTGGCCAGCGGGCCTTCGCCGGACTCCAGGCGGGCCAATACGCCTCCGGCCTGGTCCAGGGTGGTCTTGAGCTGGCCGGAGGCGACTTCCAGGTTGGCCACGATCCGGTCGATGCCTTCCTTGTTCGTCCCGGCGATGTCCCGCAAGTCCGTGGAAAAGTCACGGAAATTGCGGACGATGAACTCAACGCTTTCAGCGTTGGCCTGGACCATCTCGTTCAGGCCCATGGCGGCGTCGCGCAGGCTTTGGAAGGCCAGGCGCAGGTCCTGCTCGCCCTGTTCCCCGCCGAAGACGTTGGCCGCGCTGCGGGCCACGACGCGAATGTCGTCGGCGATCTCGCCGACCTTGGTGAACAATTGGTCCAGGTCCGCCGGGGTGTCGCCCCGGGCGATCCGCTCCCCGGCTTCGACCCGGGGAAACGGATCACTGCCGGGAGAAATCTCAATGAATTTGTCGCCCAACACACCCCGGGTACGGATGGTGGCCACGGCGTCGGAGCGGATTTGGACGTTGGGCAACAACTGGAGGGTCACCCGGGCCCGGTTCTCATCCAGGTTGATGGCCTGGACCAAGCCGACCTCAATGCCGGCGATTTCCACCGGCGAATTGGTTTTCAACCCGGAGACGTTGTCGAAAAAGACGTCCACCTCGTAGCTTTCCCTGGGCACGAATACGCCGGTACCCACTTTCATGGTCATGTAGGCCAAGGCCGCGAGGGCGATCAGGACGAAGACGCCTACCTTGATTTCTGCTCCGGATCTCACGATCTCTGCTCCATGGAAGATAATTAAACGACTTTGATCGGCCCTTGCGCCCGACCGTGGATGAATTGCTGAACCACCTCGTCGTCCCAGTCCCGGATCTGGTCCGGCGTGCCCTGGGCGATGATCCGTCCGTCGAAGAGCATGAACAGCTTGTGTCCGGTGCTCATGGCCGCGGAAATATCGTGGCTGATGACCACGCAGGTGGCCCTGAACTCGGACTGGGTGCGTACGATCAGTTCGTTGATGGCCGCGGCCATGACCGGGTCCAGGCCGGACGTGGGTTCATCGAAAAGGACGATTTTCGGATCCAGGGCCAGGGCCCGGGCCAGTCCGACCCGCTTGCGCATCCCGCCGGAAAGCTCCGAGGGGAGCTTGTGACCCTTGTCCTTCAGGCCCACGGCGGCCAGCTTGTCAGCCACGATGTCCAGGATTTCCCGGCGGCTTTTGCTGGTGTGCTCCAGAAGCGGAAACGCCACGTTATCCTCCACGTTCATGGAGTCGAACAAGGCGGATTCCTGGAAGAGCATGCCGAACTTGCGACGGATCGGGGCCATCTTCCGTTCGCTCATTCGGGCGATGTCCTGGCCGTCGATGATTACCTGGCCCTGGTCCGGGCGCATCAGGCCGATGATGTGCTTGAGCAAAACGCTCTTGCCGCCGCCGCTCCGTCCGATGATCACGCTGACCGAATCCTTGGACACGGCCAGGTCCAGGCCGCGCAGGACATGCTCCTGGCCGAAGCTTTTATGCACTTGGCGCAGTTCGATGATCGGTTCCGGTGTCATAATCGGTTCGTCGCCATGCTACATCATAAGGGCGGTGAGCACGTAGTCGAAGGTCAGGATCAACACGGAGGAGAGGACTACGGATTGGGTGGTGGCCCGACCGACGCCCTCGGCGCCGCCCCTGGTGTAAAAACCCTTGTAGCATCCCACCAAGGTGAGGATCAAACCGAAGCAGGCCGCTTTGATCAGCCCGTTGTAAATGTCGCTGAGTTCCACGTACTCATATATCTTGTTCATGAATATCCCGCCGTGGATGCCCAGCAGTTTGACCCCCACGAGATACCCGCCCACCACGCCGATGAAGTCGGACAAGGCGGTGAGTAGGGGAAGCATGATCACCCCGGCCATGATCCGGGGCAGGACGAGATACTGGACCGGGTTGATGGCCATTACGGACAGGGCGTCCACCTGTTCCGTGACGCGCATCGTGCCGATCTCCGCGGCAATGGCCGAGCCGGCCCGCCCCGTGACCATCAAGGCCGTGATCACCGGCCCCAATTCGCGGGTCATGGACAGGGCCACCGTGGCCCCGACCAGGGTTTCGGCGGAAAACATCCGGAAGGCGTAGTAGGTTTGCAGAGCCAGGACCATGCCGGTGAACAGCGAAGTCAGGGCGACCACGAACACCGAATTCACGCCGATGAACTCCATCTGCTTGAAAAACAGCCGCCAGCGCCAGGGCGGGCGGAACAGCCAGCCCACGGCCTCCAGAAAAAGAAGCATCATCCGGCCGGTTTCCCGGGAAATGGTCAGGGCGATGGTGCCGAGAGAGGCGACAAGTTGGGTCATGGGGGCTGGGGGGCAGAATTCAGGAGTCAGTATTTAGTATTCAGAATTCAGGAGTCAGTATTTAGTATTCAGGAGTCAGGAGCCAGAATTCAGGAGTCAGGAAGGCCAAGTTGGGCGATTGATTTCAGCATTCTGAATTCTGAATACGGAATTCCATCTTTTTCATTTTCTCCACCAGGATGGATCCGGACCGGTGAACCACCAGTCCGTGTGGTCCGTGCGCAGGATGACCTCCGCCAAGTCCTTGGCAACGTCGGTGCGCAGCCGCGGCACGGCGCAGTCGATCCACTTGGCGGCATAGGGGTTGCCCAGGTCCTGTTCCTGCTTCAGGTTCAGGATCAGGTCAAGCTGATCCGCGTCGTGCACCAGTCGGGCCTCCAGGGTCTGTTCGCCTTCAAGTTCGTGCCACCATTGGAGCACTTCGTCCAGTCCGGTCCCTTCGAGGGCGTGCTCCAGGGCCAGCAGGGCGTTGCGGCTGTTGTATATCCGATTGACGTAGTTGAAATCGCCGATCCGGGTTTCGTGCAGGTCGTGAAACAGGGCCATGCCCATGGTCCGCCCCATGCTCGCCCCGGTCAGAGTGGCCAGGACATAGGCGATGACCGTGGTTCGGAAGGAGTGCTCGGCGACGTTTTCCCGTCCGGAACCCAAAAACTGGTACCCGGTGCGCGGCGTCTTGCGCAACATGCCGACTTCAAACAGAAAGTGGGTCAACCGTTGGATTCGAGCGCCGTCTGGGAGGCAGACGTCGGAAGAAGCCGTATCTTGGGCGGCGAGGCTATCGAAATCTGGTGTGATGCGCGTCATGGGTGGTTTTGAAGGTCGGTACGGCGGGACGTTTCATCGGCTGCCCGTCAAAAATTAAAACCCTATAGTCCTCCAAGAACGGGTCGTTGGTCAAGCTCGGCCCGACAAGGATTTTTATCAATACGGTTGCCAGTTCGGGGGATGGATTGTATGGCTATTCAAAAAAGAAATGGTGGTACAATATGACACATGATTCGCAAAATGGCCTGCATCCCTTGATTCGCGGCGCGATTATCGGGGGCTCCATCGGCTTGATGGCGGTGTGGTTCGGATACGACATGGGCCGGGCTTTCTTTCTTGGGGTTATCTGCGGCGGCTTGGGCGCGTACACGGCCCAGCGCATTCAGGAAAAACGGCGCAAGAAGTGAACGAACCGGCTTCTTGGCGCTTTATCACGGAGGATCGTTATGTCCGCTGAACATGCCGAAATGGGCGTTTTTCAGGCCCTGCTGGGGCGGCGCAGCGTTCGCAAATTTACGGATCAGCCCGTGGATCTCGAGGACCTGCGGCGGATTCTGGAGGCCGGACGCTGGGCGCCCAGCGGATTGAACAATCAGCCCTGGCGCTTTTTGGTCGTCCAGGCCGGAGACCCTCGGCAAGCGGCGCTGGCCGGATTGACGAAGTACGGCCATATTGTCCGCGAGGCCCAGGCCTTGATCGTCGTGTGCCTGCACAAGCCGGCCATGTATCATGAAGGCAAGGATCATCAGGCCGCCGGGGCCTGTATTCAGAACATGCTGCTGGCCGTTCACGGCCTGGGACTGGGCGGGGTCTGGCTGGGCGAGGTCCTCAACCAGGAGGCGCTGGTCATGGAGGCGCTCCAACTGCGTACCGAGGAGTACCGGCTGATGGCCGTGATCGCCCTGGGCCATCCGGCCCAGCCGTCCTCGCGGCTCGACGGTGCCGGCGGTTCCGCGCGGCGTCCCTTGGACGAACTTCTTTTGGAGGCTTTATAAATGCCATCCGTACATACCTTTCCCCTGGGCCCCCTGCAAACCAACTGCTACCTCGTGG
Organism: Desulfonatronum zhilinae; assembly: GCF_900182865.1. Lineage (NCBI taxonomy): Bacteria > Pseudomonadati > Thermodesulfobacteriota > Desulfovibrionia > Desulfovibrionales > Desulfonatronaceae > Desulfonatronum > Desulfonatronum zhilinae. Next base: position 142,718 of record NZ_FXUJ01000007.1, read on the forward strand.
CCAACGGCGAAGAGGCGTTGGTCGTCGATCCGGGCGGAGCCCCGGACGCGGTTCTGGATTTCGCGGCGTCCAAAAATTTGCAAATCCGGCAGATCCTGAACACCCACCTGCATTTCGACCATCTTTACGGCAACCAGGCACTGCACTTGGCCACCAAGGCCTCCATCCGCGTGCCGGAAAAGGACGTCCCGTTGCTGGCCAGCGGAATAGGCGGCGGCAACTACATGGGGATGCCCAAAGTGGAGACTTTTGCGTACGAGTCCGTCGGCGAGGGAGAGTGGACCCTGATTGGGCTGAAATGCCGGGCATTGTTCACGCCCGGGCATAGTCCAGGGAGTCTGTCCTTTTACTTTCCCGAACTGGGCGCGGTGTTCGTGGGCGACGTGCTTTTCGCCGGATCCATCGGGCGGACCGACTTTTTCGGCGGTGATCTGGAGACGTTGCTTGGCTCGGTCCGCTCCCGGCTGTTCACCCTGCCTCCGGAGACGGTGGTTTATCCCGGGCACGGTCCGGCCACGACCATCCGGGAAGAACAGCGAACCAATCCGTTTTTTGAGGAGTAGCCTTCATGGTTGCTGGAGAAAGGGAGATGTCCCCCCCCGTCGACTCCATGGAGGAGATCGCGCCCTACGCCGTTGGCGACTTTACCTCTCCGGCGATTTTTTCGTGTAGTCCGCGTAGCGGGGGCAACAGCGACAACGCGGCGGAATTTTTTCGGGAGGGGGTGCGTCTGGCCGGAGGGCGCGGCCAATTGTTTTATCTCAGAGATTACGCCGTTCATTCTTGTCTGGGCTGCATGCGCTGCGAACAGGATCCGCGAGGAGAGTGCTTTTTGACCGCTCGGGATCAAAGCTCGCCTTTGTTCCAGGCTTTGCTGGCCGCGCCGATGCTCTTCATCGCCGCGCCCATCTACTTCTATCACCTGCCGTCTCAGTTCAAGGCCTGGATCGACCGCAGCCAGTCATATTATCTGCGCTGGGAGCGAGGAGACCCGCTGCTTAAGAACCTTCCCCCGCGTCCGGCGGTGGTCAACCTGGTGGCCGGTCGGCGTCAGGGCGAACGATTGTTCGAAGGGACGCTGCTGACGTTGAAGTACTTTCTGGCCACCTTCAATTTCACCATTCAGGAACACCACGCTTTTCGCGGCATCGATGCATCCGAGGATTTGCGCATGCATCCTCAGGCCGGGGAAGAGTTGATCGCCGCGGGTCGGGAGGCATGGGCGAATTTAGTCAAGCAGAACTCGGCCTGAGTTCGCTTCGGCATGTCGCGGGCCGGTGTCGTGGCGTTGTCGCGGACTTTTTTCGATCCGGCTTTCCAGCGCTGGGGCGACGGTGTCCGGTTTGCGGAATTCTTGCGGACGTGGATGCTCCAGGAGGGGCCGGAGCATGGGGCGACGATTCGAGTGGGGTTTTCGGCGTATGTGCCGCCTGTCGAGCCGAACTGCCGCAACGGACCGAGGGATTTTGTCTTCGCTGCGGCCTGATCTTTCGTGTTTCCTCGGAACCCGCGACGTTGTGCCTGGATTGTCGCGTCGCTCCGCCGCCCTGGGAGGACGCTTTTTTTTATGGGCCGTACGAGGGACGGCTTAAGGCTCTGGTATTGCGTTTCAAGTTCCAGGCTCAGCTCGGGCTTGGCGAGGTGCTGCACGGCCTACTCCGCCGCTCGCTGGAATTTCGCGACGTCCCCGGCCATGACCTGATCGTCCCCGTGCCGTTGCACCCCCGACGTCTGCGAGGGCGCGGATTCAATCAGAGCCTGGAACTGGCCCGGGGCTTGGCCCAAGACAAGTTCGGGGGGAAGTCCGGGGGCAAATTCGGAGGCAAGTTCGCAGGCAGGTACGGGCGGTTGGAACCCCATGCCTTGGTTCGGTTGCGCGATACGCCGCCCCAGCATACCCTGCCCAGGGCCGTACGCATGCGCAACCTGGCCGGGGCTTTTCTGGCCGACCCCGCCAGAGTTCGCGGCCGGTCCGTGCTGTTGGTGGACGACATCCTGACCACCGGAGCCACGGTCCGAGCCGCGACCAAAGAATTGAAGCGGTGTGGAGCGACACGCGTCGACCTGCTTGTTCTGGCCAGGGCCTGATTCGACTGAGGGCCGAGCGAGGTCTCATGGAGACGTTCCTGGAGGCTTGTCATGGCGTCCGGGGTGAAGAAAATCTTGTGAACATCGAAAAAGCCCTTGACGATGCGAAAGTGTTTCGCATATGAGGGCTGTTTCTGCATTTGGGAGGCCGATAATGAAATATGCAATCGTGGAGTCGGGCGGAAAACAATACCGCATGGAAGAGGGAGCGAGCCTCAAGGTCGACAGGATTCACGCCGAACCCGGCGCGGAAGTCTTCCTGGACAAGGTTCTGCTTGTCGGTGATGGCGATGAAGCCGCCGCCGGTCAACCGTACGTGCCGGAGGCCAAGGTGGCCTGTGAGGTCCTGGAGCACGGACGGGACAAGAAGATCATCGTGTTTCGGTTCTGGCGACGCAAGGATTCCAGGAAAAAGCAGGGGCATCGTCAGGAATTCACCCGAATCATGGTCAAATCCATTCAGGCTTAGCCAGGGAGAAGCATCATGGCACATAAAAAGGCTGGAGGAAGCTCCAGAAACGGTCGCGACAGCGCTGGTCAGCGTCGCGGTGTGAAGCGTTTCGGCGGCCAGCAGGTTTTGGCCGGCAATATCCTCGTCCGCCAGTTGGGGACCAAATTTCATCCCGGCAAGAATGTCGGCATGGGGCGGGATTACACCCTGTTCGCGTTGACCGACGGCGTGGTTCAGTTCGAACGCTACACCCGGCAACGTAAGGTCAAGACCAGGGTCATTATCGTTCCCGCGAGTTAGACCCAGCGGATTCCTTCCGGCATCGTGCGTTTATCCGGCATGATGCGGCAAGATTTTTAAAAGTGCGGACTCCGAAGTCCGCACTTTTTTTTTCCCCGCTTTTCTTTTGTGCCGGAGTTTGCTAAATTTGTTTTAAAAATCCTTGAGTGAGACTGTTTTCTCTCCCTCGCTCATCTTCAATCATCGGGAAAGTTCCATGGCTCTGAGCACACCAAGCACCTTGAATCTGCGGCAATCGCCGCCGATCAGCGCCAAGGAGTTCGCTGAACTGCGCCAATATATCTATGATCTTGCCGGTATCGACATCCCGGAGCGGCGCAAATATCTCCTAGAAAATCGTCTTGGCCCGCGGCTCTCGGAACTGGGTCTGCGCAGTTACGGCGAATACACGATGCTCCTGCGGCGCGGTCCGAGCAAGGACGAGGAGCTGAAATTCTTTTTTTCCAAGATCACCACCAATGAGACCAGCTTTTATCGGGATCTTAAGCAATTGGACGTCTTTGAAAAGCATGTGCTCAAGGAAGTGCTGGAGGAGCGGGGCAAAACGGACGACAAGGCCTTGCACATTTGGTCCGCCGGTTGTTCCTCCGGAGAAGAGCCCTATACCCTGGGCATCATGCTGCACGAGGCCTTGCGCATGTCCATCATCGGGTGGAAGATACGGATCACGGCCAATGATCTTTCCCCGGACATGGTCGCCAAGGCCAGGGACGGCTTGTACGGCGAACACGCCTTGCGAACCACGCCCAAGGACATCGTTGACCGGTATTTCTCCAAGGAGCCCAGCGGCTACAGAATTCACCCCAAGGTTAAAAAGCTCGTCTCTCTGGGGCTGATCAATCTGAACGACAAGCTGGCCGTGAAGCGCGTACCGCGGTCGCACATAATCTTTTGCCGCAACGTGATCATCTATTTTGACGACGACATGAAACAGAGAGTCATCGCCGGTTTTTACGACAATTTGCTGCCCGGGGGATACCTTGTGCTTGGTCACTCCGAAACCATTCACAAGCATTCTCGCGCCTTCAAGCCCCTGATCAAGCCCGGGGGGATCGTGTACAGAAAGGAAACGTGATGCGATTCGCTCGGATTTCTTACCGCAACGGAGGTTGGCTGTGATCAGAGTTTGCACGGAATATCTCCTTCCCGGCATGATAGTGGCTAAAAAAATTCCGGGGGTGGACGGAGGTATTCTTCTGGAGTCCGGCGCATTGCTTGGCGATGAGCAGATCGCCCTGCTCAAGAATATCGGTCTCTCCGCCGCATATGTGCGTTTGCCCGTGGAGATGGACTTGGAATCCGAGGCCGCGCGTCAGGCTGAGCGCCATGTTCGGAATTTTTTCATCTATGTCGATCCGGATCATGAAGCCCTGAAAAGTCTTTTTTCCATCGCCGTGAAGCGTACGGCCGCTGCCGTGACAAGCGGTTGGGAGATGCCCTGCGAGAGTGCGCTGCGGGCCAAAAACGTGGAGCACCTTTCCGACGAGTTCATCAAGGACGTGGGCAGCGCCGCGCAAATCGTCCGTCATGAGGTTGGTCTGGCCTCATTTCCGGACATTTACTTTAAAATCCGAGAAGTCCTGGACAATCCCAAGAGTTCGGCCCGGGACATCGCCGATGTGGTGAACACGGACGTGGGGTTTTCGGCCAAGCTGCTCAAGCTGGTGAACAGTCCTTTTTTTGGATTCACCGCCACCGTTGATTCCGTTTCCCGGGCGGTCTCCCTGGTCGGGGCTCAGGAAATTTCCACCCTGGCCTTGGGCATTTCGACCATCAACTATTTCAAGAACATTCCCCCTGAGTTGATGGACATGCGCACGTTTTGGCGCCACTCCCTGCGTTGTGCCGTGTTTGCCAAGCTGATCGCGTCCAAGTTGAAGCTGCCTTCCGAGCGTCATTTCACCGCCGGGTTGCTGCACGATGTCGGCCGATTGGTCATTTTTAAAAACATGGCCTATGCGTCGGTTGAAGCGCTGCTCTTGGCCCGGAGCGACATGGTTCCTCTGGTGGAGGCCGAAAACACGGTCTTGGACTATAACCATGCCGACGTGGGGGGGGTATTGCTGGCCGAGTGGGGTTTTCCAAAAGCCTTGAAGGACCTCATCAGCCACCACCATGCCCCGGAAGAGGCCGCATCCAGGAAAGAGGCCGCCATCATTCAGCTCGCGGACATCATGGCCAATGTTGCGGAAATATCCACCGGCGGTTTCTATGCATTGCCCGGAATGACTCAGGAAGATTGGGATCTTCTGGAGTTGGACGCTTACTTTTTGTCCAAGCTGATGGATATGCACGACGCTCACTTCGAGGAAATCACGGCCGTGCTGCTGTAGTCGGCCGCCATTCCCTTTTTCGCGATCATGGCAGTTCGCTTCGATGTCGGCATCATCAATCCGTTCCTGGACGCGGTTGTCGGTGTTCTGGGCATGATGGCCTCGGTGGAGGTCAAACCCGGCAAACCGTATATCAATCGCAAGCGGTCCGCGGTGGGCGACGTCACCGGGACCATCGGCATTTCCGGATCCGCCGACGGGGTGATGTCGTTGACCCTGGACGAGGCGGTGATTTTGAAGGTCGTCAACAACATGCTCGCCGAGAACTATACGGAGATCAACGATGAAATCGCGGACGCCGTGGGCGAGTTGACGAACATGATCGCCGGACAGGCTCGCCAGGATTTGGTCAAGGAAGGCCTGACCCTCAAAGCCTCCACTCCCACGGTGATCATCGGCAAGGGGCACAAGATCAGCCACATCACCTCATCCCCGATCCTGTCCATTCCCTTCGCCACCAGCGAAGGCTCGTTGGTGGTGGAGGTCTCCTTTGACTCCACGGAACCGGAAACCACCTGACTCACGCGCCACGTATCGCCGGGCACGTCCGAACCGAACCGCCGTGCTGACCATCAAATGTTCCGGCTGCAAAGCCAAGCTGTGGAAGTACAAAAAGATCGGACCGGGCAAGGTGCTGCGTTGCCACAAGGCCAGAATCAGCAAGCGGTTCGAGGTCCAAGAGCGGGGCGATAAGCTGATCTGTCCGTGCGGCCGGGAGATCGCGGCGGACAGGGGCCGATATTTTAAGATGCATCCGGACGCGTTTACCCACACCGGAACAAAAGATACGGCCTAGAGACACGTTCAGGCAATCGCCTTTCCATATGCTGTCACGCTTTTTTTTACGCAATCCCGCTACCCGCGCCTTTTACGACCAGTTCGTCGCCAGACCCGACTATTCGACCTGGAACTGGCTGCATGGCTATGTTTACGGTCGCTGGCCCCAACTGTACATCGCCCTGGGGACGGGGCGGCATCCGTTGGCTCGGGCTTTGAAGCCTCTGTTTTTCTTGTTTCGAAGGGCCGCGGCGTCGAGCGAAGCGCCCAGGTCCTCCAGCCCGGGAAGTAAAACCTTCGCCGATACCTATCACGGCAAGGTGTTGCACCTGGACCATGCCCGAAAACTGGTGACGGTGAACCGAGACATCGATCTCGGCGACCTGGAACAGGTCGTCCCGTATGCCGCGGCCCGGGAAATCGTGCTGCGGCATCCGGACCATATCCTGGCCCTGGACTGTCCGTGTCGGGCCTCCAGCCCTCATCCCTGTCTCCCGGTGGGCGTCTGCCTGATCGTGGGAGAGCCCTTTGCCGGATTCATCGCCGCGCACCATCCGGATAAAACCCGCTGGATCTCCCAGGAGGAAGCCCAGGAGATTCTCAAGGCGGAACACGACCGAGGCCACGTCCATCATGCCTTTTTCAAGGACGTGATGCTCGGCAGGTTCTACGCCATCTGCAACTGCTGCTCCTGTTGTTGCGGGGCCTTGCGGGCCCACCGGGGCGGGACGCCCATGCTGGCCTCGTCCGGGTACGTTTGCGCCATGGATCATGCGCGCTGCGTTGATTGCGGATTGTGCGCCAAGCAGTGCCAGTTCCGGGCCATTCAGCGACGGGGCGGGGAGTGGGAAGTGGACAGTGCCGCCTGCATGGGCTGCGGGGTTTGCGTCCCCAGGTGTCCGCAAGCCGCCCTGAACCTGGTCCGCGCTCCGCATCGCGGCGAACCGTTGGATATTCAAGAAATCATGACCCGTCGCGGCCTCTCCTGAAAAGAGTCCAGGCGGCTACGAACCATCAAGCAAGGTGAACCATGCGATTTGTCGATGAAGCGGAAATAACCGTGCGCTCCGGTCACGGTGGACATGGCTGCGTGTCCTTTCGGCGGGAAAAATACATTCCCAGGGGCGGTCCGGATGGCGGCGACGGAGGCCGGGGCGCGGATGTCGTGTTTCGGGCCGAACCCAAGCTGCTGTCCTTGTATGACTTTCGACTCAAGCGAGTCTACGAGGCCCGCAATGGTCAGCCCGGCTCAGGCCGCGAACGGACCGGCGCGGCCGCCGAGGACCTGATCGTGGATGTTCCGCTGGGCACGCAGCTGTACGAGGTGGACGAGGACGGAGAGCGCCGTCTGATCGTGGATCTCGCCGTTCCGGGCCAGACCATCGTTCTGGCCAAGGGCGGTCGGGGCGGCAAGGGCAACACCCATTTCAAGTCCGCCACCATGCGTACGCCTCGGTTCGCCCAGCCTGGAGAGGACGGCGAGGAAAAGAGGATTCGGCTGGAACTGAAAATCCTGGCCGACGTCGGGATCATCGGGCTGCCCAACGCGGGCAAGTCCACGCTGATTTCCGCGCTGTCCTCGGCCCGACCGAAGATCGCCCCGTATCCGTTCACCACCCTGTCCCCCAACCTGGGCGTGATGCAGGGCGAGCATGGGGAGCGCCTCGTGCTGGCCGATATTCCGGGACTGGTCAGCGGGGCGCATGAAGGGCGCGGGCTGGGACACAAATTCCTGAAGCACGTGGAACGGACCCGATTTCTGCTGCATGTCCTCAGCGTCGAAGAGATCGCCGGCCCCGAATCGTCGAAAGATGATCAGGGCGGAGATCCCTGGGCCGGTTACGCCCTGCTGGACGAGGAACTGGCCGGTTTCGATCCGGCCTTGAGCCGGAAGCGGCAGCTGCTGGTGGTGAACAAGATCGACCTCTGGCCCGAGGATCGCCTAGCCTGGTTGCGGGAGCGGGCGGAACAGGATCGGCCCGGGTTGATGTTGGTCTCCGCTCTGGAGGGAACGGGCCTGGAGGAACTGGAACGGCGGCTGTGGGCCCTGCTCGCGGAGTCGGCCGGAGAAGATGTGCCAAGGACAGAGGACCAAGCCGATGAGTGATGATCGCTTGCGGGCCCACCGCCTGTTTTTGACCGACCATCTGCGCAAGCAGACGGATTTTTCCAGGACCGCCCAAAATCTGGGGATCTCCCCGCCTCCGGTACAGAAACCGGCCCCTCTCGAAGCTCGAAAAGTCACGCTGTCCGCTCCGGACCAATGGCCGGACGCAATGGGGCGTACGCCTCTGATCCAGGCCATTGCCCAGAGGGAGAGTCGACGCGGGTATTCCGGCGAGGAACTGACCCTGGTCGAGCTGTCCTTTCTGCTTTGGGCCACCCAGGGAATCCGCAAGATGCTTGGCCAGGGCACGGCCTTGCGCACAGTGCCCTCGGCCGGAGCCCGGCACAGCTTCGAAACGTATCTGTTCATCAACAAGATTGTGGACGTGGCTCCAGGGCTGTACCGCTACCTGCCTCTGGACCACGCGCTGGTCCATGTCCGGGACGTGCCGGATATGGAGTCTGCTCTGGCCCGTGCCGCCTATGGTCAGAAATTCGTGGGCCGCGCCGCGGTCACCTTTGTCTGGGCCTGCATTCCTGAACGCATGGAATGGCGCTATGGTCTGACCGCCCATCGGGTCATTCTTCTGGACGCGGGCCATGTCTGCCAGAACCTTTATCTGGCCTGCGAGGCCGTGGGGGCCGGGACATGCGCCGTGGCCGCCTACGATCAGGCGGAAATGGATCAGCTGTTGGGCGTGGATGGCGAGGACGAATTTGCGGTCTACCTCGCGCCGGTGGGGAAGAAGGGATTGAAGATTGAAGATTGAAGATTGAAGATTGAAGATTGGAGATTGGAGATTGGAGATTGGAGATTGTGAACAGTCTGCAAGCGAGCAGTCAGGCGAAGAACAAAATCAACCTTGCAAAGGTTGATTTCAGACAGGTGGGTGGCAAAGAAAAAAGGCTTAAAGCTGTTTAGCTCTAAGCCCTTGAATTTGCTGGTAGCGGGGGAGGGATTTGAACCCTCGGCCTTCGGGTTATGAGCCCGACGAGCTGCCATACTGCTCCACCCCGCGCCAAAGAAGATAACATTTACTGACGGCCCGGATGAATGTCAAGCTGTTTGTGATTTTTCAAGAAAAAAATATCCGGCCTGGTGGGTTTGGCCCGGAGTTCTCCTTGGGCCGCCTTGACTTCCGGGGCGGCATACTTCAGATATTCTCGTTGGTTTTGAGCACATTTTTCTCATCACGTTTTTCGTCCATAAAGGCATTCCATGACCGACTACAAGAAAACCTTGAACCTGCCGCAAACGTCTTTCCCCATGCGGGCCAATTTGAGTCAGAACGAACCCAAGATGCTGGCTTTCTGGGAAAAAATCAACGCCTACGAGGCCATGATCGCTCCCAATGCCGGGGCGCGGACTTATGTTCTTCATGACGGCCCGCCGTATGCCAACGGCCATATTCACCTGGGCACGGCCCTGAACAAGGTTCTTAAGGACATCATCGTCAAGTCCCGGAACATGCAGGGGCTGCGCGCCGAGTACGTTCCCGGCTGGGACTGTCACGGACTGCCCATCGAACTCAAGGTGGAGCAGGAGTTCAAGCTGAAGCAGAAGCCCGTTTCCACCCTGGAAATCCGGGCCCGATGCCGGGAGTACGCCACCAAATACCTGGACATCCAGCGCGAGGAATTCAAGCGTCTGGGGGTGCTGGGCACCTGGGACGAGCCGTATCTGACCATGAAGCCGGCTTACGAGGCGGCCACGGCCAGGGAATTGGCCCGATTCATGGCCAAGGGCGCGGTGGTCCGGAACAAGAAGCCGGTGCACTGGTGCTGTTCTTGCGAAACGGCTCTGGCCGAGGCCGAGGTGGAGTACGCGGAGCATGGTTCCCCCTCGATTTACGTGGCCTTTCCGGTGAACGACCCCAGGCTGGCCGAAGTGTTTCCAGGCCTGGACGAGGCCCCGACGTCCATCGTGATCTGGACCACCACCCCCTGGACCATTCCGGACAACATGGCCGTGGCCGTGCACCCGGAGTTTTCATATGCCCTGGTTCAGACCAAAATGACTGAGGGAAGTGCGCGGTTCATCCTGGCCGAGGAACTGGTTCCCGGGTTGAAGGAGGTCTTCGGTTGGGCCGACGTTCAGGTGCTGGCCGGCGTGCCTGGGCAGCGCCTGGAGGGACTGCTGGCCGCGCATCCGTTTTACGATCGTCCTTCGCCGGTGGTCTTGGCGGATTACGTGACCCTGGAGGCCGGCACCGGCTGCGTGCACACCGCCCCCGGGCATGGCCGGGACGACTATGAAACCGGCTTGCGCTACGGCCTGGAGACCCTCTCCCCCCTGGACGACCGAGGCTGTTTCTCTCCCCAGACCGAGTTGGTGGGCGGACTGAACGTCTTCAAGGCCAACCCCAAGGTGATTGAAATCCTGGAACAAAACGGTCGGCTGCTGGCCCAGGAAAAAATCTCCCACTCTTACCCGCATTGCTGGCGCTGCCGCAAGCCGGTGATTTTTCGGGCCACCATGCAGTGGTTCATCTCCATGCAGGCGGATGATCTGCGCGGGAAGGCTCTGAATGAAATCGACCGGCGGGTGAACTGGATTCCGGCCTGGGGACGGGAACGAATCCATAACATGATCGCCAACCGCCCGGACTGGTGCATCTCCCGGCAGCGCAACTGGGGCGTACCCATCGTGGCCCTGATCTGCAAGGACTGCGGCCATACTTACACGGACCCGGACTGGGTCGTTTCCGTGGTGGATCGGTTCGCGGGGCACGAACGGGGAGCGGACTATTGGTTCGAGGCTGCTCTGGACGAGGTGGTCCCGGCCGGTCTGGCCTGCCCGGACTGCGCTTCGACCTTCTGGGAAAAGGAGGACGACATCCTGGACGTTTGGTTCGATTCCGGAACCAGTTTTGCCGCGGTTCTGGAACAACGTCCGGAATGCACGTTCCCGGCGGACCTGTATCTGGAAGGGTCGGACCAGCATCGCGGCTGGTTCCACAGCTCGCTGCTGGCCTCCGTGGGCACCCGGGGCACGGCTCCCTACAGGGCGGTTTTGACGCATGGCTACGTGGTGGACGCCAATGGCCGCAAGATGTCCAAGTCCGTGGGCAACGTCATCGCTCCCCAGGAGATCATCAAACAGTACGGCGCGGAAATTCTGCGGCTCTGGGTGGCCTCCGAGGACTACCAGGACGACGTGCGCATTTCCACGGAAACCTTGAACCGCCTGGTGGACGCCTATCGCCGCATCCGGAACACCTGTCGGTTCCTGCTGGGCAACCTTGCCGACTTCCGGCCTGCGGAGCACGCCGTGGCCACGGACCGGCTCCTGCCCCTGGATCGGTTCGCCCTGGATCTGTTCTCCCGACGGCACGCCAGGATCGCGGAGGCGTATGAACGGTACGAATTCCATAAAGTGTTCCATACCCTGCACAACATGTGCGTCACGGACCTGAGCGCCTTTTACCTGGATATCGTCAAGGACCGCCTGTACGTTTCCGCTTCGGGCGGCTTGGCCAGGCGCTCGGCCCAGACCGTGCTCTGGCGGGCCCTGGAGATGCTGCTCACGGACATGGCTCCGGTCCTGAGTTTCACCGCGGAAGAGGTGTATCAGCACCTGCCCGAGGACGTCCGCGGGACGTCGCCCAGCGTCTTCGGCCTGCGCTTTCAAGGCCCGGATATGTCGGCTCCAGCGGGTGCGATCGCCGACCCCCTGGCCGAAGAAGCGCGACAGGCCTGGGAAACCGTGATCCGGGTCCGGGCCGAAACCACCAAGGCCATCGAGCCGGTGCGCAAGGCCGGGATCGTGGGACACTCCCTGGATACGGAGGTGACCCTGTACGTCCATGGCGACCTGCTGGACGTGCTCCGGCCCATGGCCTCGATGCTCAGGGAAGTGTTCATCGTCTCCAAGGTGGAGGTCCGTCCGGAAAGCGAGGCCACTGAAAGCCAGGCGTCGGGCAATAAAGCTCCCAACCTTTTCGTCAGCGAAGAGGTCGACGGACTGCGCATCGCCGTGGCTCCGGCTCCCGGGACAAAGTGCCCCCGCTGTTGGGTCTACAGCGAGGAACTGGACGCGGAAGCCGCGGAGGGCGACGACGGCGTTTGCCCCCGCTGTCGGGAAGCCCTGGAGGGTCGGTAATGGCGCCCCGGTATCGTCTCGTTTTGACCCTGTCCCTGGTGGTGCTGGTCCTGGACCAGATCACCAAGCTCTGGGTGGCCGCGTCGTTGCCCTTGTGGACCTCCAAGACCGTGATTCCCGGCTTTTTCAATCTGGTGCACGTTTTGAACAAAGGCGCGGCCTTCGGCTTTCTGAGCGATCTGGACGCCCCGTGGCGGCCGTATTTCTTTCTGGGCGTGACCGCCCTGGCCGTGGTCCTGATCCTGCATCTGCTGCGCACCGTGCCCAGGGAGGATACCGTTTTATTCACGGCCCTGGGCCTGATTCTGGGCGGAGCCATGGGTAACCTGATCGACCGAATCCGCCTGGGCGAAGTGGTCGACTTTCTGGACTTCTACATCGGGCAGTACCATTGGCCGGCGTTCAACGTGGCGGATATCGCCATCAGCATCGGCTCGGTCCTGCTCCTGGTCTCGGTTTACCGCACCCGCCGTTACGGCTTGGCCTCCAAGGACGACGACTGATCCGAAAATTTGAGGAACCACTCATGTTTGATCTGCCGACATCGCAGCTTGTCTTGATCCTGGGGCTTCTGACCCTGCCCATTCTGCCCAACCTATGGGCCATTTGGCATTCGTTTCATTCGGAATTCGCCACGCCCCAGGAAAAAATGGCCTGGATCGCGGCCAGCGTTTTCCTGCCCGTTCTGGGCGGGCTGGTCTATTTGATCTGGGGCCGTAAACGAGCCCGGAGGGAACAATGAAATACCGTTTGATTATCGTGCTGATCAGCCTGCTCACGGCGTCCTGCATGGCGTCCCGGAGCGAGATGGACACCCTGTCCGCCCGGGTCTGGGATCAGGAGCAGCAGCAGCGCCGGTTGCAGGGCCAGTTGGCCGCCCTGGATCAGGAACTGACCAGGCTGTTGACGGAAATGGAAGGCGTGAGCACCCCAATGCGAGCCACCCAGGCCAATCTGTGGGCCGAAATCGAAAGCCTGCGCATCCAGACCGCCACCATGCAGGGCCAGATGGAGGAGTTGCAACGCATGCTCCAGGGGGATCGCCCTGGAGAAGGCGGGCATATCGCGGACCTCGGCCGCCGGGTGGCCTACCTGGATCGTTCCGTGACCATGATCGCCAGCCAGTTGGCCCTGGACCTGGGGCCGAGACCGGACGGGCCGGCCGCGACGCAGCCGGACTTGCCCGGCTTACCGGACGGGCCGGATCAGTTGATCATGGTTGATCCGGACGTCGTGATGCCGGGCCGCCCGCAGCCGCCAATGGTCCCCTCCACCGCGGACGATCCGGCCCAGGCCTTGTACGATCTGGCCCTACAGGCTTTTCACGACCGCAACTACGCCCAGGCCCAGCGGATGTGGCAGGAATTCGCCACGACCTTTCCCCAGCACCCTCTGCTGTCCAACGCCTTGTTCTGGCAGGGGGAAAGCTTTTTCCAGATGGAAGATTACGGCCAAGCCGTGCTGGCCTACCAGGACGTGATCAGCAAGCATCCCGAGAGCAACAAGTACACGGCCGCCATGCTCAAGCAGGGAGCATCCTTTTTCCGGCTGGGCAAGGACAGGGCCGGGGTGCTGGTCTTGGAAGATCTGGTCAACCGGTTTCCGGATCAGCCCGAGGCCGTCCGGGCCAAGAGTATGCTGGATGAACAGCGGGGGCGGTAGGAAATCATGTCCGAAACCAAGGAAACCATCTACCTGACCTTTCCTCCCGACGTCTCCAATCAGCCCGTGGTCTGCAATCTGGCCCGGGTCTACGACTTGACCTTCAACATCCTTAAGGCCCGCATTTCTCCGAAGCAGGAAGGGCAGATGACCTTGGAGATCATCGGGGATCGGAAGAAGTGTCGCGAGGGGCTGCGGTATCTCAAGGAGCACGGGGTGGCCATCACCCCGGTGGCCCAGAAGATTCGCCGTATTGAGGATTCCTGCGTCCACTGCGGCCTGTGCACGGCATTATGCCCGACCAAGGCCCTGCGTGTGGACCTGAACAGCCGGGAAGTTCTGTTTTTGCGGGAGAAATGTTCGGCCTGCGGCCTGTGCACCAGCCTGTGCCCGGTGAAGGCCATGGTCCTGGAAACCGAGAACGGGATTTGGGAGGCGATCACGGAGGGAGCATGAGCGAGCAAAAGCGGACCTATTCCAGGGTGGAAGCCTTTTTTCCGGGGCGGCTGCGTCTTCTCGCGCCGGGAGAAGAAAACGCCGTTTACCAGGGATGCTTCGGTTGCGACGCAGCCCAGAGCGCGGCGTTACGGCCCAAGGGCGCGAACATGCCGGAGGCCCTGCTGGATTTTCTGGAAACCATCAATTCCAAGCTGGACATGCTGCTCAGCCTGGCCAATCGGGAGCACCTGGAAAGCACGTTCCCCGTGGCCGTGAACATCGTGGAAATCAGCGGCGCGGGGCTGATTTTCACCGCGGACCGGGAGTTCGCCCTGGACGACCGATTGGAACTGGTGCTCTTCCTGAGTCAGTTCCCGTTGCAGACGGTCGGGGTCATGGGCCGAATTCATCGCCGGGACGACCGGGCCGGCAATTCGGCCTGGGCCGTGGACTTCACCTCCATCCGCGAACAGGATCGGGAGGCCATAGTCCGGTACGTCTTTCAACAGCAACGGGAGCGTATCCGGGAGAGCAAACAATGGAACTGACCGACTCCTTGCTGGAACTGGCCGCTGAGCGCTGCCGGGCCGTGGCTGGAGACATGCTCAACGGGATCGTGCACAATCTGAACAACCCGGTGCACGCCCTGACCATGCAAACGGAACTGCTTCGCAACTCCCTGGCCAAGGAGGGGCTGGACGCGTTGCGTCCGAACCTGCTGGAGAAGTGCACGCGGCTGGAGCGCGTGGCCCAGGAGTTGAAATCGCAGCTCGACGTCCTTTCCTGGCGGGACGCCTACGTCAATCCGACTCGACAGCTCATCGACCCCACGCATTTCGGTTCCTGGCTGCTCCAGTTCTGGCAGAGCGATCTGCTGTTCAAGCACAACGTCGCCGCGACCCTCGCCACTGACCCCCCGCCCCCTCATATCCAAGCCGTTCCCCTGGCCTTGACCTGGTGTCTGGAAGAACCTTTGACGGCCCTGCTGTCCGCCTTTAGGGACGACAACGCCGGGGGAACGTCGGGCTTGGCCCTGAAGTTGGCTTTGGGGTTCGGGCCGTTGCCCGGCGGAGGCTTGGCGGTCCGGATGGCCACGACCCCGGAGACCGAGGAAGTCGGCGGCATGGCGGGTGAAATCCGGCATGTCCCGGAATTGCAAGAGCTGACCTCCGCCTTGGGATGGGACTGGAGCGCCGACCTGAACCAGGGGAGGCTGTCCGTGCGCGTGGCTGTTCCGGGAAAGGCGGGGTAACAAGCTGTTGAAAAATCCCCGCTTGCTGCGTTGCTGCAAAAAGTTCAAACCCTCACGTATGAATATATGCGCTTCGGCCTTTCACTTTTTTTGTGCCTTGCCAGCGGGGTTTTTGAACAGCCTGCGGAATTCGGCTTTTTTAACACACTGGTAGGGAGGCTGAGCGAATGGGCGAACATGACGCGATGAACGTTTTGGCCGAATTATCCATTTTCCCCATGGACAAGGGCGACAGTCTGGCGCCCTACGTGGCCCGGGCCGTGGCCATCATCCGGCAAAGCGGATTGGCCTCTACGTTCGGCCCCATGAGCACGGTGATCGAAGGCCGCTGGGATCAGGTGATGGACGTGGTGGGGCGTTGCCAGGCGGATCTTGCGACGGACTGCGACCGGATTCTGGTTTATCTGCGCCTGGATTGTCGGCGGGGCCGGGAGGACGCCATTGGTTCCAAGATGCGCTCCGTGGAGGCCAGGCTTGCTGGAGCGTGACTCCGCTCCAGTCTTCCCATGACCTTTTCACCGGTTTGCTTTACCGGCATATCGCCCGACCCTTATGCGTCGCGTTTCGCGCCGCGGGTCGGGCTTTTTTCATGACCCTCATCCATCTCGTCGCCAACAAAGCGAGCCGGACGCCATGACACTGGACCAACTGACGATCATCGTCGTTCTCGTGGCCGCCATGGGCATGTTCATTTGGGGCAAATGGCGGCACGACATGGTGGCCGCCGGTGCGCTATTGGCCTGCGTCTTCACCGGACTGGTGCCCGGGACCGAGGCGTTCTCCGGATTCGGACATCCGGCCGTGATCACCGTGGTCTGCGTTCTCGTGCTCAGTCACGGCCTGCAGGTTTCCGGGGCCGTGGACGAACTGGCTCGACGGGTTCTGCCGTCCTCCGCCGGGCGGACCAGGAGCATTGCTTCCCTGACCGGCCTCGGGGCCGTGCTTTCCGGGTTCATGAACAATGTCGGGGCCATGGCCTTGCTGATGCCGGTGGCGGTCAAGGTTTCGGGCAAGCTGGGACTGACTCCGGGCAAGGTCTTGATGCCTCTGGCCTTCGGCTCAATCCTGGGCGGGACCATCACCCTGATCGGCACCCCGCCGAACCTGATCGTCTCCGGGTTCCGGGCCGAGGCCGGGTTGGGCGGCTTCGGCATGTTCGACTTCACCCCGGTGGGGCTTGCCGTAACCGTCGCGGGCCTGACCTTCATCTCCCTTGTGGGGTGGCGGCTGGTTCCCGGACGCAGGCAGTCGGACACGGACGACTTCGATACCGCGGTCTACACCACGGAAGTGCGGATCACCGAGGACAGCAAGGCCGCCGGGAAACAGCTGCGGGACGTGGAGCGATCCCTGGACGAGGCCGATGCCGTTATCGTGGGGCTGGTCCGGAGCGGATTCCGGCTGTCCGCGCCGTATCCGGGACGGATCTTGCGCAATGGGGACATTCTGGTGATTCAGGCCGAGCCCAAATCCCTGGCATCCGTACTGTCCGGGCTGGGATTGAAGCTGGAAGAAAACGTGCCGCCTCCGCCAAGCCAAAAGCAGGAGTCGGCGCAAGGCGCTCAGGACGACCACTCTTCCGACGAACCGAACCGGGAGAAGGGGGCGTCCGGAAAAAAAGGCGAACAAGAAGAAGGGAAAACCAAGCCCAGCGAGATCATCGTCCAGGAACTGGTGGCCATGCCCAGCGCGATCCTGATCGGCCGCTCGGCCAGGGATTTGGAACTGCGCACCCGCTTCGGCATCAATCTGTTGGCCATTTCCCGGCAAGGGCACCGGTCCATCAAACGGCTGCGTTCAACGCCGATCCAGGCCGGAGATGTACTGTTGCTGCAGGGCGCACCGGAAGTTCTGTCCGGTTTTGCGTCGGAGTTCGGCTGCGTGCCCCTGGCACCGCGGGACGTGCGGGTTCCGGCGAAAGGTCAGGCCGTGAAGGCGTCCCTGATCATGGTCAGCGCGGTGTCCGCCACGGCCCTGGGGGGGGTGCCCGTGGCGGTGGCCTTTGCCACCGGGGTTCTGGCGATGATGGCCCTGCGCGTGGTCTCGCCGCGTTCGGTTTATCAGGCCGTGGATTGGCCCGTGATCGTTCTGTTGGGGGCCATGCTGCCTGTGGCCGGGGCCATGGCGTCCACCGGAGCCGCGGACCTGATCGCCCGGTTTCTTCTGGACACGGTGGCCCAGGGCCACGCCGTGCTCGGCTTGGCGGTGATCCTGGTGGCAACCATGCTCATCACCGACTTCATGAACAACGCGGCCACCGCCGCGGTGATGTGCCCCATCGCCCTGAGCACCGCGTCCCAACTGGGAGTCAATCCGGACTCCTTTTTGATGGCCGTGGCCATCGGCGCGTCCTGCGCCTTCCTGACGCCCATCGGCCACCAGAACAACACGTTGATCCTGGGACCGGGCGGATTCCACTTCGGGGACTACTGGCGCATGGGCCTGCCCACGGACATCCTGGTCGTCGCCGTGACGCTGCCTATGTTGCTTTGGGTCTGGCCGTTGTAGGCGGATGGGACGGCTTGAATCAGAACGGACGCTCCCGATCAACGATCAAGGCCGATTTGAGCGCCTTGACACCCGTTCCGCGTACCGAGTACCTGAGCACGGACCACCGGATGAAGGTTCATGCCGGATTCCCTGGGCTTGGTCCGTGGAAGAGACGGCCGCTGTGTCACGCGGCCACCCACATAATCCGCATCACACGCTGCGTCATTTTATGAACACACCCTGTCCGAACACCGTCCCCTACCGAGGCGGCATCACACGGGAACGGCGCGAGCGCCTGTTGAAGCAGAAAAGCATGGTCCTCTGGTTCACGGGCCTGTCCGGCTCCGGCAAGTCCACTATTGCCCACGCCGTTGAGGAGCGGCTTCACGCCGCGGAAAGGCTGACCTACGTTTTTGACGGGGATAATGTCCGTCAGGGTTTGTGCAGCGATTTGAGCTTCTCGCCCGAGGGTCGGGCCGAGAATCTGCGGCGCATCTCCGAGATGGTCAAGCTTTTTTTGGACGCCGGGATCATTTGCATGACCGCGTTCATTTCTCCCTTGCGCGCCGACCGGGAGCGATGCAAGCAGCTTATCGACGGCGGACGGTTTTTCGAGGTCTACGTCAAGTGTCCCTTGGAAGTGTGCGAGGAGCGGGACGTCAAAGGACTGTACAAGCTGGCCCGGCAGGGCAAGATCAAAAACTACACGGGCATATCCGCGCCCTACGAGGAGCCGAACAACCCCGATTTGGTTCTGGAAACTGACAATTGTTCCTTAAATGAATGCGTTCAGCAGGTTATGGAGTTTATCGCAGCACGGACTTGAGCTATCAGTATACCGGCACGCCCAATTGCCCACTCTCCCCACTGTTTGGCGGATTGCAGCCGTTGGTTGTCGGAAACAGACGGATCGTATTCCTGGCTGACCAGCGCATTGCGCCGAACTACAGAGTTGTCCGGCAAAGCGCTGAGCAGGGCCTTGTACAGGCTACCGGCCTGGGCATGATCCCCGGCTTCTCTGGCTACATTGGCCAGATTCACAGCCGGACGCAGAATGTTGGGAGCAATGGCGCGTACCTGTTCAAAGCACTGCCTGGCCTTGGTCAGAAACCCGAAGTGCAGCAGCAAGGCTCCGATGTCCAGAAGCTGGTCAGGATCGTTGACGTGTTCCGTAATGGCCTTGTCGCAGACTGAAAGAAAGCCGGGGAAGTCGGCTTTGGAGGCAAATTGCAGGGCTTCCTGGCGGATAGACATGGTTCGAAAGGCGATCCAACTTTAGAGTAGCTGGTTTATTGCCGCACATCCTCGACAATCGGCAGCAGCTCCCGCAATTCCTTGTAGTAGGCATTCCTGGCTGTCTGGAACGCCGCAAGTTCAGCCTGCAACTCAGTGATGCGCTTGTCGCAGAACTGGATGGATTCAATCTGTGCCAAGGTTTTTGGTGAAAGGCTTTCCCGCTCGTAGGATTTGCCGTCGATGGTGACGAAAGACATGGCTTGGCCATCGCCCCTACTGAAACTTGATCATGTCGTCATCGAACTCAATAGAAGCCTGAAAAGGCTGATTCTGCTGGGCCATCTTGGACGCAACCTGTGCATGGGCTTCGGCCAGTTTGGCCAGGGTTGCCAAGTGCTGCATGGAAAGCATTTGGCAATAAGCCATGGGCAGGGCTCCGGCTTGGCGCAGTTCCAGGAAAGCCTCGCCTGGAAGCTGGTTCAGGGCTTGCTCGTCGATCTGGAACAGTCCGTTGATGGTTTTCTCGCCTTCTGGCGTCTTCAGGGTGATGGGCCAGGGTTTGATCACCTGATGTTTGGCCAGAACCGCGCACATCCGGGCTGTGGCCTGCTGGTTGGCTTCAATCTTTTGCAGAAACTCCAGCACCTGCTTGACTGGTTCAGAGGGCTCACCGGACTCGTCGAAAAAGGCTTCCCCTTCAGGCCCGTCGGTAATCAGCCCGGAGTCCTGATCCACACAGAGCACAAGCTGGTTGTCTTGAGACTTGGCCAGCTTGAACGGGTGGCCGCGCAGGGCTGAAGGCACGTATGCACCAACCCACTGGCCATTGGCGGCCACGAACAGGTTCTTGCCTTGTTCAAGGCCGAGTAAGGCTACTGGGAAGAATACGTCGTTCTGCTGGATAAAGGCGATGGGAAAGGCGGTGACAGCCTTTGGCAACTCAGCGGCCACCAGGGGCAGGAAGGTTTCTTTCTGTGCGAATGCGTAGGAGTCGAAACGCTTCCAGCGTTTGGATGCATGATTCTCTTTGCTGACGGGTACGTAGTTGGGCATGAGGTCTCCTTGAAAACGAAAAGATCAGTGTACCTCTTCAACTACGAGAGGGCAAACCAGCTATCGGCTTACACCAGCCGCAAGCCGTTTCATCGAATAAACCCCCTCCACCCCACCAACCGGCGTAAACTTCCGTTCATCCTTGGAATCCAGCAGGTACTTCACTCCGTCGAACACCTCGGCCACGAACTTTTTTGAGCCGATAATGCCGCTGTCCGTGAAATACCGGCAGCGGTGGCGGAAGATGTCAGAGCGGCTGAGTTTGTAGCCTTTTTTGCGTTCGCGTTTGACTTGATCGTGACGGACAAAGCGAGGAATGCGGCCCACCAGAGACTCCTTGGTCGGGGTGAGTGAGGGTGAAGAAATGGTTAGCGGGAGGGGCGGGGATAGTCAAGAAAAATAAACCTGGCACTATTCGTGCTAAAAGGCAAATGAGAGGGTCACTCCCAGAGCAGGAAGCAGAACAGGATGGGGCAATGCCGGTTCGGCCAGAAGGGCAGGGCTTGAAAGGAAGCTGAGGGTGATTGGCTTTCTCAGGTTATGGGCAAAAGAAAGGGAAGCTGGTTGGCTTCCCTTTTACTGAGTTTGGTCTTTTCGGTCAGTTGGCTTCAGTTGTCCTTGAACACATCGCCACTTTCATTCTTGCATCCCTTGTTGACCAAGTATTCCTTCGAGGTTATATGGTGAACCATGTCTTGGGAAGTTGAATATTCGGATGAGTTCGGTGAATGGTGGGCTACCCTGTCTGAAGATGAACAAATTTCACTGGATGCTTCCGTGCGCTTGCTGGAAAGTCGCGGTCCAGTGTTGGGCTTCCCGCATTCAAGTAAGGTTATGGGGTCAAGACACGGGCATATGCGAGAACTCCGCACTCAGCACGAGGGCAGACCCTTACGCACTTTGTATGCGTTTGATCCCAGACGCGTGGTGATTTTACTGATCGGCGGGGATAAGACCGGTGATGACAGGTGGTATGAATCGTATGTGCCGATTGCTGACAGGCTCTATGATGAACACCTGGAGCAGCTTCAAAAGGAGGGGCTGATTGATGGCAAATAAATTCTCAGAATTACGTTCAAAAATGTCTTCTGACGCACAAAGCCGATCAAAGGCGAAAGCGCAAGCCCTATTGGATCAGATGCCCCTCAACGAGTTGCGGCAGGCTCGGGGGTTGTCCCAAAAAATGTTGGCGGAATTGCTTCATGTGCAGCAACCGTCCATCGCCAAGCTGGAAAAGCGTACGGATATGTATCTCTCGACTCTTCGCAGTCATATCGAAGCCATGGGAGGGGAGCTTGAGGTCGTTGCTCGTTTTCCAGAGGGAATAGTCAAGATCAGTAATTTTTCGGGCCTGGACAGCGAACATGCCCAGAGCGTTTGAAAAATCTGTTGATCCCCGGTGCCTCCCCATACCCCCAACGGCTTTAACCGCAAAGCAGAGGATCAGCTTCACTGAGTTCTGTCTTTGGATCAACCGGTTCAATCCGGCAAAAGCTCACCGGCCAGCCTTCTGATCTCTGCCTCATCCACCACTGACTTGCAGGCAATCATCCATAAGGAGAACGCATGAAGGCGGCGTTTGCCGGCCATTGTCTGGAAACCGGCTTCTTGGAGGGCCAGGGTCAGGGATCTGAGGGTGAAGCCGCATTTGTGGGCCATGTAGTGGTGACACCGGCAGCCAGGGCTGGTCCGTGGCCGTAGAGGATGTCCAAGGGCGTGATCGGACCGGCGGGTGAGTGATACGCAGGGGTCGGTCAATTTGTCCTGGACTACCAGGGTGCAGACGGCTTGCAGGTCCGGGCAGGTGATCACAAGAAACCCTTCTGGTTTGAGCACACGCAGGAACTCCTTGAGCACCTGGGGAACTTCGAAGGCGTGAACGTGCTCAATATTGTGGGCGGAGTACACCGCGTTCATGGATTCGTCGGCCACGGCGTGCATGTCCTGCATGGAACCAATAATGTCCGGCTGGTTGGCCGGGTCGATGTCCAGGCGGATTTCCTGCCATGTCTGGGCCTGAAAGCCCGAAGGCAACTTTGCGCCGGATTTGGGATGGCCTGGGCCGACGTGGAGAACGGTTTTGAGTGGCATAGCGGGCTTTTACTGCTTGGTCTGAATTTCCCTGTACAGGTCAATTATACATAGCGTCATAAATATTTGCGTATAGTTCCGAACAAGGTTATCTTAGGCGCATGCAAAAGCTTAAGATAGCAGAAGCCGAACTTGTGATT